>JAKSBQ010000196.1 GCA_022361075.1 Opitutales bacterium | reverse complement strand
GGTTCCAGTCCTTTGTATTTCCCGAACTGACACATTGATTGATTTGAGCCATTTTGACTTCAACCAAAGCTTAATGATTGGAGGGAAGGAATGGGATACAATCTACGATTGGGCAGACAGCATCAATCGACGTAGTGGCTACAGGAGTAATTGGGCTTCCTGGATTCGCCCTGCTATTTCCGGCTGATCATCCCCTTAAGTCGAAAACAAGGAAGTCGTTGCTTTGGTAAATGAGTGAGCCCTGATTCATCTCGGCAACAATATCTTTTTGATTTGTCGCCATATAGAAGATGACATATCGCAAATTCCCCTCGTATTCTTCTTTTTTTGAATTCAATTGATCAATGGGAGGGTTTTTATCATACCACCACATTTCTCCGTATTGGCGATTCATCGCATACAATATTGCGGGAGCGTATACAGGACGAGTTTTCTCCCGGAGAGCCTCGGTATTTAGAGTTCCGAGTTTAGCCTGAATCATGTCACGGCGACTTTCAGCAAGATACTCGTTAGTTTGAAAATCACCATTTCGATCAGTCAACACCCACGCATATTCGTTAGTTTCCAAGACTGGAAGCATTTCTTTGGCTATCTTTCGGTATCTGTTTTCGACGTTTGGTGACAGCCAATAATTGGTGAGGTAAAGAAAGATCGATGCCATGCAGATTATGGCACAGATCAGTGAGTGGAGTATAAACCTATTTTTGGCTGATTTGCATTCGTTTAGGAAAACAAAGCATCCATAACCCACTGCAAACGAGGAGTAGGGAGGTAAGATGAGGGAGTAATAATCGTGTGGGTAATTGATGTTTGCAAAAGTGAGATAATATACGAAGGGAAGAGCGATGAAAACCCATATGAAGATCCGGTGAGATTTTGATTTGGGAAGGTGGAACAACAGAATCATAACGAACAGCAGTCCCACCGGTGTCTGGATGTAGAAAAAGTATCTGAGCAAGATGGTGACATACCATCCGGGGTTGGTGAGAGTGTCCCAACCTAAGTGAGAAGTGACGGATTGTGCAGAAGAGTAATCAGACGAGATCTTAAGCCAGGCGGTCATTACGATTCCCGATAGCGCAATTGACGCTAAAATCCCGATTCTCTTTCTTAAGGTTTCTTTAACACGCAGAGCCCAGTTTTTCTTTTCATTATCAAGGTATTCGCTGATGAGAAAAATGGGGACGAGTGCTGCAACTGGTAGGTAATACAAAGGTTTGATTACGACCGTTAAAAGACTGGTTGCTAAAAACAGGAAAAGAAAAAGATAGGATCTTCGGTGGCCGTGCTGGAGCTGTATATAAGAGTAGGTTGCGGTGACCGAAAAAAGAACAGCTGAAGGGTCGATTAGGGTCGACCAGTGATACATCATATTTAGGGGTGTGAACAGATAGACTATCGCAGCTATCGCGGCGGACGATCGATCGGTGAACTTTCTACTGAGTAAGAATACAACGCCACCAGTTAATAAGCCGATAATGATGTTTGCTATTCTTGTGCAAACCAGAGGGGGGTAGGAAGAAATGTCGCTCAACCATGTCATTGCCACCTGAAAGATTGGTAATTCCAGAAGTAGGTAGCCTGGATAACCAACATAGTTCGTACGGGGTTTGAGGAGATGGATACCGTCTAAAGTGTAAGCCTCAATCGTTGAGAGTGTTTGTAGTTGTCTGAATAGGTGGGCACCCAAGAATGGATCATTGATCGCGATGCATTTGATGAGCACCGACAACAACGATAAAAGGAGAATTATCAGGTAGAATGTGTATCTAAAAACAGATGTCATTTAATTCTTCTGGTGATCGAGTTATGGTTTTTCATTTTAGATTCCAAACCATTTTTCTGGGCTTCGAGGGGCTCTCGTCCGGAACACTAGTGTCATTACATGCGAGGTTGAATGCATATCGGACTCAGTGAAAGGAAAAATTGTTGTATACGTCGCGAAATACTTTGAAAGTGGTCTCTTTGATCGGAGTACAGGTTCTTAAAATCCCTTAAATGAAAGCAGTGATTCTCGCAGGTGGTTTCGGGACGCGATTGAGCGAAGAAACCCAAATAAAACCTAAGCCAATGGTTGAAATAGGTACACGCCCTATCATTTGGCATGTGATGAAGATCTATGCAGCTCACGGAATTAATGATTTCATAATCTGTGCGGGTTACAAAGGATATGTGATTAAGGAATACTTCGCCAATTATTTCCTCCATATGTCAGATGTGACGTTTGATCTCGCTTCCAATCGAATGACGGTGCACGAAAAGCGTTCGGAAGACTGGAGTGTGACGATTGTTGATACCGGAGAAACCACTATGACAGGTGGAAGGATCAAGAGGGTGAAAGATTACATACAGGATGAGACTTTTTGTATGACCTACGGTGATGGTCTCGGGGATGTGAATATCACAGAGCTTCTCGAATTTCATAAAAATCATCAAAAAAAAGCGACCATCACGGCTGTCCAACCACCTGGCAGATACGGTGCTTTGGAGATCGACACTGGGCTAGTGTCTTCTTTTAAAGAGAAACCGGAAGGAGATGGTTCATGGATCAATGGTGGATTTTTTGTGCTCGAACCTTGTGTAATGGACTACATCTCAGGAGATGAATGCTTTTGGGAAAGAGAACCCTTGGAGCATCTCTCTCGTGAGGGGGAATTACTGGCTTATAAGCATGGTGGATTTTGGCAACCCATGGACACTCTTCGTGATAGGAAACAACTCCAAGAGAAGTGGGAGAAGGGGACTGCTCCGTGGAAGATATGGTAATCAATAATGAAGATTGATGCTTTCAACTCATTTTACGAAGGTAAGAGGGTTTTAATAACTGGTCATACTGGTTTTAAAGGTTCTTGGCTCTCTGAGTGGTTATTGATGTTGGGAGCAAACGTAGCTGGTTTTAGTCTGGAACCCCCCACTGATCCTTCATTATTTGATCAGCTTCAGTTGTCGGATCGGGTGGATCATCATATTGCTGATATTAGAGATCTGATCGCTTTAAAAAAATGTGTTGAAAGCATAGAACCAGATGTTGTTTTTCATTTGGCTGCACAACCTCTCGTGAGAGAGTCGTATCTTGAGCCGGTAGAGACCTACGCTACCAATGTGATGGGCAGCGTAAACCTTATGGAATCACTGAAAACGCTTACCAAGAAAGTCGTTTGTGTGATGGTTACTACCGATAAGTGTTATGAGAATCGAGAATGGCTACATGGCTATAGAGAGACAGATCCATTGGGTGGTTATGATCCCTACAGCTCAAGTAAAGGATGTGCGGAGTTGGCAATATCTGCGTATCGGAGGAGTTTTTTTTCAAAAACAGATTCTAACGTGTTAATTTCGAGCGCGAGAGCTGGTAATGTCATTGGTGGAGGTGACTGGTCAAAAGATCGTATTGTTCCAGACTGTATGAGAAGTCTTGCTGCAGGAGATTCTATCAAGGTTAGAAATCATAATTCGACACGTCCCTGGCAACATGTTTTGGAACCGCTAAGTGGTTATTTGGAGTTGGCGAGACAGTCATGGGAGTTTCAAGGAAGGGTCGAGCTAAATCCCTATTTAGGAGCGTTTAATTTTGGTCCTTCCATCGATTCTAACCTTTCGGTTAGAGAATTGGTAGAGGAGATTTTGAAGCATTGGGATGGATCTTGGATGAATCACTCTACGGTTGATGCAGTGCATGAGGCGGGAAAGCTGAATTTGTCCATAGAAAAAGCGTTTCACTTGTTGAAGTGGAGACCTGTTTGGAGCTTTGCAAGCACCGTTAAATTTGTGGTGGATTGGTATCGTTTAGTTAATGAATCGGACGATGGCGAGGCGATTGGGCTCACGCAAAAACAGATCCTGAAATATATGCAGGATTCTAAAATATAGCACCCCAGTAGTTTTTTTAGTCCAATGAGTCGGAAACCAGAAGACATTAGAACAGAGATACTTCACTTGGTGAAGGAATACTCCATTTTAACACACCAGGCTAACTACCCCCCTGAATTAAGAAACACGTTGTTCATTCCTGAACAGAGTGCAGTCCCGTATGCAGGAAGAGTATTTGATCATCATGAGGTGGTGGCAGCGGTAGATAGTACGCTTGAGTTTTGGCTTACGCTTGGGAAAGAGGGTGCAGCATTTGAGAAGGAGCTAGCTGCGTATTTGGGTGTGAGACAGTCTGTTCTAACTAATTCAGGTTCTTCGGCAAATCTGTTGGCAGTTTCAGCGATCACGTCGCACAAAATCCAACCTGAGAAAAGATTGCGCAAGGGTGATGAAGTCATCACGTGCGCTGCTGGATTTCCTACAACAGTTTCTCCAATTGTGCAGGTTGGAGCGATTCCCGTGTTTTTGGATAATGATCCCCTGACGGGTAACATTCGAGCAGATTTCTTGGAGGAAGCATATAACCCTGGAAAGACAAAGGCGGTTGTAATTGCACATACGTTGGGCAACCCGTTTGATTTAAAAACCGTTTTGGGCTTTTGTAGAAAATATGACCTGTGGCTTATTGAGGATAATTGTGACGCTCTTGGTTGTTCTTACACTCTGAAAACGGAGGATGCAAAAACTTTGGAATTGGATCATTTGTTAAGACTTGCCGATGGAGGCGAGCATACTCAGGTCTATTACTCAGGACAAAAGAAGGAATATCTTACAGCGCCGACGGGGTGTTTTGGAGATATTTCAACTCAATCGTTTTATCCTCCTCATCACCTGACCCTTGGAGAGGGTGGGGCCGTGAATATAGTTCGTGATTTTCAACTGAAAATCATCGTTGAGAGTATTCGGGATTGGGGGCGAGATTGTTACTGCCCATCAGGTGTGGATAATACGTGTAAAAAACGTTTTCAATGGCAGTTGGGGGATCTTCCTGAAGGTTACGATCACAAATACATCTACAGCCACCTTGGTTATAATATTAAACCGCTCGATATTCAGGCGGCGATTGGACGTCAGCAATTACGTAAACTTAACTACTTTATCGAGGCTCGAAAGCAGAATTGGGAGTATTTGAGAAGGGGGTTAGGAGATCTCGATGACTTGTTCGAATTTACTCTACCTACTCACGCTTCTTGTTGGGTGGACCCGAAGGGCTCTAATTTGGAACTAAAATCTCAATTCGAGTGGAGTGAAGAAGGTGCTAAAGTAGATCCTTCATGGTTTGGGTTTATGATTTTGGTGAAACCTACTGCGCCTTTTTCAAAAAGCGAGTTGGCGGCGTTTTTGGACGAGCGGAAAATCGGAAATCGAATGTTGTTTGGAGGTAATCTTTTACGGCAACCCGTGTTTGTTCAGTTGAAAAAAGATGATCCCGACGCTTTTCGTGTGGTGGGGGCTCTCAAGGGAGCTGACAGGATCATGAATGAGGCGATATTTGTCGGAACTTATCCCGGCTTAAGTAACGTGATGCTTGATTATGTAGTGACTTCGATCAAAGAATTTGTCATTTCCAGGTGCCAAAATGGAAATAGTTAGGGATTTGTTGTCTGGAGCAAAACTCATCGCTCCTAAGATTTTTGTAGATTCCAGAGGAAACTTTACGAAAACTTTTCATCAGGAAGTTCTTTGGTCTCTGGGAATCGATTTTGACATGAAGGAGGAGTTTTTTTCCTTTTCAAAAAAGGGAGTGCTCAGAGGCATGCACTTTCAGATTCCCCCATATGACCACGCGAAGTTTGTGTATTGCCCTCGTGGAGCGGTGTTAGATGTGATTTTGGATATCAGGAAGGCATCAAGCACTTATGGAGTTTGTGAGGCGGTAGAACTGAGTGCAGAAAATGGAAATATCCTCGTCATTCCGAGAGGTTTTGCTCATGGCTTTTTATCACTAGAGGAAGATACCCTCATGATTTACAAGACAACTTGTGAATACAACGCGGAGCATGATATGGGGATTCATTGGAATTCATTTGGCTTCGATTGGGGCGAAAATGAGCCAATCGTGTCAGCTAGGGATATGAGCTTTCCCAGTTTGAGAGATTTTGACTCTCCATTTTAGAAATGAAAATTCTCATTATCGGAGCTTCAGGACTAGTGGGGTCTCACCTGATGAAAGAGTTGCTCAGCGCAGGACATGAAGTAACCGGTACTTATAGAAATTATGCCCGACCTCAGCTCGTAAAGTTGGATTTGGAGCGATTCGAAGATTTTGAGAGACTGATGAATGATTGTTTGCCGGAAGTTGTGGTTCACGCAGCTGGTTGGACATGGGTGGATGGTTGTGAAAATGATCCAGAACGGGCATTCAACGAAAACTGTGGACAGCCCGCAAGGGTGGCAGAGTCATGTAATAAGAAAGGGATTCGTTTTTTGTATTATTCCACAACCTATGTCTTTGATGGTCAGGACGGGCCCTATTTGGAATCGGATCCTGTGAGCCCGATCAATGTGTATGCTAAATCCAAAGTTGCTGCGGAAGAGCAGATCGCTTCTGTCACAAAAGGTGAGGCTCTCATACCAAGACTTATTTGTGTATGGGGTAAGGAGGCTCAGAAGAAAAATTTTGTTTATCAGGTGATTCGCGCAATTGAAGAAAATAAGGAGTTAAGAGTCCCTCGGGATCAAAAAGGGAATCCGACGTGGGCGGGCGACATAGCCTATTGGAGCCGGCGCCTTATCGAAAATCGGGAAAAGGGGATTTGGAATTTGTGCGGTAGTGGAGCAAGTATGACAAGGTCCGAATGGCTAGAGGAGATTTTGGGAGGTTTACCTCGAGAGAAGGTAAAGTGGATTTCCGATCAATGGACCTATTCCACTTATGAGACAGTTCCTGGTGAACAAGCTGCGCTTCGTCCGCTTCATGCGGGTGGAATCCAATCAAAAATTCAGAGCCGCTATCCTAGGGAGGTTCGCCTACCTTCCCAGTTAGAAATTCTATTTTAAGCTTGTCGAACTAGCTACGACAGGAAGTTAAGTTCGTGAGACCTAATTGATCGCAGGCATTTAGAATATTTATCGGGTTAAGTGAAGAAAGCCGAATGAAAATCGAGCCAACGGTCGAGTGGAAGATTCTGGTGAAATCCACACTAGAGCATTCTCTTGAGGGCGGATTTCTTGGTGGATTCATTTTGTTAAGGTCGGATGAGGGATCACTGCAACCTCGTATGACTGCATGTTAGTCCGGATGGGCCAGATTCCGTCAATTCTGGCTCGACGTGGGACTTACTTGGGGGAAGCTAACTTTCTTTTGTTGTCATTTGGAAGTAAGGCTTAGATGTTGGAATCGAATCTTTTTTGGAATTGCTTGAAATGAAGAGAATACTTAGAGCATTGAAACGTGGTTATCGTGCGATGAAGCATGAAAGTTTGATTTGGGATTTGAATGACAGTTTTTTAACGGTATCTGGAGAAGAATACGGATATGAGCGCGAATCTTTGAAGTTACTTATTGATAAGGTTCCGAAGAAAAGACTGATGGTTGAAGTTGGATCATTAATTGGGTTTTCAACAAGATTTTTTTCACAATATTTTGAAGAAGTTATTTCGGTTGATCCGTATTGCCCTGGTTATGACCCTAAAGATAAAAATTCGGGGGTGATTAGGCTTTTGATCGCGAGAGATTTATTCAAAATCAGGTTTCTGGATGATCCTGTGGTCCGCCAAATTAATCAGAGTAGTGAGGTGGCTGCTGAAGATTTTAATAATCGAAGTATCGATTTTGTTTATCTGGACGGAGGACACGACTACGATGCTGTAAAGAGAGATATTATGGCTTGGCTTCCTAAAGTGAAAATTGGATCAGTAATTGCAGGTGATGACTATCCGTGGGAAGGTGTTAAGAAGGCGGTTTGCGAATTATTACCGGATCATGATGTTCATGACAAGCGCTGGATTTCTGTAGTGAAGTAGTCATTGATCATTGTTATGGGCCTTACGGTTTAAGTTCATATCACGTCTGATAAACTTTGAAAAAAATACCGAAAATAGAAAAACCTTTTCTGATCTATATACCCTGCTTCAACTGTGCGGGAAGTGTCTTGCGAGTGATTCAGGAGATTCCCAGTTCTTTTCATGAGAGGGCTGAAGTTTTGGTAATCGACAATTGCAGTGACGATGATACCGGAGAAATTCTGCGACTGCAGTTGGACAATCATCCTGTCAACATACCAGTGAGCATCATACGAACTTGTGAAAATTTAGGATATGCGGGTTCACAGAAATTGGCCTATTGGATTGCTTGTCAGAACGAATCTGTAAGAAACGTGATTATGCTTCATGGGGACGGTCAATACTTACCGTCACTCATCGACCGATTTTTACCTTTGTGCGATACTGAAATCGATTTGGCCTATGGTTACCGTTCTAAACTGAAGTTTGGTAGGAAAGAAGAGACTCCCTTTTTTACGTTCGCGGTCATACGAATTCTGAGTATACTCGAATCGATTTTAACTCTTACATTTCGCAAGGAATGGCATTCCGGCTTCGTGATGTACTCGACCCGGTTTCTCCAACGAGTGCCTTTTCAGATTTTGACCGATACACCTCATCTGGACGGTCACTTGCTTTTCGTTTCCAAGAAGTTGAACGCAAGGGTAATTTCAGTCCCGATCTATAAAAAGTACATCAACCTCAAAGCGTTCGACGGTGATGAACGTCTGAAATACGTGATGAGTGTTTTTAAATTGATGTTCCAGTTTCACAAGTTGGATTATGAACAGAAAAGAGATGTTTATATGTGGAGTAGGGAGTACTTTGAGATCCTAAAGTAGAGATACTTTGATGAAAACAATCACGGGAAAAGCACTTTTGGCGCTGTTGAAAACCGACAGAGTGGTGGTAGCAGTTATTCCGCTTTTTTTGTTGTGGCTCCAGAGCTTGTTTCTGGATGCTAGAACCCCATTTTATATCAACAATCAAGATCCCGCTTATCTATACCTCTCTTCGTTTGTGACTCTTGGTGAGTTCAACTTCACTGATTTTGTCGACCATCCTGCATTGATTTGGCAACTTGTGGGCGCGGTGATTTGTCGTATCGCTCATGCAATCTGGAGTGGAGGATTGCCGTATGCAGAGTCATTGATTGCATACCCTGAGCATTATCTCTTGGTGGTGTCCTGGTGTCTCCAAGTGATGTTTGTCTATTTGGTTTACCAGATCGGAATTGCGTTGCAGCAATTATTATGTGACCTGAGTAAAACGATCCTATGTCAGCTTGTTCTGTTATTTTCCTCGACTTTTACCATCTATCGAAGCGTGGGAGTATCTGCAGAAGTGATGGTTATGATCGTTTCCTTCTCTGTTATTTGGCTTTGTATTCGTTACCTGTCGGCTGATTCCGTAAAACGTGCGTGTTTGTCATGGGGTATCTGGTTTGGTTTAGGAGGCGCATTGATATTGGGAACAAAGCTCACTGCAGTTCCACTTCTGGCGTTTGTATTTTTAGTTCCCGAAAATTGGAAACAACGATGGATTGCTGCTGGAGTGACGGTATTTGGATTCGGCATACAATGGTTGGTAGCGATCCCTTCCCTCGATTACTTCACAGATTTCGTTGGAAGGATTTTTTTTAAAGGTGGCGAGTATGGTGGGGGTTCTTCAGGGTTCGATGTTTCTCAAATGGGAGAAAACTTTTTGCGGATTCTAAAGAGCGATCCGCTTATGGTTTTCTTTCTGTTTTTGAGTCTATTTATAGCCCTACCTAGTATTCGCACCAATGGTATTGTAAAAAATAGAATTTTGTCTGTCAGATTATGGGATCGTTTGGTTCTATCTTGTTTTATTGCTTTTGCAGGACACTGGTTGATCGTTGCAAAGCAATTCAGGCAGCATTATCTGCTAGGGGCTACACCCCTGTATGTGTTGTTAGTTATTTTCTTTTATTGCGGACTTGTTCCTGGCGATAAAAAAAAGCTGAAACAATGGGCTGGATTTGTTTTGTCGGCTTGCATCATAACGTTAGGAGGAATGGGAGCTTTCCGAGTTCTGAATTCAAGTCATTCTGATGGTGACAAGGCTTTGCAGAAGTTGGCTCAAAGCACAAAGTATGCTGAACTCCCTTTGTATTCAGTAGAGAATAGTATCACCTACGGTAATGCCTTCGCATATTTCGGAGTGTTTAATAAAAGTGAGCGATACGAGAGATTCATACGCAAGCATTGGACCGAAGTTTATGCTGAAGGGGAGATCGAATTCTCAGAAATGATATCGAGACTGGAACGCTCAGATTATCAAGGGTTTTTGTTGATCTCAAAAAAAGCCAGAGATGCTAAAGTCGCAGGTTTTGATTCCCTGCTTATTAAGGAATCAAATACCTATCAACTTAGGAAATATGTTAAAATTAAATGAGTGTTCGAAGATGAATTTGAGTTGACTTCATTAATTTCAAAAAATATTGAAATATCTAAAGTTTTGAAAAACCTACCTGAAGGCGACTCACAATTGAACGAGCTCGAGCTCGAGGTCATCGAGATATTTGTTCATTTATTTAAACTGTTTGGAGCTCCAAAATCAGTTGGGGCGATCTATGGTTTTCTCTTTACTGTAGATCATCCGGTTGCCATGGAAGAGATCGCGAGTAAGCTGGATGTCAGCCTTGGTTCGGCGAGCCAAGGCTTGAAGACTCTTCGAACCCTCGGTGCAGTGAAGCCAGTTTATGTTCAAGGGGACAGACGAACCTTATACGAAGCCGAAATGAATTTGCGTTCAGTGATTTCCAAACAAGTAAGTGACGTGATTTTTCCTCAGATTGATAACGCGAAAACAAAGATTTCAGGTTTAGGCGAGCGAGTTAGAAATCAAGACTTTGAGCTGAACAAAGAGCTCAAGATACGAATCGGTATCTTGGAGAGATTATCAAAACGATCCAACGTTATACTTCCGGCGATCAAAAAGATTTTTGAGATTTAGCAATCTGCGATCTGCATACAGAAATTAAGAATGAGGAGTTGTTCCATTGGGATTTATGGAGCAAATGCGGTAGCTTTGACCTCAATCCAGACCTGTTGTGTGTTCGAAGAAAAACGAAGGTTTGAACACAGAAAGTTAGTTCGCGTTTTATGGAGAAAGAAAAAATTGAAATAATTGCTGAGATTGGCTCAGTGCATGACGGTTCATTTGGGAACGCTTGTAGACTAATTGAATTGGCCTCTGAATGTGGAGCTACAACTGTGAAGTTTCAAACTCACATTTCTGACGCGGAAACAACTCGCTCGGCTCCATCTCCCAGTTATTTTTCCTCTGAAAATCGATTCGACTATTTCAAAAGAACTGCATTTTCGGAATCTCAGTGGAAATCATTGAAGAATCGTACCGAAGATTTAGGCTTAGGTTTTTTGTCATCACCATTTTCATTGGAAGCAGTAGATCTTTTAGAAAATATTGGAGTAAGTGCTTTCAAGATTCCCTCTGGTGAAGTTACCAATCTACCACTTCTTGAGAAGCTTGCAGTTTTAGAAAGGAAAGTGTGGATCTCATCGGGAATGAGCGATTGGAATGAATTAGATTCGGCTGTTGAGCTGCTTAAGTCTGGAAGATGTGAAACGGGAGTTATGCAGTGTACAAGCCTTTATCCCTGTCCTCCACAAAAGGTTGGATTCAATATCATTCAAGAAATGAAATCAAGATATGGCATTCCTGTTGGTTTTTCAGATCACACTTCAGAAATATATGCTGCAATTGCTTCAGTATGCTTAGGTGTGGCTGCGATAGAGAAACATCTCACGTTTTCAAAAAAAATGTATGGAAGCGATGCTGCAAATTCTCTCGAACCAGATCAGTTTCTGAGTATGACAAGAGGAATTAGAGAGGTTGAGCATATCGTTTCGAATCCAGTCGACAAAAGCGATATGACTCAATTTGCGGAGATGAAAGATGTATTTCAGAAATCGATTGTTGCTGCTCGTGATTTGAAGGTTGGTGAAAGAATTTCACTGGATGATTTAAGTTTTAAAAAACCTGGAATTGGTGTGAGTGCTGCCGAGTACAAGGATTTTTTGGGAAGACGATTGAAAGCGTCTAAAAAAGAAGATGAGTTTATTTATTTTGAGGACCTGGAGGGTGATGAATGAGAAAGATATGTGTAGTAGTAGGTTCACGAGCGAACTACAGTAGCATCAAATCAGTAATGCTGTCCGTAAAAAGAAGGGACGATCTAAAATTACAAGTGATTCTTACCGCTTCTGCTC
Source organism: Opitutales bacterium (assembly GCA_022361075.1). Taxonomy (GTDB): domain Bacteria; phylum Verrucomicrobiota; class Verrucomicrobiia; order Opitutales; family JAFGAQ01; genus JAKSBQ01. The sequence goes on along the minus strand of JAKSBQ010000196.1, from coordinate 10,950 downwards.
TCCTTGATCGCTACGGTATGGTGGCTAACCTGATTAAAGAAGATGGATTTGAAGTGGACGCTGAAGTTCGGATGCTCCTGGAAGGTGAATCACCGTTAACCATGGCTCAGTCGACAGGGATCGGCTTGATGAATATTCCGCAGGAAATTGAACGACTTGACCCAGACGTGGTGTTTACAGTGGGAGACCGTTTTGAGACGATGTCTACGACATTGGCAACCACCTACATGAATAAGCATTTAGCCCATACGATGGGAGGGGAGGTCACCGGGACAATCGACGAGAGTATTCGACATGCGATAACCAAATTTGCTCATATTCATTTTCCAGCCTGCGAGGATGCTCGTCAAAGAATCATCAAAATGGGAGAACTTCCAGAATTTGTATTTAATGTTGGTTGTCCTAGAATCGATTTGGTGAGGGATTACTTGGAAGAAGAGATTGATATCTCGCATATATTTGAGAAGGGAGTAGGATCTGAAATTGATTTGAATAGACCATATTTACTCGTTTCTCAGCATCCTGTTACGACCGAATACGGCAAGGCCGAAAAACAAATATGGCAGACATTGTCTGCGTTGACCTTTTTTGATTTACCAGCGATAGTTCTTTGGCCAAATGCTGATGCCGGATCTGAAGATATTTCAAAGGGAATTCGAAAGTGGAGAGAAAGAGGTTTGGCTAAAAACATGCACTTTTTTAAAAACCTTCCGATACAGGTTTATGTCAAGTTGATGAAACATGCTGCTTGCCTAATTGGAAACTCAAGCAGCGGTATTAGAGAAGGAGCATTTATCGGAACACCAGTTGTTAATATTGGTTCTCGGCAAAACGGAAGAATGAGGGGTGAGAATGTATTAGATGTCGCAACTGAAAAAGATGAGATTGTTGAAGCTGTTGATAGACAACTTGAAGCAGGTTGTTATAAGCCATCTGAGATCTATGGAGGTGGAAATGCTGGAGAGAAGATCGCTTCGATTCTTAGCGATCTCACGTTGCCGCCTCTTCAAAAACGAATCTGTTACTAAGAAATTATTGCATTTCAACATTTTTAATCATGAGTGAACTGAAAGAATTAACGAAGAAATATTCGAAGGTTATGATACCTTGTGAAGTGTGTGATTCGGAGGAATTTGAAGTTTTACAGCGATATGGACGAATTGAGGGCCCGGGGGAATACGGTGAGTTGAAGGTTTCCGTCTGCAAAAAATGTGGTTATCGTTTACTGAATCCACGCTACGAAGATTCGTTCTATGAGGATTATTACCGCAGACTATATCGAGATGTGGCTTACGGTTCAAGCGTTCCATCTAGTGAATACATAAGGCTTCAACAAGAACGCGGAGGTGCTGTATTGGGATGGCTTAATCACCACTTTGATATTAAACCTGGAGTAATGCTGGATCATGGATGCGCCTCGGGTTTTACGATGTTAAGCTGGATAAATTCTGGATGGGTTGCGAAGGGCTTTGATCCCCATTTGGGTAGTGTTGAGCGTGGTCGTGAAATTGGGCTGGACATTGAGTTAGGTGTAGGGGAAAGACTGCCTTATGAGGATGATTCAATCGATGTTTGTATGAGTCTGGGATCATTGGAACACACCTACGATATTGGAAGAAGTCTATCTGAATTGCATCGTGTTTTGAGGGAAAGTGGATTGCTTTTTATCAGGTGGAGAAGCGATAAAATTTATGGATCACCATTAGAATATTATAATCATAATCATAATCGCTTTTTTTCTCATCGATCGATAGCTTTATTGTTAGCTCGGTATGGCTTTGAAGTGATTCAATCAGTTGATGATGAAATCGAATGTGAGGGATCAAGTTTTTCTTACACCCTCGCTTCAAAAGCAAAAATACCTGATTTTGAGATTTTTTCTAATGAGATTTTTGAAGACATAGGAACTGATGATCCTCGTGAGGAGTTGGAAAAAATTTCTGCTCTTCGTGATGATTTTTATACAAAATCAAAAAGGTTTTTGGAGTTCTACAATAGGCATTCTACCAAAGATATAAGTTATATTCGGCGCTTGTTGGAAGCGGGTGAGTCCGGCTTGTCTTGGGATTGGATTAGCGGGTTTGTTGATTTTGAAAAAGTTTATCAAAGGAAAAAGATGGAAGCGGAGAGATATATCTCTCTTTATGATCAAGGAATGGTTGTGTGATAACTTAATGTAACGAATATGAGCTTAGTAGGTGATAATATAGAAGCTGGAGATGCCTCATGGTCATTTTCAGGAAAAACAGTTGATACATTCGAGGAACACGTCAAAAAATCTGTACCTCTTTACGTTGAAGGTCATGATCTTATTGTTAGATTGAGCGATTTTTTTGTCAAAGACGACTCTATCTGTTATGAGATAGGTTGTTCGACCGGCGCACTTACTCAGAAAATCGCAAAACGGCATGCCATAAAGAATGCTAAGTTTATAGGTATTGATTTAGAGCAAGACATGATTGAAAAGGCGAATGAACTATACGTAGATGAAAATATAGAGTTTGTGTGTGATAATGTGATAGAATATGAATTTCCTAATTTCCACTCAGATTTGATTATGTCTTATTATACAATCCAATTCATCCGCCCAAGTGAAAGGCAAAAACTGATAAATAAGATATACGATACTCTGAAATGGGGTGGTGCGTTTATGTTATTTGAAAAGGTTAGGGCTCCTGACGCCAGATTTCAGGATATATGTACTGCTGTCTACAATGATTATAAACTTGAGAGAGGATATACTCCTGATGAAATAATCCACAAATCAAAGAGTTTGAAAGGAGTTCTAGAGCCATTTTCATCAAGCGCTAATCTAGATATGCTGAAACGTGCTGGATTTGTAGACGTTATGAATGTGATGAAATATATACCTTTTGAGGGTTTTCTTTGTATCAAATAAAGAGAGTGTTTTATTGAGTATAAAGATTTGATAAATAAGAAACTGATGAAAACAGTTGCTATTGTTCCAGCAAGAGCTGGTTCTATTAGGTTGCCAGGAAAAAATACACGGCTTTTAGGTGGAATACCATTGATAGAATGGGCTATTCAAGCTGCTTTGGATTCAAAAAGAATATCACAACTGGTTGTTTCGTCAGATTGTCCTCAGGTGCTCGAAATTGGAGAGAAATACAAAGAGTCGCATGGTGTTGCGGTGTTGCAGAGACCATCCGAAATATCTGGCTCTGATTCGCCAGCGATTGAATATGTACAACATGTCTTATCGAACTTAGATAAGCAGGGTAATAGGTTTGAGTGCGTTGTGATTGTTCAAGCGACTTCCCCATTTACAAGAGGCGTCGATATAGATGCGACGATAGATTTGTTTGAGTCTTCGAGGGCAAAATGTGCGGTTTCAGTAATGAAAATTGACCAAGTCATACACCCTAGGAAACTTAAGCGTTTAACCGATGACCGTCTCGAGCCTTTCTTTCTCGGTGAAGAGGGGAAGGTATCGGCAAATGAGTTAGAAGATATTTATGTTAGAAATGGATCTGTTTATGTTACAGATCGCTCATTGATTGATGCAGGTAAAATTATAGACGAAGATTGTCGTGGATACGTTATGCCAAGAGAGTTGTCTGTGGATATAAACGATATACATGATTTTTTGTACGCTGAATTTATTTGCCGCAGAATTAGGAATGGAGAACTGGATTTTGAAATCCAAAATGATTCTTAGTTTTAATAGATAGCTTTTGAGGTGGTTAGTTTTTATTTTATGGTTTTCCTTTAGCTAATAAGGTTTTTATTTATATAGTAGCATTGCGTTATATGGATGTGTTGAGAAAGATACTAGATCGATTTAAGGGTAGAGTTACGATTTCAAAGGAGATTCTTTTAGATCAAGCACAGTTTTACAAGGATTGTAAGAAATATAGGGATGAGAACAAGAATGTTTCTCTGAATGGTAAAAAGGTCATTGTCTCCGGTCTTCATAATTGGATTTCAAATGCGAAGATTGAAGCCTTGATTGCTGCATATCTAAAGAAGGATGGTTTTGATGTTTCCATTCTTTTGCGAGATTCGGATAGTGCTCGAAGGATTAGGAGGTATTACGAGGCGACAGGAAACTTCGAGTATATTTATTTGAGTGATTTTGAATCCAATCTTGAAAATACTGAAGTGTTAGAAAGTATCCTGGGCTTAGGAGAAAAAATTGATCAGGAGAAGCTTCTATCTTTGACACACCTCGGTGTAAAGATAGGGAAACACGCACTTTCCATTCTAGTCAGAAATTCTCATGTATCACTTATCGATTTTTCTTCAGAGAAATTTCAGGCTCAATTAAGAATTGTTCTTAAAAACTCGATTATCGCCTCGTCGGCAATTGGCCGAGTTCTTGAAGAAGGTCATTTTCAAATGTGTATTGCAAGTGAGCGTGGCTACACTCCGAATGGAGAACTTTTTGACCATTGCTTAAATAGAAGAATTGAATTTATTCAGCACATCGGAGCTCACAAAAATGAGCTCTCTCATTTTAAAAGGTTTAGTAGTGAGAATGAAAGTGTTCATCCTGTGTCAATCAACAAGCAAAAATGGGCAGAGTTAGTGGCTCAAGGTTTCTCTGGCGAGGATGTGGATGACTTTATTTCGGAGCACTATGATCTTTACGCGAATAACGATTGGTTTGCTCGAAAAGCAATTCAAAAAGGAAAGAGAATTGTTCCATTCGATGATATATTAAAGAGATTAAACTTAGACCTTCAAAAGAAAACAGCTGTTATATTTGCTCACGTTTTGTGGGATGCCACTTTTTTTTATGGAACAGATTTGTTCGAGAATTATTCCGATTGGCTAGTGAATGTTGTATCAGCTGCATGTGAGAACGACAGTCTAAATTGGATAGTCAAACTGCACCCGGCAAATGTGTGGCGTCTTAAACTGGATGGCTACGGAGGAGAATCAGTGGATGAAAAGTTAATATATGAACAAGTTGGAATATTACCCGATCACGTGAAGTTGATCGGGGCCGATACAGATATTAACACAGCATCATTTTTTGGTAAGATTGATTATTGCTTAACTGTCAGAGGTACTGTCGCTATCGAATTTCCTATGTGCGGTATACCTGCGATAACGGGAGGTACAGGTAGATGTTCTGGGCTGGGTTTTACAGTTGATTCAGCGAGTAAAGAAGAGTTTTTTGAGAGAATTCGGACGATTACCGATTTAGAGCCTTTGACTCGAGAAAAACAGGAGTTGGCCAAACAGTTTGCTTACTCACTTTACAAAAAGAGACCATTAGAGTGGATAACATTCACTCTTCGCTACCCAGATCATGTGCATCCTGACAATTTGTTATATCCAATTTTTGATTTGAATACTGATATAGAGCCCTACAGCCAAGATTCAGTTGATTTTAATCGTTTGATGGAATGGATTGGGAATTCCGAGGATGAAGACTTTTTTGGTAATTCATGAATTCAGAAGATCCAAAACCAAAAATCGTAATTTCGAACAGTTCTCGAGTTAGGATTTCGGATCTAGGAGAATTGCTGACCTACAGGTTTTTGATATTTCTTTTCGTAAGAAAGGACTTTGTAGCCAAGTTTAAGCAGAATATACTTGGACCTTTGTGGTTTGTTATTCAGCCACTTTTTACAACGTTGGTTTTTACGGTAGTATTTGGAGGTATCGCAAAAATTCCAACTGAAGGCACACCTGGTCCATTGTTTTACATGTGTGGTTTGTGCATGTGGAACTATTTTTCTACGAATTTTACGAGTAACTCTACTATTTTCTTAACGAATGCACCTCTTTATTCAAAAGTCTATTTTCCTCGGCTTTCGATTCCGATCTCCAACCTAGTATCCAATCTAATCGGTTTTGGAGTGCAGTTTTTTCTGTTTTGTTTGTTTTGGATCTATTACAGATATTGGTCGGGATTAGCAGTTGATATATCAATCAATTGGACCGCGTTTTTGATGCCTATCTATTTGGGCATTTTAGGTGTATTGAGCCTAGGAATTGGGATGATTTTTCTTCGGTTACTTCAAAATATCGAGATCTTACACAGATGTCCGCTTTTCTAATTCAACTTGGTATGTATTTGACTCCGGTTATCTATCCAATGGCAAATCTAGAAGGGCAGATGTTATTTCTAATGAAGCTTAATCCTGTTGCGTCTGTGATAGAGTGCTTTAGGCACAGTTTTTTAGGAATAGGAATCTTTGATTGGCAACTTTTGGGTTATGCAGCCGTGGTTTCTTTTTTTGTTTTTATGCTTAGCATTTTTGTTTTTCAAAAAACTCAAAAACGGTTCGTAGATACTATTTAGATATGGGTAATGATGTTGTCATTCGAAGCGAAGGTCTTTCCAAATCTTATCGTTTGGGGGGGTACGGTGCTACGTCTTTCCATGAAGAATTGGTGGACTTTTGGGAAAAAAGAATCCTTCGTAAAGGTGGCCAGAACAAGACGAGCAAGTCCACTTTTTGGGCGCTTAATGATGTTAGCTTTGAGGTCAAAGAAGGAGAAAAAATTGGGCTCATAGGTCGAAACGGAGCGGGCAAATCTACACTCCTGAAGTTACTCGCTCGTATCACCACTCCTACGAAAGGATACGCTCACTTGTATGGCAAGGTTGCGGCGCTATTGGAGGTTGGAACAGGTTTCCATCCAGAATTAACAGGAATTGAAAACATTTACTTAAACGGGGCAATATTGGGTATGAGGCGTCCGGAAGTTCGCTCAAGAATTGACAGTATTGTTGATTTTTCCGGTATGCACAAATTTGTAGATACACCTGTAAAAAGATACTCAAGTGGTATGAAGGTTAAGTTGGCATTCGCTGTCGCAGCACATCTCCAGCAAGAGATCATGATTGTGGATGAGGTGTTGGCTGTTGGTGATAGAGATTTTCAGAAAAAGTGTGTCTCAAAGATGGGAGAAGTAGCTAGAAACGGGCGAACGATTGTACTTGTTAGCCATAACATGATGACGATTAGCCAGCTTTGCGATAAGACGATGTATCTTAAAGACGGTAAATTGCTTAATGAAGGTCCTACAGATCAGATCATTAAAGAATACCTGGCTGATGGACTTGTTGGTGTGGGATATCATGAGTGGGAACATGGTATTGCTGATCCAGGTGTGACAGAATTTCTACTTCATTCTATAAATGTAAAAGATAAAAATGGTGAAAGTAGATGTAGCTTTAGTGTGCTTGATGATATCACGATCGATGTCGATTTTGAGATAACTGAAAGGATTTGGTCATTCGCGTTTAAGATAGGAATTCGCTCAGACATGGGAGCGAATGTGACTTCATTGGGTAATTCACGAGACGTGTGCAACCACGGTTTTATTGATCCTGGGAATTATCGCTACACTTTTACTATCCCAAGGAAACGATTGAATTGGGGAAGATACTTTCTCGCGATTTATGCAAATTCTAAGGGTTCTAAGTTCCTTCTTCGATTGGACGATATTTTGAATTTTGAGGTCGAATTGTTTTCCAAAGACGAAACTCATCTGGATTATGCTTCAGGCTTTGTTTATCCAGATTACGAATTAGTTCGAACTGAGATTCCGGGAAAGGAATCCTAATCATATTCGATTCTATTAGAATGAAAGTTGTCCATATCGCGCACTCACTAAAAGGTGGTGCTGGAATTGGGCTTCTGAGGTACCATTTGGCTTTGTTAGCGGAGGGTGTGGATTCACGAATCCTTGTCGCCGAAGGTGAAAACAATGCTTATGTTGCTCTTCTTAAAAGGTGTCGAACATCATTGTTAGATAAGTTTAAACGCCGTTTGCATTTGTCTGGAGAGGCGAATTTGTCCATCATGAAGCGCCTTAGCTCACTTGATACGATCGCCGGAGGTAAAGGGAATTTTGAACAGTTTTCACCTCCTTATTCAGATTACGAAATCAACAATAATGAATGGGTGAAAAAAGCGGATATTGTAAATTTGCACTGGGTTGCTTGGATTCTCGATTGGGAGAGATTTTTTAAGAATTTCGAAAAATCCGTCGTTTTTACCTTACATGATCAACAACCCTATTTGGGAGGTTTTCACTATCACACGGATCTCGATAGGAACTCACACCTTTGGAGCTTGGAGTCGGAAGTTCGAGATATTAAAAAACAAGCACTAGGTGAACACCGCAAAGTGGGGGTAGTTTCAAATAGTCGGTGGAATACATCCGAAGCTCTGACCAGCGGTTTCTTTGGAAAAAGGGCTACCATTGAAACGATTCATTACCCCCTGGATTGTGAGGTTTACTTTCCAAGAGAAAAAGTATCTGCCAAAGAGGCATTTGGTATCAGAGGGGATCGTTTGGTCTTAGGATTTGCGGCTGATAACTTAAAAGTGAAGAGAAAGGGAGTGATGGAGTTGCTGGAGGCCATCACTCTGCTTCCTAAAAGGTTGGTGGAGAATCTTTCTTTGATGAGTTTTGGCGGGCGTTGGGAAAATGGGATGTTGAAAGATATTGGAATTCCTCATGTGCATTTAGGATTTATCGATTCTGATATTTTGAAAGTGGCGGCTTACTCTGCGATGGATATTTTCGTGGTACCCTCTCATGTTGAGGCTTTTGGATTGACTGCTATCGAAGCTCAAGCGTGCGGAACCTGTGTGCTTTCTTCGCCGGTATCAGGTTTGCTTGATGCAGATGTTACTCATCAGGATAGTAAGGGGCTGAAGCGGCCTTACACAAGTGAAGAGTTGAGTGAGAAAATTGCGGAATTGTTGAAAGAATCTACTAAAAGGGACAGCCTCGCGAGAGATGGTCGTGAGCATGTTTTGACTCAGCATGATCCTGCCATGATAGGCCGGAAGTTGATCGCATTTTATGAGCGACTGTTGTCGTAAGCATGTGAGGAGTTTACCAAAAATTTCCATAATTGTCCCTTGTTTCAATGGGGTTCGTTACATTAGCCGAACTATAAGTAGCTTGTTGTGCCAACAATGGGACAATCTTGAGATCGTAGTGATTGATGGGGGATCGACTGATGGAACTTTGGAAATACTGGAAACCTATCGGAGTCATTTTACAGTCTTTTTGAGTGAAGCTGATAAGGGGCAATCAGATGCGATCCTAAAGGGATTGAGGTATGTTAGTGGTGACATTTGGGGCTGGTTGAATGCCGATGATACCTTAGCTCCAGATGCTTTGGTTTCAATTGCTAGCAAGTGGAGATCCATAGACCGAAGTAATCTAGGGTTCATGTACGGGATTGCTAACAAGATTGATGAAAATGATCTAGTTATCAAGAAGGGTGCTTTTATCCCCTTTGAGCGATCCAGGTTGAAAGATCGGTTTTTTATAACGCAGCCAGCATGTTTTTTTGACACTAAGTGGACGCTAAAAATAGGTGGCCCTAGAGTCGACCTTAGATATGCGATGGACTGGGACTTCACGCTTCGTCTGAGCAAAGAAAGGGATGTTTACGCAATCGATAGACACATCGCGGATTTGCGGATTCATGAGGATACGCTTACTGAGAACGGAGGTTATGTTCGCTCGAAAGAAATCGCGAAGGTTGGGCGTAAGCATGGAGGTATTTTGAACAAGAATCATTTAGCCTTTTGTGCGATGGATTCAATTGAGTCTCTATATCGGATGACTCGATGGGGCCTTTTCAGAAGAATGAGGCGCAATTTGAGTAGATTTTTTGATCTGATATGGGGGCAAATGTCTTACATGGTCCACGATCATACCTTCGACGATTCAAATTGAGGATGGGGGCGAACACATACTTTCTTACCAGATCTGGTCGAACGAACCTGCTCAAAGCCGTCGACAAAGGAATTGAACCTTCTGATTTCTTTTACGGATTTTATGATCTTTGTAAGAAAAGTGATCGATTTGAAATTGTTGAAGTCCATCAGTCTAATGAATGGTTCTCAAATAAGCTGAATGGCTTCTCCCAGAACGTGATTGGGCATAATTTCCATTTGCTTTCGACGTTGAGAGTTCTTGTTCGTTTACCTCAAAATTCAATTTTGTATACGAACATCGATTCGATCGCTTTACCGATAGCATTTTTTAGAATGTTGGGCTTTATTCAATTTGACCACATTCACCTTTCTCAGGGACTCACTAATTTTTTGGAGAAGACAAATAAGCAAAGCTTCCGTTTTAGATTAGGTTGCTCGATTTTGTCACTACTTCTCAAACACGTGAGTGATCTTTTGGTATTGGGAGAAGGAGCGAGATCTGCACTCACCGAATATTTGAAAACGAAATCAAACTGTCTGCAATTCGGTGTGGATCACAGCTTTTGGCAAGCATCTGAGAGCGATCCTGGTCATGGAACTTATCTATTGACGGTTGGTTCTGATTCAAATCGGGATTTTGACACACTAAAACGACTTGACCCCCGTTATGAAATTAGGGTGGTAACGAGGTTACACTTAGGGGAGCTTCCTCCGCACATGAAGTTAGTCGATTGTGAGGATTCGTTGGAGCTAAGAAATTTGATTCACAATGCGAAACTAGTTATCGTAAGTCTCAACGATATTTCTCAGCCATCAGGGCAAAGCACCGCACTTCAAGCAATGGCAATGGGTAAACCGGTTATTTTGACTGACAACAGAGGATTGTGGGATAGGCAAAATCTAATTGATCATAAAAATTTAAGGTTGGTTCCCCTTTTTGATGAGCAGGCTATCGAACTTGCTATTGATCAATTAGTAGGTGATTTCGCTTTTTCGTCAAGCATCGGGAAGTGCGCAAAAAAGACTGTCGAGAAACATTACACTATTCAAATGATGAGTGATCGCCTGATGGAACGATTTGACTTACTACACTTCAGTCTACGAAAACGATTTGTATAAATAACTACTGTAAGAATGAGTAGAAGATATAAAGTTCACTTCCTGGGAGGAGAAGGTATCAATTGGGCGCTTGATCATGATATTGTTCATTTGACTCAGCTTTCAACAGGCTTTGTTGAAGTGGTCCCGATTGAGAAAGCTGAGATCATCCATTCCGTTTATT
>JAKSBQ010000268.1 GCA_022361075.1 Opitutales bacterium | reverse complement strand
GGCGTGATGATGCACTTTTCTTCTGAAAGCAGTGGATGTTCCTTTTCAGGAGGTTCCTGATCAAGAACATCTGTTCCGTAACCCCCTACTCTTCCTTCTTTCAGAGCTGCTACCATGTCTTCGGTGTTTACGATTTCTCCCCGGGCACAATTAACGATCATAACCCCCTCCTTCATCTGCGAAAAGGTATCCTTATTCAGAAGATGATGGGTTTTCTCATTTAGATTCGTATGAAGTGAAATAAAATCCGAATTTTCCCAAATATCTTCGTATGTTTTCGCTCGAGTTACTTCATGTTCATTAGCAAATGCCTCGTCCCAGTAGACATCATAGGCAAAGACTTTCAAACCAAACGCCTTTGCACGAATGACGACCTCTTTTCCGATGCGACCAAGTCCCACTATACCGATATTTTTTCCAAAGATTTCGTTCCCTGTCTGACGTTTCCATTCTCCATCGCTTACTTTATTTGCGTGGAATATCGCCTTTTTAACCAACATCAAAAGGAGCATGAATGTGTGTTCGGCAACTGTCGTATGATTCACTCCGGGAGTAAAAAAGACAGGTAATCCAAGCTCTGATGCCACTTCTACATCTATTTTATCTACTCCAATCCCATATTTGCTGAGGAACTGCAATCTTGGCATAGCTTTCTCCAAAACCCGACGACTGTAAACATCATCTCCACATATGATGCCGTCATGATCTCCAACCAGATTAAATATCTGATCTTCTGACAACGGCCCTCTCGCATAAGTGACATTCCATCCCAGCGATTTTAGAAGCTCATGATGCTTTCCCGGAGTGTCTTGGAAAGAAGTAGTGGTAATAAGAACGTCTTTCATCTTAAGCAGACTCAAACGTTTGAGTTCAATTGTCAACCACTACTTCAACGTTTGAGTTGATATGTTAGTATTTTTTTCTCATCATACTCTTTATCAATGAGATAAAAATTACTCTGTTTAGATCCTATTTGCCATGAGAGTTACCCAAAAAGAGATTGCGGAAAAAATGGGAGTCTCGATTTCTCTAGTTTCCAGAGTGCTATCGGGCACAGCAAATGACATTGGTATTCCTGAAAAAACAATAAATGGAGTAAAAGAGACTGCTGTAAGCCTGGGTTATGTTCCTAACATTGCAGCCCGTGCGTTAAAGGGAAAATCTTCAAGAGTCATTGGAGTCGTCGTATACGATTTTAAAGATCCGTTCTTTAGCGAGTGCATTGCTATCATTCAGGAAAAACTGCACAAAGCCGGTTATTCAACGATTTTGGTTGGCTTTACTGACCGACAAATCGATGAAAAAGATCTTTCATCTCTTAAACAGCACATTCTCGATGCGATTATAGTCCTCGGCAGCGACTTGAGCGGAGCTTTTGAAAAAGAAATCAAATCCACACCGATTTTCAGAATTGGTCACAGTCTTGAAAACGAATCGTCCTACTCCTTTTATCCCGAGGAAGAACACTCTGCACAACAACTGGCAAGCTATCTCGTAGCCCGCAAATCCAAAGACATTCATCTTTTGCAAGCAGATCTTCCCAATCATGACCTTAGAAGCTTTGCGATGAAAAATGCTTTGAAAGCTGGGGGCATCAAATGTCAAATCTTCAAAACCCAAAACAAACGTTACTTTGAATCTGGCTACGACCATGTCAGCAGAATCATTAAAGAAAACAATACGCCTGACATCATCGTATGCACGATAGATCAGATCGCCCTTGGTTCAGTGAAAGCATTGCTACAAAAAGGGCTGGCCATCCCTGAAGATATTGGAGTTGTTGGATTCGATAACATTCAAATGAGCTCCCACTATCACCCATCTCTTACAACCTTTCACCAACCTATTGATCGTGTTGTCGATAAAATCATTCAAAAAATAAGCTCTAATGATTACAAAATTGGGAAGGAACATTTCACCTGTCCGTTGATACAGAGAGCCTCCTGCTAGTCCATGTGAGATTTCGATCTCTCCATGCAAATCCTGGAACTTGAGTAACAATAATCCACAACGAAGATCCAGTTTACGTAAGTGGTGAACGATTCTATACGATTTATTTTAGAATCAATGAGATTAAAAAAGATCCGCAGTGTTCATAAGTTTAAGTATAACCTCTTACTAATGAGCGAATAAACTACTATTAGAATCAAGCATTTTCATGTATGCTTCAGCGTATCTCTTTCCATACTCCTTCATAGATTCTGCATTAAAATGAGTGTTATCATTTTTACATGTTAATCCCTCCGAAAAAACAAGACTCACCTTATCCGATGAGTTGGCAATTTCGATGTGAGAATCATTTACAAGTTTTCTGGCCTCAGACCATGGCTTATCAGGAAACTGTCCGAGTTGTCCTATAATGAAAGGAATTTCCTCTGCATTGAGTTCAATTCGAAACCGTTGAATAAGGGACCGTAACTTTTCTTTATACAAGGGTGCTCGTTCCGAAGTTCCATCAGATTCTCCCTGAAGCCACAGAATACCCTTCAGAGTACCATCTTCTAAAGCCAGACGTGTCCGAGTTATCGCGTCATCCCAAGGATAACTTTTTGTTTGGTCATGGTATTCTCCAGGCTCCCATCTTGAGATGGGTGAACCGCCACAAGCGGCCGGGACTAATCCGATTGTAATGTCCTGATCCTTTTTAACTAATTCTAAAGCAAAAGATTTACCCGGTCCAACGCCTGCAAATTCTTTGTCCCAGTGCAGCGGGTCTACAGCAGGAACCCATTTCCCTTCTCTGGACAAAGACAGGACTCTAGGATGAGTGGTTTTATCTTCAGAAGTGACCTCACCTCTTCCCGCCATGTTGGACTGCCCTGCCAAAAGGAAAACATGAAACTTTTCTTTAGATGGAATCACCACGGACTCATCTCCTTCAACATGCATAAGAGGCATATTGGTAATCAAGAGCATTAAAAAAATTATTCTAATCATACTTTATTCAAAGGGTTTCGTCACAACTTTTAGAGGTGCTCTGGATACTGACACAATATTAGATATTCCTCTGATTCAAAATCGTTTTATTTCTTTTCTTTGATCCAAACAGATTGCACATTTGTTTCCTCTTATTACTCAAACTATCGCAATAGGCATTAGGGGAAAATCAACGTTTTCATTCATTCCTATGATGTGACTTAACAATATAGAAAAGCATAGCACTCAACAAAAGTTAAGTGCTATGCCGATATCAATTTTTAAGACCTCCCTCTAAATCAATTACTTCAAATATGTCGTCACTGAAAGTATAAACTTACGTGGATATCCTTTAGATGCCTGACCTACAATGTACTTTTCATCCAATACATTACTTACATTCAGATGGAATTTAGTAAGATATCCTTTAATTTCAGTCTCATAACTGGCACCCAAATCTACGCGATAATAACTAGGATGAGTCGTCCTTGCTATACCTGTAAACGAATTAACACCATCCGGACGATCATCAACCCAGGTAATACCGTTGTTGAATTTCCATCCTTTCAACATTCCTTCACCAATGTATTGATGATAAACATGCCATGAGAGCTCAGGAATATCGTCGGTAGATCTTTTGATTTGACCATCAGCAACAGGCAGATCTTCAACAGTTAACTGTCCGCCACCAAGCATGATTTGATAATTCTCAGTTGGTCGATACATCAGGTCCAGCTCCCAACCCGATGCTTCGCGAACTCCAGCCTGATACCTTCCGGGACCTCCAGGAGGAATGCCAGCAGGTAATGTAGTCGTAATCACGTTGTTCTTTTCGATACTGAAGTAAGCCAACGTCGCAGAGAAGGTATTCGCATCGTTTACATATTTGATGCCTGCTTCCCATCCTTCACCAAATTCTGGTTCCTGTGGTTTTGAGAAACGATCTGGATTACTGTCGATGAAGTCTCTCAATGCATCCTGTTCAGCATCGGGCAAGTCTTGCCAGTTTTCACCGGGGTTACTTCCTATTTCATCAACATAGTCCCACCAAGCAGGAATATTGAATGCTCGGCCTGGATCCGCTCCAGTATAAGACTCTGCATAATTTCCGTAAACAGACAAATTATCGTTAATTTTATATAGCAGACCAGCAGATAATGTCTCGGCATCTTCATCTGCAATGTCAGCAGCAGCATTTCCTGCAGCCCTCTCACTTTGATCGATCGAGAGATCACCATTCGCATCAAAAAACCTATAATTTGTATCCCAGGCATCACCTCGCGCGATACGGTAGCCTAAATTAGCAATGAGTTTATCATCGAAAGCGCGAAACTGATTATTAATGATGTATGCCCAACGTTCACGGAAGGTTAGTTCCCAGCGGTTGATGCTTGAACCCGCATCCGGTCCGAGCAACTGTTCAAAACGACGCCCACCAGAAGCATTTATTTCCTTAGCCTGATTGAGACTCACTCTGGTTCGCGTACCTCTTTGTGCCCAACGGGGTCTTTCTCTCATTAGATCTGTATATTCAACTCCAACGGTTAAATCATGTTGAATATCTGCATATTCGAGCTGGGCAAAGATATCAGCCTGATGAGTCCATGTTTCGAAATAGATATTATCATAGTTCCAGCGACCACCAATTTCAATTGAGTCAGGGGCATTAGGATCAAATGTTTCAAACATTCCTCGAAGACTTCCACCGCCACTGGGACGAGAGTCATGAAACTCTACATCTTCCCAATTCGCAGCATAACGGAAATACACATTTTCGGCGAGTTGATGAGTGAGTTCAGCAAAGAATTTAAAGTGCTCCTGGGAACGGAGAGAATCCGGACCCATTGTGTTGAAATCCCAGGGGATAAGTCCCTCAAGGTCAGCATAAACGCGTCGTCCGTCTTCTGTTGAAATCAACCAGGCTCCATCTGCCATTGTGATGTCTTGATCCAACATCTCAAACGTCAAGAGCAACGTAGTCTTGGGTGTTAGCTTCCAATTGATAGCACCGTATTGAACATAGTTTGAATTTCCTTCCCATTCGCGCCACCCGTCCGAGTCGGTTAATGCAGTGACATAACGGAAAGAAATAGACTCATTGAGCTGAGCGGAATAGTCCAGTTCAGCACGCATATAGTTATCCGTGCCATAGCCTAGCTTGATGTATCCTCCTGAACCTGACAACAATGGGCGTTTTGTAATACTGTTCATTACGCCTCCTGGTTCAGATGTACCTGCAAGCAGCGAACTCGGTCCTTTCAAAATTTCCACACGGTCAATAGTTGCAGAATCAACAACATCACTAAAAAAAGATCCACGTATGTTGTTACGATAATGCTCGTTCTGACGGAATCCCCGGAAAAAGAACGTGTTCTGATTAAACAATGCTGTAGACTCTCCCTGAATACTAACATTACTGACAAAATCGAGTACATCACTGTAGTCATCAGCAGCAATTTCACTGAGGAATTCTGAAGTAAGAACCGTCACAGATTTTGACAAATTCTTAATCTCCACATTAGTTCGTGCTGCGGTGTGGGATGTCGCCTGGACCCAGGAATCTTCACTACCACTTTCTATAATAAAAGGGGAAAGCTCGTATGCATCATCGTCAGTTGTAGTGTCTTGCGAGTAACACTTAAGACCGATTATTAACAACAATCCGATCGTTTTTATTTTTGGGTATCTTATTTGTAGTAACATATGTCGTTTTTAGGGTTAAACAACAATGCTATTTATGAATACATAACTCCGCAAAAAATTTTCATTTCAACCGTTGAAACAGCACTCTAGACCTAAACAATAAAGGGAGATTCCTCGAAGAATCTCCCTTTATATTTAAGCTAGTAAAATTTATTTAATAATTCCTAAAAACTACTAAAACCTAATAGTCATAGTAAAATCCGCACTTGTCGGAGCCACATTTCTATATCTAAAGATCTCATCTCCAGTGAATTGATCTACAAATCCACTTCGCTCTTTCTTTCCATCGTTTTCCAATTCAGTAAGATTTCTTATCTGCAAACGGAAAGTGGTTGGATAGTCCATGAGTTTAGTACTGTAAACAAACCCGAGGTTTACCGGATGTGTAGAACCTCCATACCACTCCACTCCATCATTAGTTGAAAGCAAATAATCATCACTCCACTTACCTGAAAGAAGGACTCTTAATTTAGGGAGAAAGAAATCTTCATCAAATTGATAATCCAGAATCCAACTGACTCGCCAGGGACGTGTTCTTGAGCCAGTAACTGGACGATCAGCGGTGTTTGAAGCTACAACCTGTTGAGCGTCATCCAGGTATTCTCTTAGTTCTTCTTCAATACCGGGAAGAGTGCCCTCTTGGAAATTTGGATCATTCGCCCAGTGTTGATCAATAAGAGTCGCGCGTTCCTGCGCACGAATCTCAGCCAGTCGAACCTGTTCTGCATAAAGAGACATATCGCGGTCAGCTTCAATTTCAATGTGGGAAAGAGCCAGCCTTGCCCGCAATCCTTTTGTTCTTCGCATTGTCAACGTGAGCTCACTTCCCTTGGATGTTTCAGATGAAGTCACCTGCCTGTGCTCATTGTTTAATCCCCTTGGAATTTCCAAGAAGCCTGCACTACCTGGCTCAGCTGGTGTGTAGGTCATTACTCCATCAACGATATCAATGCTTAAATCATTGAAAAGAAGTTCAAGTTCTTCAGCATTATTTCCTGTACTGAACCTGAATGCTACGTTTTCACGATCAACTTCAAAAGCAGCTAAACCAAATGTAAATAGGCCATCCATTACATCGCCTTTAACACCAATTTCTATGGTTTCGCCCTCCTGAGGTCCAAGTACTTCGCCAAGGAAGTTTTCAGTGCCCTGCCAGCGGAATGAAGTGGATGAATTCACATAAAGGTTAATACTCTCCGTAATAGCATAGGACAAACCTGCAGAGTAAGTAGTTGAACTTTGATCCAGATCCGGTTGATATGCATATTGATCCGGAGCATCGTCAGGACTACCAAGAAAGACATCCTGACCCCACCATGCGATTTCACCATATTCAGCGACGCGCTCAGCTCTGGTTCCTCCAGGTAGAACATAACGTTTCAGTTTAAAACCATCCCATCTAATACCAAGAAGTGAGCGTAGTTTTCCTCCAAAATACTCACCAGAACTGGAGATGGACCATGTCCGTGTAAATCGTTTATCTACAAACGGTCTATTTGAGGTAGTGTAGTGGACCCAAAGAGGTTCAAAAACACCAGGTATATTTGGTAAATTTTCCGGTAGTAGATTGTTAAAAACATTAGGGTTCTCTAGATCGTCCACTGTATTATCGGCATCAAAATATCCACGAATACGGATACGATCACGGCCTTCAAGATCGTGAGTCACATCATACTCACCTGTATCAGGATCAAATGCTTTCGCTCTATTCACCAACCTCTCTCTAAAACTATAAGCGTAATCATCTTGATAACTTAAATTCGCGACAATAAATTGTTTGGTAAATTTCAAATCAAGCGGATAGGCAGCAGTGAATCTGAGAATATTCACATCATTACCATATTCTTTCCTGTCCAAATCACTATCTGCATACAAACGCCCTGTAGAATCTACACTAAGAACAGTTCCAAAACTATTATCATTACGTTTTTGTACTTGTTCCTGACGGTTATAAGCAAACTCCATGTATAGATCACCGAGATTTTGTTCCACCCAGATAGAATAGTTTGTTATAGGTCTTACGATGAAATCTCGAGTACCCCGGGTATTAATGTTCCTCGGAAACGGCCCAACCGTAAGAAGAGGAGCACCAGTTGTTCTGTCTCTTACGGTTTGAGTCATACCTACTGAAAGTGATAAATCATCTCCGGTAGCTCCATTACGACGATCATTGCTTGCAATAGCGTAAGGTGTATTAAATCCGCCACTTCCGTCAGATTCATATACTAACCTTGCACGTGAATCGACATAATCACCATCAGAAGTATAATAATTTCTGGAAGTTGTAGAAAAGCCTCTACCTAACGCAGCCCTTTGGTTGATTTCGAGTCCTGAATTTGCCCGGGATCGGTCAAAATCAAGTTTTTCATATTCAGCACGAATAATCGTATTCTCAAATGGTTTGTATGTAGCCGCAAAATGATATCCTTTCAGGTGATCGGACGCGAAATCCAGATAAGAACGCGTATTACGATCAACGGTATTGAAACGTAAGAACAAGTTGTCAGTGAGTTTGCGGTTCACATCAAGCATCAACCGATAACTGTCGTAACTACCATACTGAGCAGTTAACTCTACGAAGTTATTATCCATTGCACGCTTCGTGTATACAGTAGCAAGACCACCGGGAGAAGCATCGCCATACATCAAAGAATTCGAACCTTTATTAAAGTCTATTCTCTCACTGTTGTAAGTATCCGAGCGCGAATACCACAAGAAAAAGTTTCTGGATGACTGTGAATTTTCACGACCTCCTAAATCGAGACCCCGAAACGACGTTCTACCATCATCTGTGTCCCGCTCATGCTCATCTAATGAATCCAGGCCCGCTACAAAATACCCGGCGTCATGAAGCGTGTATGCTCCAAGATCTTCCATAAATTCAGTGGTAAGAGCATCAACACTAATAGGCAGGTTCTTAATGGACTGGCGCGTGCGAGTTCCGATCAAAGTAGTATCAGCTACCCATCCATCATCATTCTCTGAATCTATTACAAAAGGAGATAGTTCATAAATATCTTCACCCAATTCAATTTCATCCTGCGAGTACAATACTTGGGAGGATAATATCAATATTCCTCCTAAAATAATTTTACTGATCCACTTTGTGGTTTCAGATATCGTTGCTAATTTCATTTTTAAAACACTTTAATCTTAGATTAATCGTTGAGTACAATGAAAATCTCTTTTCCAGCACTTCGTTTTGGGGTCGAAGATTATTAGGGAGCCATTTGTTGTTCCCTAACCAACTTCAACTAAACAAAAAGAATTGATCCTACGTAGAATTCAACGGGGCAGAAATACAACCGTTGAATTTTCACACTTAAGTCACTCCGAAAAAGCATAACTCTCAATTAAAGGGTATTTCCTTCAGCCCATTTCGGTCTTATAGCCAAGGTGAAGGGGTTGTCTGGTAACCCGGTTTCATTTCTTGCCAGAAAACCGGATAATTGCCTTGCCGCAAGTTGCCCTAAGAAAAAAGGTTGTTGGTCAATTGCCGTAATTCCAGTTGGCCCATCGTGCTTATCCAATAAGGCAAATCCGCAATCACTGGGAATCGATATATGATTATCAATTAAAGACTTCGCAAAAGCATAACTAAGACCTATAACACAATCAACATCTTGAGACCTTACATGATTCACAAATTCGGAACCCGGATCTCCTGCATAAACCTGAACTTCATTATAGTTCCTAAACAAATGAAGACTTCCTTCATAGGCTATACTCCACCTCCTGTTTACATGCAAATCTCGCCCCTTACGATATGCAAGCAGAGGTTTCTTGTAACCTAAGCTGGCTAGCCGTTCCAAAACCTGACGAACTATCGCTATTTGATCACAAACAACTCTTGACAGCTTGGGATTCCTGAGACGATAGCCCATAGTGATTGCCGCAAAATTCTCCCATTCAAAATCTTCTATACTACATACTCCAACAGGTGGTGAGACCAGTATTCCTTTTATACCTCTGTTATAAAGTACCTGCGAAAGCCTTTTGCAGTTGAACTCATACTCGTGCAAATAAAACTCCTCTACCTTATAACCCAGCCGTTTAAATTCACTCTTTGCACCCTGGTTAAATTCCCAAAAAAAGGGTATGCTATCCATATTAGTGGAGACAGGAGTTTCAAATCTCAAATAAGCGATTGTTTCATCTTTTTTCTTCTGTTCAGCACTTCGCAAATACCCCATGAGGTTAGACAAGTGAGTGTCAGGTCGATACCCCATATCCATTGCAATTTTGAGGATCTTATCACGGGTATCTTTTTTGATTTTCCTGTTAGAACGGAGGGCCAAAGAAACAGTAGATTTATGAACCCCGGCTTTGGCAGCAATATCCTGTAATCTAATACGACCATGATCAGCCATAATCCAACATGTATGTTTTTGAATTAAAAAAGACAATAAAAAGGTCCGTCGAAGACGATCCCAAATGTAAAGCTCAATTTTCCTCTTTTACATACTCATGAGCTCCAATGTCTACAGCGTCTTCAAATAACTTGCTACCCCAGAAATCAACTCCCCCATTGTCATTTGTTAAAATTCCGGCATCTATTGCCGGAGATTCTTTTCTTAGCTTATATCCCCAAAGCTTTTCAGGATCGTTAAAATCTACCGCGGCTAACCCATTACCCGGACAGACGAGTAATGGATCTTCCTGTATATGATCATTGGACATTTTCGGGGGATTGACACCAAAGAATAGGTTATTATAAATCTGCCTGACATATCCCTCCTTCGGATCATCATTAAATTCAAAACTGGCTGAATTACTTTTGTTATAAACCAAATTATTGAAAAACTTATAATTTCGATAATTTCCGTCTCCTCTTCCACGTTCATACAATATTATAGGGCTTCTGTGAGGACCTATATAAATAGTATTGTTATAGATGTACATACTACTCACCGGATAATTGACAGTAATAATGCCTCCCATATCGTTTTCACTAATATTGTATCGAACAACAACGTCTTCATCGGATTGCACTGTGCAACTCCAGAATAGTCCGTGAGCGTTATCATGACTGTAGCTGTATTGCCACACAGTTCCAGGGCTATTCAAATCCGCATCGTAAAGGGATCCGTCGAAATCTGGTGATATATTCGCGTAACCTTCGTTGTATTGAAAAACGGTATTTTTAGAGCTTCTCGAAAAAATTGTATTTCCTGTCATTCCTTTGCCATCACTACCAATCGCAGTATGATGTAGCAAATTATGCTCAACCAATCCACCGTCAGCAAGTCGGACGATAATTCCATTTTTGGAAACATTATAAATAGTATTATTTCCAATATAGAGATTTGTGATTCTTCTTGGAATCCAATCATTTGAATCGGGTGGAAAATCATGGATACCCTGAGTGGTCTCATTTTGGGTTGTTATTCCAGAATTACGAACATCATGAATGATACAGTTTTCAATTCGTACATCGTTCCAGCGACTAGGCTTCTCAGCATCATCAGTAATGGCAATATAAATTCCTCCGGTCTTCTTAGCTGCAAGACTTTGCCCTGCAATTCCATAAATGTCGTGAATATGAAGTCCTTTTAAATGTAAATGATTTAAAACACCACAATTCGAACCACTTAACCACACACCCCTTCGATCCGCTTCTACATCTGATGTATTAACGATCTCAAGGTTAGTAATCTCCCAATACTCTTGGTTGTGTAAATAGACTACGGCCTCTCCAATAACCCCGTTTCCATCAATAATTGGAAGCTCTCCTTCTCCGTAATCTTTCACTACGATCGCTTTTCCTTCTGTCCCGGAGCCTTTGGGCTTTAATTGCCCAAACCACACACAACCTCTCTTAAAGTTCAGTGTGTCACCTGGCATAAACAAGGTTTGATTTACCTTTGAAAGAGATTTCCAGGAATTTGTAATTGAAGTTCCTGTGTTGTCATCGTTCCCTAACTGAGAATCAATGTAATAGTCTTTTGCAGTCCCATATCCCGCAGATAATAAGGCTAGGACCAGGATTTTTAGAATAGATTTCATTTTCATGGGTCTAGATTGATCAATTTTGGCAGAAGATTAGTCCCTTTCATATTTCACCACATAAAATGCAGGTAAAATTTCTATTTGTGCACGTTTACTCACAGCCTCCAAAAAACTCTCAAAAGAATCATAATCTTCTCTCTTCAAAGTTTCTTCATGTATGCCGGGAATTTTGAAAGTTCCACTGAGATACAAATTTCCCAAATTTACTCTGAGATTGCTGATTTTGTGATCAACATAAGCGTGCTCGCTAAACGTCTCCGGACCATAAATGACTTTATTCTGAATCAATTCATTTCGCCGACCCTGATTGAAATTCAGCAATTTACTTTTTAATATGATAAAATCATTGTTTTTGATCAGAGAATTACTTTGCGCAAGCTGCAGAATGACATTGGTTTTTACCACCTCACTTAAAGCTATTCGCTTCAACATTAATAAAGGTGATTTGTTTTCGTAGTTAGTGTCCGCATCCCAAAACTGAAGAGTAAACACGTCACCATACTGGTTATGGAAATGTCGAAACACCTTGCTCCTGTGACGCTTCATCCAATAGACGAGTTCTTCATCCGAAATGATCTTACCATTTACGGACAAAACACCTGTCTCATTTGCGTCACTCCAGAAAAGCAACCCCAATAATCCAGAGAAAACCAGAACAGGAACACTAAGACGACGTTTGAACATATTTTTAAAGGCCTATCTGGTAGTCCGTTCAATTCATTCTCTCTTAGATGCTATTTTTAACATCTCCTTTTTAGTCAACGGGTAGAAGAAGAATAATAATCCTGCCGCCAAAAAGACGAAACCCGGTATAAATGAATAAATAAACCGCATCGATTCAAGGGTTTCCAAGGACGGTATCTGATCTATTTTTTTATCAAATCCGATTCTCGCAAGAATAATACCTGACACCAAAGCACCAAGAGCTAATCCTGTCTTAAACATCCAACCGTAAACAGCTGCAAAAACACCTTCTCTTCGAATTCCGAATTTCGATTCATCGTAATCACAAACATCTGCAATCATTGCTTGGCAGAGTAAAAATACCGCAGCATCCAGAATCGCATACATCAACCCGTCTACGAGTTGCAGATACGGATAATCAGGCGTAAACAAAAACCACCTGGCGATCATGACTCCAACGCCCCAAAACAGACTTGCTTGAAAAATTGCTCTCTTCCCAAAGCGCTGCCCCAATTTACTGATTAGAGGCACTACTAATGCCGCCACACCGTACACCGTCGTCCAGTACCAACCAATGGTCGTCGATGCTGCTGCCTTATCTCCACCGTAAATATAATAAATATTGATGTAATAATGCAGACTGCCCACGATCGCAGACGCCATCAATATCCCTGAAATCGAGATGCTAATGATCAAAAACGGCTTGCACGATAGCGATTCTTTCAGGTTACGCAAAAAACTAGCTTTTGCTTTCTTCTCCTCAGGGAGTTTTCTTTCCACCACTGCCTCTTTTTCGTTTACAAACAGTGCCGGTATCAGTCCAAATATAATAAGAAGAAAACCCGTAAATGCACCTACATACCGGGCACCTTCAATAGTGTCTTCAAAGATACTGCGTTGAGTAAGAAAATAGAGCCACGCTACGCCAATCTGTGAAATGGGACTAAAAAAACTAGGAAAGGCAAAAAGTTTGGTCCTCTCGTCATAATTGTCCGTCAACTCATATCCCATTGCATACCAAGGAACTGAAAAGATAGTTAACGCTGTATAAAATAGCAGAACGGTAACGCTTAAATAAACAATATACCCCACTGGAGACAAACCACGGGGCAACATCCAAATAGCCGCAAAAAACAAGCCTGTAAGTATCGCACCCAATACGATGAAAGGTTTGCGCCTGCCATATTTAGAGCTGTAATTATCTGAAATATGACCGATCAGAGGATCCGTTATGGCATCCCATATTCGCATGATCGAAAACAGAGCACCTATCCAGGCCGCATTCACTCCCAGTGCTATGTTATAAATAGGAAAACACAACCTTTTCGGAGCTTGCTTTGCAACCATCACAGCAACATTGCCAAGTCCGTAAGCTAGCTTATTTCCAAATGATAATTTTTTTTCCATGAATACGAGAGATTTCAAATTGATTCCGGTCTTAGCAGTAAAAGACCCTTTTCCTCCCCAATTGTATCACTTTCCTAAATACAAAACAAAAGGGGTATAATTTTTATCAATAATCTAAGGTTGCGGGATCAAATTTATACAACAGATGCATGATTCAACCGTTGAAATTTAATCTGTTTTTCAACGGTTGAATCATTGAAACCTAAACACCAGATACCAAATTTGTTAGATCTTCAGCCATTCAAAAAAAGCTAATCAAAATGAAGCCAATGGTCACCCAAAACGAAGAATTTATTAAAAAACTGATTGGACAAATGGATTTGAACCAAAAAGTGGGTCAAATGATGGTATTTGGTTTTTGTGGCCCAATCATTACTCCTGATATCATTGGGTTAATCACTAAATATCATGTAGGAGGCCTTCGAATCAGCCAAAAATTCAGGGGTATGTCTATGGCTCATGATGTAAAGCCGGGAACCAAACCTGATGAAAGATTGAAAAGATCTATTCAAAACCCATCTGGAAACTACCGAGATTACTCTGATTTTGCCTCAGCAACTTCCGCAAGCGCATACGAGTATGCAGAGGTATTAAATAAACTCAGAAAGTTTTCTGTTGAACGTGATCTAGGTATTCCAATTCATTTCACAGTCGATCAGGAAGGTTCAGCATGTGATGACGTACTGGGAGGGCAGAGGTTGTTCCCTCATCCAAAAGGGATTTCTACGTCGAAAGAACCAGAACTGTCCTACAAAATTGCACTGCAAAACGGGCGTCAGCTTAAAGCTCTGGGGGTGAACATGACACACTCACCTGTACTCGACGTGAATACAAATCCGCTGAATCCCGAAATTGGGTCCAGATCATACTCGGAAGATACCGACATTGTTATCGAATTTGCAAAAGAAGCTACCAGAGGTTATTTGGAAGCTGGTGTAGTTTGCACGGGTAAGCACTTTCCTGGTAGAGGAGAATCTGTTTCAGATGCGCATTGGGGACTACCACTCGTAGACTTGAGTATAGAAAAGCTCAAAGACAAACACATCAGACCCTATGTGGAATTAATCAAGTGCGGATTACCCGCTATTATGACTGCTCATTCCCGATATCCGGCACTAGGTGTTCATGAAATCCCGGGATCCACAAGCAAAAGAATAATTACCGATCTATTAAGAAATGAACTCGGATTTGAAGGTTTGATTACCACAGACAACATGATGATGGGTGGAGTTTTGAAAAAATATGAAATGGTAGATGCTGTTATTCGTGTAATTGAAGCAGGTCATGATCTGGTTTTGTGTAGAGACGAGACTCCCTTAAGGGTAAAAATCATCGAAGGTGTTGTTAACGCCATCAAATCAGGAAGAATTTCCGAAGATAGAATCAATGACTCGGTAATGAGAATATTGAGGATGCGTCAAGACCAGGGCCTTTTTAACGGAAATTGTATGGCAGACCCTACTGAAGCACAATCGATTACCAACGATCCTGAGGTAGTGCAAGTCACTCTGGAAGCAGCCAAAAAATCAACTGTAGTTCTCAGAGATACAGATAATCTGTTACCTCTTGCAAAAGATCAGAACATTTTGCTGATAGAACAGATTTTTCCGACACAACAATTTGCTAACAACATGTATAGCCACCCCGGGCTTCTATGGGAATCACTTTCAAGGCATACAACATCTATCGGATGTGTAGAAATCGGATACGTCCCATCAGAATCTGATATTGCACGAATCGAGAGACGTCTGGATGAATCTGATCTACTGGTGATGACCAACTACTACTACCACAAAGCCGCATCTTCAAATAATGAGTTGGTGCGTAAGATGAAGAACATGGGAAAAAAAGTAATCGTTGTTGCGAATACTCCCTATAGTTTTGCAGCACCAGATGATTTTGGAACAGTCATTGTATGCTACCAACCTGGGGGTCCAGAACATATGGATGCTGTTGCGAGCTTAATTTTAGGAGGAAATGGAGCGTAAACGATTCAGTAAATCACATCTTATCGCAATTGATTCAGATGGGTGTGTGTTCGATGGCATGAATATGAAGCAGAGGCTTGCATTCATCCCAACAGCAATCGCAGAGTTCGGGTTAGAAGAACATGCAGAACTTTATACTAAAACTGCTGAAGAAGTTAATCTCTTCTCAGCTTTACGTGGTTGTAA
The DNA here is from genome assembly GCA_022361075.1 of Opitutales bacterium. Classification (GTDB taxonomy): domain Bacteria; phylum Verrucomicrobiota; class Verrucomicrobiia; order Opitutales; family JAFGAQ01; genus JAKSBQ01. Next base: position 7,620 of record JAKSBQ010000268.1, on the reverse strand, counting down.
TCGTTTTAAAGCACTCTGGTGTAGTCTGAGCCTTTGCAAAAAAAGAGCGAATGCCAGACTCGGATTGCCCGATTTGTCAGCATTGGAATCTTTCATTACCTCCAATCTACCGCTTTCAAATGCCACTTTACAAACCTTAATAGCTAATAATCCATCACCCATCTTAGTCAAATCCTTGATCTGGAGTGAAAATACTAACCAAAAAGTAGCCAAATTTTCCTCACAAATTCCAATATTTAAAGATGTTCGTGAAAGTTTGAAATCAGCCTCCAATAATTCGGACATCATGGTTTGTTCAGCAGCTTCTAATAATACGTTGGAAGATGAATGGGAAAAAGCAGAGTTAACTCCATATGTTAACTTTATAGCTGGACAAGAATACGGACCTAAGCACCAACAGATTTTAAATGTGTCACGGTTAGGAAGTTTCGAAAAAGATAAAATTTTAATGATCGGAGATGCATTAAGTGATCTCAACGCAGCCAATAATGCAGGAGTCCGTTTTTATCCAATCATTCCAGGCAGTGAAGAGGTTTCATGGACTGCTTTTGTGCATACAGTTTTACCCGACTTTCTTAAAGGAAAATACTCGATTGATGATCAAAACGACTTTGTTCAAAAACTCAATAACGCGCTTCAACCTTGTGAAATTCAAATCCCAAGCTGATTTATAATTACGCAGCCTAAAAAGTCACTTTTGAATCAGAAAAATATGATTCGAATCAACAATGACACGTAAATCACTGTTTATGTTGAAAATATTTTTATTGAGTTCCGTTGTCAAATATACCGTCTTATCCGATTCTTCTTAGATTGCTATTTTCTGTTTTATTAGCAAAAATGAAACGATAGCGAGATAGGTATGCCAAAAGATGAACACTCAGGATCAATAGGAAACGAACCTCGGGTGGACGAAGTAAATGCCGACAGCGTACCAACCGGATTTGCCGAAGCTTTTGATGTTTTTAATTCAAAATATTATTACACAGCCTTCACTGAAATGCTGCCTGCATGTTTATTCGGCAAGGACAGACAAGGACGTTACATTTACGTCAACGATGCGTTTATAGAAATTTGTAATATCAAAAACAGAAAGGACATTATCGGGAAAAAACCTTCCCGGATACTCAGTCCCGCCAGAGCTAAAAGAGCTGAAGAGGAAGATCAAAGAATAATGGATACAGGAAAATCCATTATTAACCAAATCAACCACGATTTTTTGGTCACAGGAGAAGACCGCTACTTTATGGTTTCAAAAGTTCCCGTCACAAACTCTAAAAAAGAAGTGATAGGGTTAGCAGGTATGCTCATTGACATCACTGAACGCAAACTCAATGAACAAAGACTCGAAGAACTCTATCAGGAGGTTGAAAATAAAAACAAACAACTCGAGGTTGATCTTGAATTAGCCAAAGAAGTTCAGACGGCATTCATGACTTTGAAAGAAGCTGATATCGAAAATAAAGAAATTTCAATCGCCGTTGAGCATCGTTCCTCAAATAAACTGGGTGGTGACTTAATCATCACAAAAGAAATATCCAAAGGAGTGTGGTCCTTGTTGTTATGTGATGTCATGGGCCACGGAGTCAGAGCCGCGTTAATCACCGCTCTATTAAGAGGACTTCATGACGAACTGGTTTCTCGAATAAACAAGCCCGGCGAATTTCTCACAGCACTAAATAACCGCTACAACGAACTCCTCAAATCTCTCGATTACACAATTTTCGCAACTTGTTCGATTTCAATATTCGATCTCAACTCAAAAAAAATAAATTATGCGTCTGCCGGACATCACAAACCTATATGGATTCGTGCAGATAACAAACCATACCAATTGGGGTCTGATGATATTCTCAATAACCCCGGTATAGGAATCATACCAGAATTCGAATACAATTCCCATGAACAAAAAATCACCTCTGGTGACAATTTTTTGTTTTTTACCGATGGCATCTGGGAAGTGCCTCTCGTAGGTAACTCGCCTGAAACAAATGAGTTCTTAGTCAACCATCTAACCAAAAATCCCAAAAAAGAAGGAAAACAAATTCTTCAAGATATCATTTCAGATATCCTAAAAGACAAAAGCTCTTTACCAGATGATATCTGCCTAGTCCATGTAAAGTTAGGGTAATATCCTAAAACTATTCCACCCACAAACCCGTAACGTTCAGAACGTAAGGCCCCGTGTCCTCACAAAAATGAAAGAAAAGCCTGCTTTGGGCTCTTTTGAAATGTAGGGGATAAATGAAATCTCTCCAATGACGGTAACACCAATAAAACAGAACAAAATCGACATAGACAATCAAGTCGCCTCACGGGTGAGTACATGGGAAAGCCCAAATTGCAATCCTCTTAGTTCTGCAAGACCTCTCATTCTTCCTATTCCCGAATATCCGGGATTTTCAGCATCAGGTTTTACAAGATCATCCATGATCGTGTGCCCATGATCGGGCCTGAAACAAAGCTGCCAATCCTGCAAATTTTCTCTGCTTCTGCATAGCTGTTCCTGTAACAGAGAAAGCACGACACCAAACATATCAACACTTCCCTCCAAATGCTTCGCTTCATAAAAACTTCCATCCTTATCTCTTTGCGTGCTTCTTAAATGTACCGCATTTATTCGATGGCCGTATTTCCTGACCATACGGATTAAATCATTCTGTGGGAGCGGACTCAAAGAACCCGTGCAAAAACACAAACCATTAGATGGACTCTCATACATTCCCAAAACATCCTCCAGGTCTTTGTCGGTAGATACAATCCTCGGCAATCCAAGAATCGATATCGGAGGATCGTCCGGATGAATAGCCATTTTGATCCCATTATCTTCAGCACAAGGAACAATTTCAGAAAGAAATTCCTTTAAGTGTTCTTTATATTGAGATACGCAAATCTCCTCATACTTGGACATCATCTTTTGAATGTCCTTGATATCAAGGCCCAGCTTCACTCCTGGAAAAATATCAATAATAGATCTCTCAAATTCTTTCTTATCAGAAGCAGACATGCCAAGCCAACTACGCTCTGCTTGTTTCAATTGACCCAGAGTGTAGTCAGATTCTACATTTTTTCGCTTCAATAAATATGTCTCAAACATTGCAAAACGGACCGGATCGAATTTTAAACACTCTGCTCCATCTTCCAGTGTGTATTTCAAATCCGTCCTTACCCAATCAAGAACCGGCATAAAATTATAGACTACAGTTTTTAATCCAGCTTTACCCAGATTCACTAAAGATTTCCTATAACTTTGAATGAATTCCTTAAAATTGCCTGTGCGAGTTTTGATGTCCTCGTGTACAGGCAATGACTCCACAACACTCCACTCCAAACCTTCTTTTTCAATAAGAGATTTTCGCTTCAATATTTCTTCCAGAGGCCAAATCTTCCCATATGGAATTTCATGCAAAGCAGTAAAAACTTCTTCAGCTCCTGCTTGTCTGATATAATGAAGTGACACTCCATCGTCAGGACCGTACCAACGAAAACACTCTTTCATCCGATTTTTCATTTTTGCTTCTGATTTCACAAACAAGAAAACGAAAAAGCAGCATGGTATCAAGCAATCACTCAATCGTTTGAGATCTAATATTAGAAAACTTAAATAAAAACCAAAAAAATAACATGACTTCTTTGAATTCAATCATCACGAAGGCCAATGATGCTCAACCGTTCTTTGTTCGATGAAGTCAAATATCACTCCTAAACAGTATTCTACAGTTATACTTACATAAGATTTCTGTGCCTTTATTTAGTGCATCAAAGTGCATTCATGAAAACCAAACTTCTAGTTCGGAACCTTCTCTTAATTTCAGTACTTATTTTTGCGATATCCCTCTCAGCAAAAATGCAAAAGCCCAATGTCATCATGATCATGGCTGATGACGTGGGCTACGGAGATCTAAGTGTATACGGCCAGCAATTCTTCAAAACACCTCATCTGGACAATCTTGCAGCATCAGGGGCTCGATTTACGCAGTTTTACACGGGAGCTCCTGTTTGCTCACCAGCACGTTCTTCATACATGCAGGGAGTCGATACCGGACACTCCAGGGTAAGAGGCAATGCCAACTTTTTCTATAACCGAACCAATTTACGTCCGTCTGATGTCACAATAGGAGAAGTGCTTCAGCAAGCTGGTTATCACACTGCACACATCGGCAAATGGCACCTCTCTATTCCCGGAGCCACAGGACAACCTCAAATGCAGGGATTTGACTACTGGTTTGGTCCTTTAAACAAAGATCGGGAAGAATCTGGCCCCAACCCATACTTTTTAAATGGAGAGGAAATCGAACTGGAAGTGGGGAGTTGGGGACATGATCACTACATGCGCCATGCGCTCAAATACATCCGTGAGCGTGCCTTGAAAAACCAACCTTTCTTTCTGAATTTAGCCCTCAAAACCGCCCACGCCTCTCACATGAAATTGATTGGGACCGATCGGTTGATCGATATTGACCCGGAGTTTGATAAATTTGATTGGAACCCTTCCGACAAACGGGTTGCTACGATGATCCGGGCGATGGATGACGGTGTTGGAGCCATTGTATCACTGCTAAATGAACTGGGAATTCAAGAAAAAACAGTTGTGTTTTTTACAAGTGATAACGGACCTCATGCAGAGCGCGGCAGTAATCCTGAAACCTTTGACCGTAATGGAGCATGGAGAGGCATCAAGCGGGACATGTATGAGGGTGGTATTCGTGTGCCGATGATTGTATCCTGGCCTGGTACTATTGAAGCGGGACAGGTGACGGACCATCCGTCCGCTTTTCTGGACCTCATGTCGACTTATGCAGATATGGCCGATGCTGTTTTACCATCAACTGCAGGTGGAATCTCAATTTTGCCTGGGCTACTGGGCAAGCAACAACCCCAACATCCATATCTTTACTGGGAATTTTCATTCCGCAAAAGTGCATTCAAACAAGCGATACGAATCGGGCCGTGGAAAGGAATTCGTATCGGACATTATCATCCTCTTGAGCTTTATAATATCAACGAGGATCCTGGTGAGATGAATGACCTGGCACTAAAGTATCCTCGGTATGTCACCATGATGGAAAACTGGATGAATCTTGCCCGCGAGGACAACCCCGAATTTTATCCTGGAGTGGAAATGGACATCCCAGGAGCCGAATTTGCTCCGACTGAATGAACAAAAAATCCTCAATTTTTACCTCAAGGCTAAAATTCCTCAAGAGGAGCTTTGTCGGACTTGGGATCATGGCAATATTGTTTCGAAGGCTAAAACTACGCCAAGCGCAGAGTATCTTTCGATCATACAAGAGGCAGGACAATGCTGGCTCTATCAACCTAATGGAGCACTCTGTTATTTTATTGGGACTCAATCAGATCCAATTCGAACACGAATCGGTTAGAATCATGGTTCTTAGATATACACGCACATAACATGAAAAAAACAATCACACCACTGACATCTGCATTTTTGCATTTTATGTACACATGCCTGTGTGTAGCAGCTGAAAAACCTCCCAATATTATTTGGTTGAGTTGCGAAGACATCAGCCCACATTTGGGTTGCTACGGTGATCCGCACGCCATTACTCCTAATTTAGATACACTCTCTGAATCCGGAGTACGATATACACATGCATTTGCGACAGCAGGGGTCTGTGCACCGACTCGGAGTGGAGTGATTACCGGTATGTATCAAAGCACACTTGGTACACAGCACATGCGCGGTCCTATAGAGCTTCCCGAAGCCATCATTCCATGGCCTGCCTTATTGCGGAAAGCGGGCTATTACTGCACCAATAATGTAAAGGAAGACTACCAGTTTACCACGCCCGATGACGTTTGGGATGAATCAAGTGATCAGGCACACTGGCGTAATCGCAGCGATCCGGATCAACCCTTTTTTGCAGTATTCAATTTTACCGGTTGTCACGAGTCCGGAATTGTTCAGGACAAAAAATACCGCCGCGTTACCCAGAATCTCAAACCCCATGAACGGCAAGCCTCAGAAGCATTTACCAACCTACCGCCATACTATCCTGACACTCCCACAGCGAGGGAGGATTGGAAACGAAATTACGAATTGATCACGGCTTTGGATCACTGGGTTGCAAAAATGATTGCCCAGCTCAAAGAAGACGGGCTTTACGACAATACAATCATTATGTTTTGGTCCGATCACGGCATCGGACTACCTCGTGCAAAACGCTGGCTGTACGATTCCGGAACTCACATCCCACTCATCGTCGTTATTCCTGAACATCTGAGGATGAGCGGTCAAGCCATACCTGGAAGCATCAGCCGTCAACTGGTTAGCACGATCGATTTAGGCCCCACAGTTTTGAATCTATTGGGAATCCCAGCTCCAGAATACCAGCAAGGGCAACCATTTCTTGGAAAGACTCTGCCAACTCCCAGAGAATACGTATTTGGTGCAAGGGATCGTATTGATGAACGTTACGATATCATCCGTATGGTTCGTAACCATCGTTACAAATACCTCCGCAATTATGAGCCACTAAAACCTTATTATCAATACGTTAACACTGCAGAAAAGGCACGAACCATGTCCGAGCTGCGACGTCAGCATGAGGCTGGCATACTCAATCCGATAGCAGATGTCTATTTTGCTCCGACTAAACCCAGCGAGGAGCTCTATGACACCGAAAAAGATCCTCATGAGGTGAACAATCTGGCTGATGACCCTGCATACACAGAGATCTTAAACGCACTCAGAAAAGCACATGTCGATTGGGTGAAAGACACGAGAGATACTGGCCTGATACCTGAACCACTGTTAGCTGAAGCGGAACTAATCCTCGGCAGCCGTTACGCTATCTTACGTAATCCCAAAGACATGGATCTTATTGATCGCCTATCCGAAATCTCACGTATGGCGTCTGCTGGACCGGATGCACTGCCCGATCTGAAACAAGCACTCAAAGATCCCAATCCAATTATCCGTTATTGGGCAGCAACTGGTATGGGCAATCTGGGAGAGCAGGCAAAAGTGTCACTCGAGCAGATCACCGAACATCTGGACGACGAAAGCAGGGTCGTTCGTATTGCTTTGGCCAGAGCTCTATGTCTCATGAATGAACCGGAAAATGCTTTATCTATATTAACCGAAGCACTTGACAAAGGTGCTCAATGGGAACGGCTTCACGCAGCCATCGTACTGGACGAAATTGACGAAATGGCTCGACCTGTCATTGCTGAAATGAAAGCTGCGCTCAAACCCCGAAAGGATCTGTATGCTGACGGTAAGTATGTCATCCGTACCACCAATCGGGCTCTCAACGAACTGGAGGGAACCCATCATGTCGTGCCATGATCCGCTACTTTTCAACATCAAGGTGGTGAACGGAGCAAAGTGGAGTTTTAACCCACCGCCTTGTTAGTACTTTTTTTAAAATTGGGGATGATGTTCATGTGATTCGTGGAGCAGACCCAACAAACTTTTAGCGTGGTACTGGATCAATTCTTTTTAACAGAGGGGTGGCTTCTTTTCTCTTTTTACTTTCTTTCAAGTGCGCTTTGACTGCTCAGTCAAATGGGCTTTGACCGTTCGTTCAATACCCCTTTGACAACGTGGTCAGTACTACTTTGACCGAACATCTATGACGAATTTGAGAAATC
>JAKSBQ010000265.1 GCA_022361075.1 Opitutales bacterium | reverse complement strand
CATCCTGATCTTGTTAATAATTATCGCGCTGATCTTAGTTACGATTTCTTTGGAGATGACGCCGAACCTTGGTCGGACGGAATTTCCGACAGGCATGGAACCGCAGTAGCAGGACTGGCCGTAGCAAGTGATAACGATATCGGAACAGTGGGGGTCGCCTATAATTCTCAATTCGCATCACTTCGTTTTTTTGGGGGTAATGCGGATGCTATCAATTCTATTACCCATATGAATCAGGACATTGATATCTATAACTTTAGTTGGGGATACAGGACTGATGGATTGCATTTTGAGTCGATTCCAGATCTAACCAAATCGGCCTTGAGACAAGGTGTAGAATTAGGGCGAAATGGACTCGGTTCGATCTTCGTTGTTGCTGCGGGTAATGATGATTACGCAGGAGCACGAACAAGTTATTATGGGCTGACCAGTTCGCTCTATACCATTTGTGTTGGTGCTGTAGATGGGGCTGGTGAGATGGCATATTACTCCAATAGAGGATCTAGCTTGATGTTGGTTGCGCCAAGTTCAGGTTTTACTAATGGAATTGTTACGACGGACGTGACTGCAGAGGGCGGCTATAGCCCAACAGATTACACGAGTTCTTTCGGGGGTACCTCAGGAGCTGCTCCACTGGTCTCGGGTGTAGTTGCGTTGCTTCTCGAAGCGAATCCGAACCTGACGTGGAGGGATATTCAGCATATTTTGGTGAATTCCTCTTTTCCAGTTGATAAAGAGCATAGGAATTGGGGAACGAACGGTGCAGGACTTCAGATTAATCCGTTTTATGGCTTCGGCAGAGTTGATGCGACCGGAGCATTGGCTCTGGCACAACGTTGGCGAAACGTGGGGCCCTTAACCAGTGTGGAGTATAGGAATGACACTCCACAGATTATCCCAGACGGCACAGATGAAGAGATAGAATCGGTAATAAACGTTCCAGATTCAATCATGGTGGAAAACGTGGAAGTCACAATTACCAGCGATCACACGAATTGGGGAAATTTCGACATCTATTTAATTTCTCCTTCTGGAACCTTCGCAAGGCTTGCGGCTCCTCATAACGATTCCGTAGGACAGTATGGCACATGGACATTTTCAAGTGTTTTCACTTGGGGCGAAAGAGCTGAAGGAGAATGGAGGCTTTTTATTGAAGATGAACTTGCAGTTGATTCTGGAAGTCTATTGTCGTGGTCAATCAAGATTTTTGGAACCGTTGCGGGCGATAATGTTACTAACAGACCGGTAGCTGTTGACGATGAATTCATCTTAACAGAAAGAGGAGCCCCTGTTGTCGTGGACATTCTCACCAATGATAGTGATGTCGATAGCGAGATTTTCGGACCAATTTCCTTCTATCAACCACTCTGGGGTACTTTAACTTACAATGAACTCGGTGAGCTCGTTTACACTCCAGGCGCAAAATTTCAAGGTGAGGATCGATTTGGGTACACACTATCAGATTTGGAAGGGAATACGACGAAAGCTTACGCTACCGTGCTGGATAAGGTTCCCTATGCAATAGATGACCAGATTGTTACCTCAAAAAACACTGCGATTGTTTTTGATCCCACCGCCAATGATCTGGACCAGGACGACGATGAAATGTCGGTCATCGTAGTGACCGAAAGCGGCAACGGAAGTTCGGCATTAGTTTCGAATGACAGCAACCTTGTTTCGTATACCCCTAACACTGATTTTCGAGGTTTAAACCAATTCGAATATGTATTGCAGGACACGGATGACGGTTCCGATATTGGTCTAGTGAATGTTTTTGTGAGCAATAGTCCGGATAAAGCTCTTTATTTTGATAATAAGGAAGATTGGGCATTACTATTTCATGAGAGGCCTAGTTTAGCTACTGGATTCGCTTATGAATTCGATATTTACCCGATAACTTATGGTTTTCAGTCTGGAAGTATTGGTACAATCGCGAACAACAATACCTTTGGTCTCTTTACGAAAAGCACCATCGGTTCTGGTTCAAATGTGAACACTCTGATACTCGCTTTAAACACTCAGGAAGGGGCGTATCGAAGTTACACGGCTCCGAGTAATTCTATCACCCTTCGAAAATGGCACTCAGTCGCTGTCACTTATGATCCAGTTGTAGGATTATCTTTGTATGTGGATGGACTTGCAGTGGAGCTTACACCCACTGGGAATTATACGTCCAATCCTGGGACACCCAGAGATAGTAATTTTATTTATGTTGGGAATGACTATTCCCGACAATACGCTTTCCATGGATTGATTGATGACGTTAGGTTTTGGGATGTTGCTCGCACTGATGTTCAGATCCAAGCAAAACTCGGCGGGTTGACGGCAGAAGATTACGGGGTGCTCTCACCTATCATGGGGTCCTGGCAATTTGACGAAGGTCATGGGGTTTTATCTTCGGATCTTACCTTGAAGAATTTTCCAGGAGTGTTTGGTGGTCCGTTATGGAGTCCCAAAGATGAGGACTTGATCCAATTTCAGTTGGATGGAATTTAAGCCTAATAAACTAGGCCTGCTACATAAAAAATACTCTACAATAAGTCTGCTCCCAGCTCGGCGATTTCGGAACGAACGCCTTCAACCAATTTGGTGTGGATGGCTATTTCCTGACCTTTAAGACGATCTCTTGCGTAGACAAGACCGTTAGTTCGATTATCTAAGAAGGGATTATCGATCTGATGT
>JAKSBQ010000042.1 GCA_022361075.1 Opitutales bacterium | reverse complement strand
TAACGTCTATCACAGTGAATGGAGCGAGGAGCAGCGGCTTCAGTTTTTGGTGGGATTTCAGGAGCGCTTTCACCACCTGCTCATGACGACAATCGCGGCAGAACCGAAAATCACAGTGGTCTGCACAGTCCCGGATCTAGGTGACACCGCCGAATATCGAAATGAAAAATACCCTGATCCTGAGAGGCGTCAGTTGGTCTCCGCCTTGGTCGATCAGACCAATATCTGGATCAAGCAGGTTGCGGAAGAAAACGGTGCCATCGTTTTTGATGTCTACCATTTTTTCAAAGCGATCGTGGCACAACCGGAATTTCGTTACTACGGTTATCGAATCGATACGACCACTGGTGGGCAGTCGGACGACCATATTTTTGCGTTAGACGGGTTTCACCCTGGAACGTTGGCGCAGAGTTATCTTGCAAATGTGTTGCTGATCATGATCGAGAATGAGCGCACCCGCCTGCGCAATCTGAGGCAGGCGCAGCTCCATCCAGAAATCAATCCCGTGCCCGTTGAGCCTGAATACCGAATCATGACTCCCGCTCAGATTTTTACGATAGCCGGGGTTGCGCCGAGTGCAGACATCTATTTTCCGAACTCCATCTTCACTGATCCGAGCAAGAATGTGATTCTTTCTCCCTGGTTTGGAGTGTTGGCCATTGATCAATATCCATGGATCAATCATCAGGAGCACGGGTGGCTCTATTGCGACGGTTATGGGGTAACCCAAATCCGATTCTGGGATTCGAATCTCGGTTGGATCAGGACATCCCCGGAAACTTATCCTCTTTTTGTCAGGGAAGCGAATCAGCACGTGCTTCGATACGAAATTGGATCGACACAACCCCGCAGATTCTTTGATGAGAACGAGCAACAGTGGTTGGAGATTCCCTATGGCGCGGTCACTGAACTACCGAAGTAGGCTTAGGCTATGGATTCATTCTATCTTTTCATCCTCGCGTCCTGTGCACTCATCGTGACGCCGGGTCCAGATTTGATCTACGTGCTCACTCGAGGTGTGTCTGGTGGGCGCAAGGCGGGATTACTTTCTGCGGTAGGGGTAGTGTCGGGCATCCTGGTGCACACGATTGCGGCTTCACTAGGGCTGGCGATCTTATTACAAACCTCCCAGATTGCCTTCTGGTCGGTCAAAGTTCTTGGAGGAATCTATCTGATCTACATGGGAGTGCAGTTATTGATTAGCAAAAAGTCTTTCCACTTTGATTCGGCATCTCAGGAGGTGTCTGTGCGAAAGTGTTTGGTTCAGGGATTTTTGTCCAACGTGCTTAACCCCAAAGTAGCGCTGTTTTTTGTGTCTTTTTTGCCTCAGTTTGTAAGTCCGTCATCAGCACCACAAAGCTCTCAAATGATTGTGTTTGGGCTCGTTTTTGCAGGGCTGACGATCTTGTTTTTGGGATTCGTGGGATGTTTTTCCGGTTGGATCGGAAACTGGTTGAAAAAGAAACCGAAGGCCGCGAATCCTATTCGATGGGGCTCAGGTGGTATCTTGACTTTGCTTGGTTTGAAATTGCTGGTTCCGGAATCGAAGTAGGAAAACTACCCTACGACATTTACCAGTTCACCGATTCCCTCGATCACCAGTTTGACTTCATCGCCTGATTTAAGGCGAACTTTTGGATCGAGACCTGCACCGACTCCGCTTGGCGTTCCTGTCAGGATGATCGTACCAGGGAGCAAAGTGGTGTTTTGACTGAGAAACGAAACTAATTCTTCGACTGGGAAAATCATGTCAGACGTATTGCTGCGCTGGCGGGACTCACCATTGACGAAACTTTCCAGTTGCAGGTTGTTGGGATCGGTCAACTCATCCTTAGTCACGATCCATGGCCCCAGAGGACAGAAGGTATCGAATGATTTGGCTCTGCACCATTGACCACCTCCCTTTGTTCCTTTTTGCCAGTCTCGTGAAGTGACATCGTTTGCGATCGTGTAACCAAGCACGTAATCGAGAGCATCCTCTTTGGAGACATTGTTTGTCTTTTTTCCAATGACAATGGCGAGTTCGACCTCGTAATCGACAAAAGTTGCTCCCGCATACTGAGGGATCTGAATTTTACCGCCGGGTTCCAGGATGGAAGTGATGCTCTTGTGAAAAATAACCGGATACTCGGGAATGGGGTTGTTGAACTCAGCAGCGTGTTTTCGATAGTTGAGTCCGATGCAAAAGATTTGAGGAGGTTCGAGCGGTGTCAGTGCATTCTGAAAATCGACTTTTTCGGTCGTGAGATAACCTTCCTCAAACGGAGAAGAAGAAAGGCGGTAGAAATCTTTATCATTCTCGCTGCCAACCCAAGTGGGTGCACTTTCCCATTCTATTCGACCGATTTTCATGTCATTTGCACTGTTGTTTGAATTCGAAGTGATGTCGAATTCGTTTAGTAGTTCATATGAAAAAGAAGATACGGATTTTGACTTTACCGGTCGTTCTTTTGATGGTCAGCGTCGTTAACCAATCATTAGGAAAAAAGATGGAAAATTCCGAAATACAGACTGCTACTTTTGCCGGAGGATGCTTTTGGTGCACTGAAGCTGTTTTTGAGAGTGTGGATGGCGTTAGTGATGTGCGTTCGGGCTTCATGGGTGGTCACGTTGCTAACCCTGACTACAAGGACGTCACTACAGGGCGGACTGGACATGCGGAGGTGGTGCATTTTGATTTTGATCCGAGCAAGGTGAGCTATCGCGAGCTGGTTGACCTCTTTTGGCAGGCGCATGATCCGACCACTTTGAATCGTCAGGGAGCAGATGTTGGCACGATGTATCGATCTGCGATTTTTTATCACAATGACGAGCAACGTCAGGTCGCCGAAACCTCTAAAAGTGAGGCTCAGCCGGACTTTAAAGATCCGATTGTGACGGAAATTACCGCTGCCTCTGAGTTTTACGAAGCGGAAGGCTATCACCAGGACTTTTATAAAAATAATAAGGCTTATCCTTACTGTCGTGTCGTCATCCGACCCAAGTTGAAGAAGTTAGGAATCGAGGATTAAGAAATCTTACGGTCGAGCCATTCTCCGACGATCGGCAAATCTGCAGGAGCCCAGTCGAGGGATTTCATTTCTTCAGGGTTCAGCCATTTTGCATCTGCGTGCTCGTGCAGATGGAACTGGATCTTTCCAGTTTGGCAAAGGAAGGGAGCAAGCTCGATCACGAGATCTTCAGAGGCTTGCCATCGGGTTGGAGTTAGAGACGCACCGACTTTGATCGTGAGTTCAAATTCCTCAAAAATCTCCCTTCGCAATGCTTCGGCGTTGGATTCGCCTACTTCGACTTTCCCCCCGGGGAATTCCCATTTTAGAGGTAGTCTGCAATCACTTGCAGGGCGTTGGGCAACCAGTATGCGACCAGGCTCCTCAGGGTGTTCCACCAGGGCGCAAACCACTCGCAAGATGGGAATTGCATCATTCACTGAAAAAGTTGTTATGCTTATACGTGCTTAATATCAATTCTCGTCTTAATTGTTTCCAAAATATCTCTAAAACCATTGTTCTTTTCAGTGCTTTTTTCCTACTGGCGATGCAGACCGGATGCATCCTGATCAGCACAGCTGGAACCGTTGCCACCACTGCAGTCAACACGACTGTGGACATTGTTGGAAATACGGCAGAAACTGCTGTGGATGTGGTGACTCCAGACGGAGACGACGATTAGTGGGAGTTAAGAAACAGCGACATCCCGTGTCGACATTTAAAGGGTTTTCGCTACTGTTTTGGTTAAATGGAAAAGCTTCGGAAAAGGAGGATTTTAGTCAGTGGTTATGGGCAGGGAGTCTTGGCATTTTGCGACGCTTTTCGATCCGAATATGCTGAGTTAACCGTTTGCTCACCAGAGTTGCGCTACGCTCCCCCACCGGTTTTGCCGTTGATTGCTAGCGATGCGGTATCGCCGGAATATTGTGTGCGCTCACTGCGAATCCGATTTGGAAGACGCAAGGACATCAATTGGATTCAGAAGTCGATCGTGAAAATTGATGCTTACGAGCGCAAAGCGTGGACCAGTGAGAGCGACGAGCCTTTAGAGTATGACTACCTAATTGTGGGTGAGGATGTAGAAGCCGCGAAGTCGCTTCGTTTGAAAACTTATCGCGAAGCCGCAAACTTCGCAAAAGAAGTCAAACTTCAGACGGGGGATGTAATTGCGCTAACTGGCTCTGAGCCAGATGATGCAGAGACCGCGATAGGCCTCCTTAGCAAACCGGCTCAACCCACGATCTACTGGGTAAAACAAGACAAAGACCTCCACATGAGCGGACTCACGGAAGGTTACCACCTCAGGCGAGCTGGCCTGCGCATTTTGAGGGAGAACGAGATCCAGAAGATTGCCTCGAACCATCTTTTAATGAAAGAGCATCAAATCGATTGTCGGGTAGTAGATCATCGAATGGCAAAGCTTCCGAATTGCCTGGACTCGTTGGATTTAGAGACAGATGAGTCTGATTACGTTTGCTGCCGTTCGGACATGTCGTTGCCCGATCATCCTCGTATCTTTCTTTTACCTGAAATCGCATCTAGCAAAGATGGATTAGGAAAGATTCCGCCGAAGACGAGCCGTTCCTTCCGACTTCAGGCGAAACATCTTGCAAAGACGATCAAAGGAAAACTGGAAGGTAAACCAGGATATGATGTGGACAGCCCTCCGTTCGTTTATCGGGATATGGGGAGCCTAATCAGAATCTCAACATTTTTGGTGGTTGGCCCCTGGAGGAATAGCACCCGAAAGGGGCTGATTGCTTGGCTGCTGGACACTATTTTTCACAAATTGCCAGAGTTCACGCTCCTGTTTGGCTTTAGTGAAGGCATTGCCAACTTCATCAGATGGACTCGAACTCAAAGGCCCACCAAACTCGTCTAGCTTTTTGTGAATTTCCTGATGAGTTCAATATGCTCAGGATAGGTTTGCGACAGCATACCTCGGTCTAGCAACTCAAAATCAGCAAATTCAAATCCAGGACTCACTGTACAGCCCACCAGACTATAGGATCTCTGATCCTCCACTTCGGCTGCAAAGATGGTCCCTTTTGGGATGACCAGCATCGGAAGCTGACCCTTGTTGGGGTTACGGCCCAGTCGGAAAACAGTGCATCGTTTGGACTGGATCGTGTAAACCATCATCGGTGCTCCGTCGTAGAAGTGCCATATTTCGTCCTGTCTGATCCGATGAAAATGAGAGACGTCCGAACGATTAAGCAGGTAGTAGATGCTCGTGGAAAAGCAGCGATCTCCATCAAAACGTTCCGGTAGAGCGGATTGTGCAACTGATTCCGGGGAGCGGTAAATCTCCCTGAAATAACCCCCTTCAGGATGTTGTGCTAAGCCGAGTCGTTCGATCCATTGTTGAGCGTTCATCTGTTTAAGAAATCAATGTATGTTGCGGACGTTTTTCGAAGGTTACACGCAGGTGAGCTGAAGTTCCAACAAGAATGTTAAAAAAGTTGGGTATTACTATTGCTGATAGTTTTTTACGAATTGCCGCCGCGACTTGATAAGCACCTGTGGATAGGCAACATATGGATTTTTAAACTATAATATCCTTCAAACATGGAACCTGAAGAAACAACTACTGAAGCGGCAAGCGAAGCACAGAACCTTGCGGAAACTGCGCAAGATTTAACGGATCCGACCAAAATCCAGGAATGGGTAGATATCGGACTCGATTACCTGGCCCAATACGGCGTTAAGATCCTTTTGGCGATTGTGCTGTTTGCGATCGGCCGTTCCGTCGCGAAGTGGCTGGTTGGTCTGGCAAAGAAAGGATTCAAGAAGAGCAACATGGACGATACCCTTATTGGGTTCCTTGGCAACATCATGTTTGCACTTCTCATGACTGCAGTTATTGTGGCGGTCCTTGATGTGGTAGGTATCCAAACCACATCGTTTGTTGCGATCATCGGTGCTGCTGGTTTGGCAGTAGGTTTAGCGTTACAGGGGTCTTTGGCAAATTTTGCTTCAGGCGTCATGCTCATTCTTTTCCGTCCATTCAAGCAGGGCGACTTCATCTCTGCAGCTGGCGAGGCCGGTATCGTTGAAGAAGTCAATATTTTTACCACCCACCTTAAAACGCCTGACAACAAGGCAATCATCATTCCCAATGCGGCGATCACTGGTGGAAGCATCACGAATTTTTCAGCGAAATCGACTCGCCGAATCGATTTTGTTTTTGGTATCGGTTATGGAGACGATCTCAAGAAGGCTAAGGAAGTGATTTGGGATGTGCTCAACGCGGATGATCGTATCTTAAAAGATCCTGAACCAACAGTTGGGGTTTTGGAACTGGCGGATAGTAGCGTGAATTTTGCGGTTCGTCCATGGGTTAATGCGAGCGACTACTGGGGCGTTTATTTCGACATCCACGAGAAGATGAAGCTTCGTTTTGATGAAGAGGGCATCAGCATCCCATTCCCCCAACAGGATGTTCATATGCATCAGGTCAGTTCCTGATTTTGATATTAGAATTTTTTGCGAAAGCCATAACTTTGAGTTATGGCTTTCTTATTTTTAGGCTTTGTGAATAAACAATGCTTGCATTTCAAGGGCTGAAACTTATTTTTACCGATGTTTTACGTTTAAAACGTCGGGTGTGATGGATATTAAAAGAACTATTCTACAATTTCTATATCTCTTCACTACAGTCAAACTGTAGTCTACAAGCCGTCTCTGAGCGTTTTACTGTCTTATTTAAGATGCAAAAAAGCTGACAGGTGCGAAAATTACGCACGCAGCCAGCTAATTATTCACAAAAGAATCGATTTATCCTTCAAGAAATACGTCCGGTAGTGCCCTATTGGCGATATCTTGCAAAAGCTTAGAGATGAAATCCTCAACTGAGTGATCTCCCTCAAGTTTTTTGGAAATCCTCGAACGGACCGATACCCTACGGCTCTCTGCCTCCTTCTGACCGATGACGATCATGAAAGGGATGCGGTCAAGTTCTGCACGTCTGATCTTTGCTCCAAGCTTGTCAGAATGAATATCCACAGAGCAGCGGATTTTATGGTCCCGCATTTGCTTTTGAAGCTCGTTCGCAAACTCCTGATAACTGTCGTTTACAGGGAGAAGACGCACCTGCTCGGGAGCGAGCCAAGCAGGAAAGTTACCTGCAAAATGCTCAATAAGGAATCCGATGAAGCGTTCGTGTGTTCCTAGCGGAGCACGGTGAATGCAAAGCGGAGTCTCCTGTTGGTTTTCCGAAGTGGTGTAAGTGAGACCAAACTGCCCGGGAACCGCAAAGTCTACCTGATTGGTTGCTAAAGTAAACTCCCTGCCGATCGCACTCCAGACCTGAATATCGATCTTCGGTCCGTAAAACGCTGCTTCGTTTGGCACCTCGACATAGTCGATTCCAGAGTCTTCCAGAACTTTGCGCACCATGTCTTCAGTCTTTTTCCAGAGTGCGGGTTCGTTCACAAACTTTTTGCCCAATCGCTCAGGATCGTGAGTTGAGAAACGCATGAGGAACTTCTTTATTCCGAAGAGTTTGAAATATTTGAGATACATGTCGTTTACCCCGCGAAATTCATCCTCGAACTGCGACTCAGTGCAGTAGATGTGGGCATCGTTCATTTGAAGAGATCGCACTCGCATAAGTCCCATGAGTTCACCGGACTGTTCGTAGCGATAGCAAGTACCATACTCTGCGTAGCGAACTGGCAGGTCGCGGTAACTCTTCGGTTGGGATGCGTAGACTCGGTGGTGATGCGGGCAATTCATGGCTTTGAGGTAGTATTTTACCTTCTCGCCACCTTCATCCTCCACAATCTCGACCGGCGGATACATCGAATCTTCATAATACGGTAAATGCCCACTGATTTGATACATCTTCTCCTTCGCCAGATGTGGAGTGCGCACCCTATCGTATCCCGCTTCGAATTCGGTCTCCTTTGCCAACGCTTCGAGCTCTTCGACAAGAACCGATCCCTTCGGCAACCAGAGTGGTAAGCCGGGTCCGACGTGTTCGGAGTCAAAAGTGAACAAGCCCATTTCCTTTCCGATTTTGCGGTGATCCCGCTTCTTGGCTTCCTCAAGCATGGTGAGGTGTTCCTCGAGCTCATCCTTGGTCGCGAACGCGGTCCCGTAGATGCGTTGAAGCTGCTTGTTGGATTCATCGCCTCGGTGATAGGCACCGGCAATGCTCAGCAATTTAAACGCCTTGATCTTCTTAGTGTAGTTGACGTGAGTTCCGGCGCAGAGATCGAGAAATTCCCCATTTCGATAGAAAGAGATCTCCTCACCTTCAGGAATGTCATCGAGTCGGCCGAGCTTGTAAGTTTCCTGACCAAACTCTTTGATCATTTTCACCGCTTCTTCACGGGTCACCTCGACGCGTTCAAATCTTTGGTTTTCCTTGATCACCTTTTTCATCTCAGCCTCGATTGCGGCGAGATCCTCAAGAGTGAAACGGTGGTCAGTGTCAAAGTCGTAGTAGAAGCCCTGATCAGTGGGTGGGCCGATATCGAGCTGCGTCGTTGGGAACAGACGCAGTACAGCAGTCGCTAGGACATGCGAGCAGGAATGCCTGAGTTCTTCCAACGGAGTCATCGATTTCATTGCAAATAAGTTGAATTGAATATTGTGTTTACAAAGGTTCACATATTGCCCTCAAGACAGAGACAAACAAACAAATTCTGACTTTTTTCTAAACTCACACGTCGTTCGCACCACTTTTCCATTATGAATTTGCCACGCAGACCCCGTCGCCTCCGCCAAAACTCCGCCATACGCAAATTGACCCAAGAGACTTGGTTGCGGAAAGAAGACCTGATCCAACCTCTTTTTGTCAAAGGAGGAAGCGAAGAACCTACTCCTATTCCCTCCATGCCCGGAATGTCGCGGTTGAATATTGAGGATCTCATCGAAAAAGCAAAAAAGTTGCATGAGCTAGGCCTAACCGCGATCGCGCTTTTCCCTTGCACCGATCCCGAGTTGAAGGATCCGACCGGTAGGGAAGCACTCAATGTGGACAATCTCGCTTGTCAGGCGATCCGTGCTCTAAAAGCGGAACTCCCCGATCTCCTGCTGATCGCTGACGTTGCTTTGGATCCGTACACTAGCCATGGCCATGACGGGATTTTGGGTGAGGATGGTAAAAACATCCTCAACGACGAGACTGTGGAAGTTTTGGCAAACATGGCATGCAACTTGGCTGCTTCGGGGGTCGACTGGGTGGCCCCATCCGACATGATGGATGGACGCGTGGGAGCGATTCGCGAGCGACTGGACGACCATGGATTTACCGAAACTTCGATCTTAGCCTATTCCGCTAAATACGCTTCTGCCTACTATGGCCCTTTCCGCGACGCAGTGGGTAGTGCGCAGAGTGCTGGCACTCACGCACTCGACAAAAAGACCTACCAGATGAACCCGGCCAACCGGCGCGAGGCGGTCCTCGAAGCAGCGCTGGATATCGAAGAAGGTGCGGATGCAGTAATGATAAAACCAGCGGGCCCCTATCTTGACATCATCCGCGACATCCGTGAGCAGACCACGCTTCCTGTGGCGGCCTACCAAGTTTCCGGCGAATACGCCCAAATCCACGCTGCGGCTGAGCAAGGCTGGCTGGATCTCGAAAAAACACGTGACGAGTCGCTACTTGCGATTAGGCGGGCCGGTGCGGACCTGATTCTCAGTTATTTTGCCGAAGCCATGCTATCCGACCCTGATGTGCGGTGGTAGTGATTCATTAGGTTAGTTATTACTGATGCTAAGAAATTAGTTCGAATAGAAACATTTTTTGTACTAACGTTCGCGCATGTCTCATGAGGTGAATCCAGTGGACGCGAAACGCAAAAGAACGTTGGCTGAGAAGTTGAAACGAGTTGAGAAGCTTGAAAGAGCTAAGGCCATTAAGGATCGTGAGAAGTTTTTGGGCTTACAATTTACGCCTACTGCATCTTTTTTTGATGATGCGGATAGCCAGGAACCGGGAGAGAATAACTGGAGTGGCAAGGGCTTTGACATTCATCCTCATGTGACAATTGCTTCGGTCGTCATTTTGGCGGTGTTCATTATTCTGACACTAATGTTCAAAGATCAGGCGACAGAAATCTGCAACAATGCGTTGGCCTGGATTTCGAATTCTTTCGGCTGGTTTTTTATCTTGGCTGCGAATGTTTTCATCGTTGCTGCGGTCTTTTTCGCCTCGAGCAGATTCGGTCATATCCGGATTGGTGGAAAAGATGCCAAGCCTGAGTTCTCCAAATTAGCATGGCTGGCGATGTTAATCAGTGCAGGGATGGGAATCGGTCTCATGTTTTGGAGCGTGGGAGAACCGATGTTCCATTACTCTAGCCCTTCACCTATGTTTTCGGGGATCGAATCCGAAAGTCCGGAGTCCGCTCAGGCTGCCATGGGTGTGACTTATTTTCATTGGGGATTACATCCTTGGGCAATCTATGCAGTGGTTGGGTTAGGTTTGGCTTTTTTTGCATACAACAGAGGCCTTCCTCTTACGATTCGGTCTATTTTTTATCCACTGCTGGGGAACAAGATTCATGGATTCTGGGGAAACTTGATTGATGTATTGTCGGTTTTGGCAACTCTGGTCGGTCTGGCAACCTCGCTTGGCCTTGGCGTGAAGCAGATCAATTCCGGATTCAATTATCTTTTCGGAGTGTCTGTCTCGACTGAAATGCAAGTTCTTCTCATTGCGATCATTACAGCTATTGCAACTCTATCTGTGCTAGCCGGACTTGATAAAGGGGTGAAGAAGCTTAGTCAGTTGAACATGAGTCTTGCAGCATTGTTCATGCTCTTTCTGTTGGTCGCAGGTCCCACTGTATACATCATGAGTGGGTTTACGCAGAACATGGGGTTTTACCTCACTCATTTCGCGGAACTAAGTCTCTGGACCGAGACTTTCAGAGACACCAATTGGCAGGGTAGTTGGACGGTGTTTTACTGGGCGTGGTGGATTTCATGGTCTCCATTCGTAGGAATGTTTATTGCAAGGATTTCAAAAGGAAGGACCGTGAGAGAGTTTTTATTCGGAGTAATGTTTATTCCGACCGTTTTGTCTTTCCTATGGATGTCGGTTTTTGGTGGTTCCGCGCTTTCGCTGCAGACTTCAGGAGCAGCTGATATTCTTTCTGCTGTTAATGAAGATGTATCCACTGCACTTTTTGAAATGTTGAAACACTTTCCGTTTTCGTGGGTGCTTTCGATGGTGGGTATCGTTTTGGTTACCGTTTTTTTTGTTACATCATCAGATTCGGGCTCTTTGGTAGTGGATCATCTCACTTCAGGAGGCAAGCTCGACTCCCCGGTTCCCCAGAGGGTTTTTTGGGCAATCATGGAAGGACTCATCGCTGCGGTTCTACTACTCGGTGGTGGGTTAACTATTTTACAGACGACTGCGATTTCAACAGGTTTACCATTTGCATTGGTACTCTTACTGATGGTGTATTCACTTTATGTGGGACTAAGTCAGGAGCTTTATGTAGAAGATACCGTTAAAAAGAAGCTTCAATCTGTAAGGGAAAAGCATCGATTTGACGAGGTGGTTGCTACGGTAAAAGAAGACCTTGCAGAAGATGATTGAGTCGAATGCACCAACTTGGCTAACGCTCGAGATTTAGACCAGAGAAGGTTTCCAATATATAAGTTGATTGGATACGAATAATATGCATGCTAACGATTTGTATACGAATTAACTAAGCTATCATTATTTCTGCATCGTTTCATTCAAAATCTAAATAGAGCTATTAGTTTGTACGATCGGATATTGTTATGTCTGAACAAAATATAACACCCAAACTACAAGATGATCCCAACGAGTCTTTCCTGAGAGATTTTCTCAGGCGCAGGTCATTGGAAAAACTAAACAATTCGAGAAGTGTCTTGGATCTGCTTGGATCAAGGAAATTAAGATTTGGAGCACTTGCAGGCTTTTTGAGCGCCATGTCCTATGCGCCAATGCTAAGAGCTGAAGAAGAATTGAGAAACATCATCAACCTCGATCCTGTTGTCGTGACTGCAACCAAGAGAGAAGAATCCCAACAGGAGATTCCAATTTCTGTTTCGGCACTTGGCGATGCGGATTTGAAGCATCTCAAAATCGAGAATCTGAATGATTACATTGAATTGTTACCGAACGTAAACATCCAGGGTACCGGACCTGGACAAAACGAGCTTTATATTCGTGGGGCTGCAACATCGCAGACAATTATTACACTTTCATCGGTCCAAGGTTTGCAACCTTCTGTTGCACTTTATTTGGATGAGCAACCTGTATCAATGCAAGGTCGTAACCTTGACGTCTATGCTGCAGATATGAAGCGAATCGAAGTATTGCCAGGACCTCAGGGAACGCTTTTTGGGGCAAGTTCACAGGCTGGAACCGTTCGTTTAATTACGAACAAACCACATTTTGATTATAGCGAAGCAGGATTTGAAGCGAGTTACTCTACCACTAAAGGTGGTGATAGCAGCCAATCCGTTCAGGGTTTTGTTAATCAACCCATTACTGATGACTTTGCGGTAAGGCTTGCGTTTTATAATGACAGAGAAGGAGGCTGGATCGACAACATTCTTAACGATCCTGAAAACGGTGGTTGGAACGGCAGTGCAGTTGTGGTTGACCGAATTTCTGGAGGAGCTCTTCCTGATCCTGAAAACCAAACTCTACCCATTCCTCGCAACGATCATTTGGTTGAGGAAAATTTCAACGATGCAACTTATTCCGGTATTCGTTTGGGCATGATTTATAGAATGGATGAGGATTGGAACTTCCTCGTTCAGCACACTCAGCAAACTCTCGAAACTGAAGGTGTGTGGGCATACGATCCAAACCTTGAAGGAGAGAGCTCTGTCAATCGTTTTGCACCGGATGAAAATGATGATGAATTTGGGCTTACGACATGGACTCTTGAAGGTCGCCTAAACATGCTCGATTTAATCTACACGGGCGGTTACCTACAGCGTGAGATCACATCTACCATCGATTACACTTTTTATACTAACGGTGGTTTATTCTCTGCATATTATGTGTTCTATCCTGGGGACGGAACTTACTCTCAAGGATTTGATCCTTCAAAATTCTACAAGGAAGATTCTGAAAACACACGTTTAACTCATGAGTTGCGTGTAACGACTCCGGCTGAAGAACGCATCCGTGCGATTGGTGGTTTGTTTTATGACACCCAAGAATTAGCCAGCGTAGGTCTATTTAAGATCGCATCCACTGACAGTCCGTATTTCTCTAATCTAGCTCGCACATTGAAGGCGCCTCCAGGAACTGAAGGAACCAATACTGACGGTGGACCTTTCGGCCCAGAGATCAGTTTCGTCAATGACGTGACTCGAACCACTGATCAAATCGCGGCTTTCGGACAAGTCGAATTCGACATCACGGACAAGCTTACTTTTGGTTTGGGTGCGAGATACTATGATATCGAAGACGACTACAAGGGCTCCACTACCACCGTAAATGTGACTGAACGCTTGAAGGCATTCGGCGTTGGAACTGAACAGGCTTTGATCGATGCATTGGGCGCAGCCGGAGGAGCTTCGGCCTTTCAAGCTATTCAGAGCGGTCAGCTCGACGTTGCTGATCTGGATGACAACGGTGTACTTCATGCTGAGGATGTGATTTACAAGGCATCTCTGGACTGGAGAGTGAACGAGGATATCATGTTGTTTGCTAACTATTCTCAAGGATTCCGTCCACCTGTTACCAACCGTGTGGGCGGTGGTCAGGCGAATAATCAAACAGGTGTGTTCGAGGGATTCCGTATTCCGGTTTATTCACAAACGGATGACTTGGAAAACTATGAGGTGGGAATGAAGAGCGAGTTATTGGATAACACGCTTCGGTTGAACATGACGGCTTACAAGTCTGAGATTAAGAACCTTCAGACTTCCCGATTTGATCCTACCAACATTAATTTCCTCTGGTTTGCAGACAACGTGGGCGACGCCGAGATTAAGGGACTCGATGCAGAATTCACTTATTGGGCTGCGAAGAATCTAATCATTTCGGGTGCAGCGAGTTTCCTCGATACGGAAATTACCAGACTGAATGCTGAGCTTCAGGGAATCGCTGCACCTGTGGGTAGCGAATTACCCTTTTCAGCTGATTTTTCAGGAAGCTTGAGGGCGTTCTATCAGTTTGAAATTCCTGATGTCGGTAGACTTGAGAGCCTGATGGGGTACCTTCGCGGAACTCTCAACTATAAGGGTGAAAGTCTATCAGGGCTGAAAATGGATGCTTATGTTGTGGAAGACACGATGCAGAGGGTTTACCAGGTTGGAGGTTCCGGTCTGAGTATCAAACGTGAAGCTGATGCTTTCCTCGGTGCGGCTCCGAACACCGACCTCATCAACGAGGATGGAATCCCCGGAGGTCGTTACATTCAAGAAGCTTCGACAGTGTTGAATCTAGCGATTGGTGTGGCAGCCCATGATTGGACTGCTGAACTATTCGTTGATAATGTAACGAACGAAACGAGTGCGATCTACATCGATGCGCAGCAGTTTACTCCACACGTGGTCACGAACAGGCCGAGAACTGTCGGAGTGAAGTTCACATATGATTTTTATTAATTAGTTTTTAGAAATCTCTATAATCAAGGGCAGATCTTAGGATCTGTCCTTTTTCAGTTAATGACAGATAGTGGGTCGAAGAAATATTTATAAATCAGATGTCAAAATCTTCTAACGAATCCAAAATCCAAGCTTGTTTAACCGATGCAAAGAAGTTGATTCAAAGTGCCAAGTTTGACGAAGCGATCAAACGACTCAATCCTTGCATTGAGGAAGGAATGGATGCTTACCTGGAAGGGGAGGTTCTTTACACACAGGCAGTTGCCAGTCGTTATAAAAAAGATCATCTAGGTGCGCTCCATATTTTGGACAAACTCCATTCAAAGCTTCCTCTTCATGCGAGAGCTTATCAGGAGAAAGCTTATAATTTTTACGCGCAGGCAGATCTAGCCAGTTCGATTGAAAATTTTAAAAGGGCACTGGAACTCAATCCAGCTCTATTAGCTGCCTGGAAAAATCTGGCCCTGCTTTATTCTCAGTCTGGAAAAAAGAGAGAAGCGATGTTTGCTCAAGCACAGGCTGAATACCTGCAAAATTTGCCACAACCATTGCTCAATGCGAAGGACTT
This sequence comes from Opitutales bacterium, assembly GCA_022361075.1. Taxonomy (GTDB): domain Bacteria; phylum Verrucomicrobiota; class Verrucomicrobiia; order Opitutales; family JAFGAQ01; genus JAKSBQ01. The sequence goes on along the minus strand of JAKSBQ010000042.1, from coordinate 8,600 downwards.
GTTTCATGACGGAAAGCTCTTTAAGGCGGAGCAGCTTTGTCGTCAGTTTCTCCAGCAAAATAAACACCATGTTGAGGGCATGCGTCTACTTGCCGAGATAGGCATGAAACTTAAGGTATTTGATGATGCAGAGTTCATATTAGAAAGTTGCGTTGAGTTATACCCTGACCATCTGGGCGCGAGGTTGGATTACGTCAAAGTACTAAACCGGAAATGTAAATTCGAGAAGGCAAACGAGCAGTGCGAAGTTTTGCTGAAAAAGCAGCCGGACAATCCCAGTTTCAAAATTTCAGCAGCATCTGCCTTTTCAGGTCTTGGTAGGATGCAAGAAGCGATGGATTTGTATGAGCAATGTCTGAACAGTAATCTCGATAAAGCAGGTGTTCAGGTGATGCTGGGCCACGCTCAGAAAGCAGTTGGTTCGATAGATGACGCAGTTTCGAGTTATCAGAAAGCGTATCACATCAGACCCTCGTATGGTGATGCTTACTGGAGTCTTGCAAACACGAAAACCTACAAGTTTTCGGGCTCAGAAATCGATCAGATGAAGCTTATGGCGGATGATCGCTCAACACCTGATGAAGACCGTGCCCATTTATGCTTTGCGGTTGGTAAAGCACTTGAGGATCAAAAAGACTTTGAGAACTCATTTCACTACTACAAAATAGGAAACAACCTCAAAAGTCTTCGTTCGGGTTACAGTGCAGACAAAACTGAGGAGATGGTGGATGCTCAGATAAAGACTTGCACTGAAGATCTCTTTTCCAGTCGTGGCAATCATGGGTATCAAGCCCAAGACCCGATCTTCATACTCGGCTTACCCAGAGCAGGGTCAACTTTGCTGGAACAGATATTGGCTTCGCACTCACAAGTTGATGGAACGATGGAGCTCCACAACATACTCGGCCTTGCGCAAACACTTAGAGGTCGAGCCAGTGAAAAGGTTTCAAATTACCCCGAGATTTTATGGGATCTTGATGAGAGCTATTTCAGAAGATTTGGCGAGCAGTTTACCGAAAACACACAAGTGTATCGTGGAAAAGCACCTTTCTTTATCGATAAGATGCCGAATAACTTCATGCACATAGGTCTTATCCGAATGATTCTTCCGAACGCGAAAATCATCGATGCCAGAAGGCATCCTATGGCGTGTTGCTTCAGCGGCTACAAGCAACTTTTTGGAGAAGGGCAGGACTTTTCCTACGATCAGGAATCGATGGGTCGTTACTACAAGGATTACATTCGCCTCATGGATCATTGGGACGAAGTGTTGCCGGACTTCGTATTACGCGTTCAGCATGAGGATGTTGTCGACGATTTAGAATCTCAGTTACGAAGGATGCTCGACTTCTGTGGGTTGGAATTTGAACGATCTTGTCTGGAGTTTTATAAAAGTGAACGTGACGTGAAAACTCCGAGCTCGGAACAAGTACGTAGACCCATAAGTAAAAGCGGAGTGGAGCAATGGAAAAACTACGAACCTTGGCTAGATCCTATAAAGAAAGCCCTTGGATCTGAAGTTAGAGCTCGGTTCAACATCAGCTAGGGCATTTCCAATAAATATAGATCTAACGATGAAGGCCAAAATCCAAGCAGCGCGAGGCATATGGTCATGAGCGCACCCGAAGCGTTAGTTAGCTTACCGAGTCATCTACCTCATGGAGGTTGGAGACAGTCTCGAGCACAGGTTCCTGGGGAATGGTATGCATTTCAATTTCGTTGGGTGTGCTTTTATCGATCAGAGAAATAATCTTATCAAGGGATGAAGCTATGGTGAGTTTCTCCAATTCAGGAAGTGCTTCAATTGCTTCGGAAAGCCCTTGTTCAAGAGGTGGAGGAGAACTTGCCAGCATGGTTTTTCCCTTTTCGGTCAGATGAATACGGACTTTTCTTCTATCTCTTACTGATCTCTCGCGAGTGAGAATTTGGTTTTTTTCCAGTCTGTCTACTATGCCAACGATCGTGCTAGGGTTGAGATAGATTTCTTCAGATAACTTTTTAATCGTCATGGCCCCTAACTCATCGATTTTCATCATGCACATGAGTTGAGGAACGGTTACCCCATGGTCACTTGCAAGTTTACGTGAATAAATATCAATTGCTCTGATGATTCTTCTTAGTGAACCAAGAATCCTAAGATCGTAGCGCTCTTTTGGAACAGGAGGTGTTTTGTGAGCTATACCTTCTTGTTCGAATTCGGAATTATTATTAAGCTCTTCGTTCATCTGTGCTTATAGCACCGCAAAAATTAATAAAACTGTCTTAGTAATACAATGTATTATTTGCCTCGATGGCAGAGACGGACAGTTCCATTTGATTTATAGTAATATTCTTTCATCTAAGTAATATGCCTGATTCACCCGCTAAATTCACCCCTGGCAACAATCTTGCCATCAAAACTCCTCCTGATCAATGGGAGCCTACTGTTGCATTTTATGAGAAAACTCTTGGTTTTGAGCGTGTACCCAAGTCGTGTGATGACACGGTAGCCTTCAAGTTTGGAGATAAAACCCTTTGGGTGGACTGTTCGCCGAATATGAGTCAGGCTGAGATTTGGTTGGAGATCGTTACCAATGACACAAAAGCAGCTGCAGAGCTTTTGAAATCGGGCGGTGCCGTACGGTGTGACGAGATCGAGCCATTGCCGGAGGATTTCGATGCGCTGTGGATCAAAAATCCTGCAGGGATTGTGCATCTGATTTCTGGCGAGGAGTAAAAAATGAGGCCTTGCCTTCGGGTAGTGGAATGGCAGACACTTTCGGGACGTAATTTTGCCGATGAAAAAGTTCTGGGCCTACATCGTCTCGATGCGCAGTGTGCGCGTTCATTACTATTGGGGAATCTTTTATGGAGTGATCTTTGCGATCGCCAGCGGGTTCTCGATTCCGTTCATCCTCTACAAAGTGTTGCCATGGGTGTTCAGTGATACTGAGACCGAAATGGAAACCAGTCGCATGGTTTTGACCGTGCTTGCAATCCCGGCTGTGTTTGCGATTCGAGGTGTGGCAGGCTACCTGAACGCGATTTACGTCAACAAAGGGGGGTTCGAGATTCTCATGAAAATCCGCAGTGAGTACTATAAAAAGCTGCTGGATATTCAAGTGGGTTACTTCAACAAGATGGGGGTTGGTGAGCTTATTTCACGCCTGACAGCTGATGGCACAATCGTTCAGCAGACTTTCACTGAGGCCGCGAATGATGTAGTTAAACAACCTCTTCAGCTGCTTTCGGCCATCGGATTTCTCGTCTACATGTCGATCAAAAATCCCCAGTTTTCGATCATGATGGCTTCTTTGCTGGTGATCCCGATCTGTGTGATTCCTGTTCAGTCCTTCGGTAAGAAGCTATTTCGTAAAGCGCGTAAGCAACAAGAGGAGCTGGGCGACCTTTCCGACAAAGTGACCGATGCCGTGCTCGGTTGTCGCGAGATCCGAGGATTTAATGCAGAAGGCTCCTTTTTTGAGCGCTTCTCCGGTCGGTTGAAAGAGTTTCTCCAGACTCAGATCAAAGTGGTCGTTTACTACCATGCACTTTCTCCGACGATTGAAGTGATCACCACGATTGGGGTGGGGTTCGCATTTATTTCAGCATTCTTCCTGGATATCACGCAGTCCGAATTTGTTGCTCTCCTTGGTGCACTCTACATGTGCTACGAGCCAGTGAAGAAGATCGGTGTACTGGCCAATCGCTTTCAACGCGGGCAAGGTGCGCTTGAGCGACTTGAAGCGGTTACTCACCAGGAGGTTCAGATCAAAGAACCTGGGAGTCCGACACCATATTCGGAGGCGGAGGGCCAAATCGATTTTGAGGGAGTGGATTTTGCTTATGGGGACGAACCTACACTTTCAAACGTCACCTTTTCGGTGAAGTCAGGAGAAAAGGTAGCTGTGGTGGGGCCCAGTGGGGCGGGAAAATCGACGCTGATTCAGCTACTCCCTAGATTTTTTGATGTGAAAGGCGGTTCGGTCCGAATGGATGGCGTCGACGTGCGTGAATTGAGCTTCACAGATTTGAGGAACCATCTGGCTGTCGTTGCCCAGGATCCTGTGCTCTTTTCAGGAACTTTCCGTGAAAATTTGCTGCTTGGCAATCCTGAGGCGAGCAAGGAACAAATAATCGATGCGGCGAAAAAAGCCTATATTCATGACTTTATCATGTCTCTGCCTCTGGGTTATGAAACGCAAACTGGCGAACGCGGTCTTAACCTCAGCGGGGGACAAAAACAACGCATCGCGCTGGCTAGAGCGTTTCTGAAACAAGCGCCGGTTTTGGTCATGGACGAAGCAACCTCGGCCCTCGATAGTGAGAGCGAAGAGAAGATTCAATTGGCCCTCGCAAATCTCTTCAAAGGTGTGACCGCATTGATCATCGCACATCGATTCAGCAGCATCAGATTCGTGGATCGCATCATTGTTTTGGATAAAGGACAACTTGTGGCTCAGGGCACCCACGATGAACTCATGCTGAGCTCAAAGCTTTACCGGAAGCTCTACGAGAATCAGGTGAATTAGGTGAAACTCTGAGTTTTGTTAATTAATTCGAGGGGTTTTGCAGAATTCATCGTCTAAGTGGTGAAATATTTAAAATCCAGACCCTTCGTTATGAAATCAAACACTCTCAAAATTCTCTTCACTCTAGCTATGCTTAGCGTTTTTGGAGTTCTCAGCACGTCCGCCGACAGCGAGCTAGCTGAGCGAATCACAACACTCGAGCACGAACTAGTCGCGTCCAAATGGGATATCATCAATCTCAAGAGAACCAATGTGGATTACCTCGAAATCTTACTGGAAAACGGACTCGGCGATTACGCTAAGTATTCCGAACAGGATCGCGAAAAAGAAGAGGAGCACCTCGCCCGATTGAAGCAACAATTGGAAACTCAATCCAAGTCGATTGGGAAGGTTCTGATCGAAAAGAAAGAGAAGGAGGTGAAGCGTTTCGACATCGATTTCAAAGGTGGTACCGAAAAAGATTTAGTGAAGGCATTAGCGGATGTGGTGGGTCCAGATGCAAATGTAGTAACACTTGCTGATGATTCGTCGTCGGATCACAAAATTCCGGCGTTTAAACTCAAATCGGTGACTTTGGACAGCGTTTTCAACATGTTATCGAACTTCGAAACCCGTAACGGAAGGTATCCAAGGTGGGATAAAGTCGAAGGTATTTGGTTTTACACTGGCGCAACCCGGAATATCCGCCATTCTCGCGAGGATCAACTCGCCTTTTGGACTCATAAATTAGATGAAATTCTCGAAAACTACCCGATCGAATCGGTAACGACTGCCCTTCAAACGGCACTTGATTTGAGGGAATTTAGCCAGCCTACGAAAGTGCGCTTTCATGAAGACACAAATCTCTTGATCGTGAACGGCACTCGAGAGGCGACTCAGATTGTGGATCAAGTGATTGGCAAATTGCGATAGTTCAGGTATCGAGTGTTCACAGTTTATAAATTTTTCAGTGCTGAAAAACCCTCAGTTTCTTGCTCGGGGGATCCGAATGGGAAGTAGCAAGGTCTTTTCCATTTTCTACGAGCAATACAAAGGATACCTATTCGCGAGTATCCTCAAGTTCGTGAATGGAAATGAGGCGGATGCGCGGGATGTGCTGCAGCAAGTATTGATTAAACTCACGAAGGCGAAGGTGAAGTGGAAGACTGAAGAGCAATTGAGATCGTGGTGTTTTATTACATGTAAAAACTCATCCATCGATTTCCTTCGAAAACATGGGAAAACTCCCGATTTTAGTGGGTTGGATGAAGATGAGACGCTCGCTGATCCAAATGAAGTGTTTGCGAAATTAGAACAGGCTATCGATAGCCTTGATTCAGAAGAAGCGAAGCTCTTGAGAGAAGTCTATTGGGAGAAAATTAGGAGAGTGGAAATTGCCGATAGGGAGCAAACGACCGTGAAAGCTCTTGAATCCAAATTAGCCAGGATTCGTAAGAAAATGAAAAAGATTCTCGAAAGGAGGGAGTATGAAAACGTCCGATAAAGACGAATTGTTGTGCGAGATCTACCACGAACAGATTCCGGATTGGTCGGAGTTAGATGGAGTCGGGGAAGGATTGGAATGCCGACGGCGGCAAGTGAATACCAGAAGATCGGTTGTGGCTTCGGTAGCGATTTGCAGTGTGCTGGTTGGTTTAATACTTTTGACGAAACCCGGAGGAAGCGATTCGCCGAGCATTGAATTTGTTCAGAACAAGGAAATTCCGGTTTCGATAGTTGTTCATAATGCGGAGAATGAAACGCCTAAACGTAATAATTTTTTTGATTTCGAGGCAGTAAAAAATTGTTTACACACCGATGTGCGGATGATCAATGACATCGAACTCATGGATATCATCGGAAGGTCGGGCGGGGGAATCGTTTACGGTGAAGAAAAGATACTGTTGCAGATGAAAGACGGCGAGCTGACTTCGGGCTGACAAGCCAGGCTAATACTTGAATGACAAGTCTGAAAAATCTGAAAAAACTGTTTGAACGACCAAGACAGCAGGGTAGGTTTGCACACCTATTCAACTATCTGATCTTGTATGACCGCAGTATCCGCATCAGTCACTACTTCCAAATTCAGCACGCATGAAAAGGCGCAGCAGATCAATCTCGACAACAGTTTCTATGGAACCTTTGCCGAAATCGGGGCGGGCCAAGAGGTCGCAAGATCATTCTTTCGAGTAGGAGGGGCCGCCGGTACGGTTGCGAAATCGATGTCGGCGTATGACATGACCTTCAGTGATGCGATTTACGGACCTGCCGAACGCTACGTGAGCGAAGAGCGTTTGTTGGAGATGCTCGATCACGAATATTACCTTTTGCAGGAACGTCTCTCAGTAAAAAGGGGTTCAGATACCCGTTTTTTTGTATTTGCAAATACCGTGGTGGCAAAGGGTTATCGAACACCCCGTGATTGCCATGCATGGACCGGTATTCGACTGCAAATGCGGCCCGGAGGTCCGGTAAATCAAATGATATTGCATTACCGTTTGCTCGACAACGATACGCTCCAGCAACAAGAAGCGATCGGGATGATGGGAGTGAATCTTATCTACGCAGCCTACATGTTTTGGGACAATTTGGATCTACTTCTAGGGTCTTTAAAAGACAATCTTGGAGAGGACCGCATCGAGATTGATATGTTCAGAATGTCAGGTGACGATCTTGAGAAGCACGACAATCGAATCGCTTCACTGAAAATGGTGCAGGGCGGGATTTGTAAAGCTGCCCTTTTTTCCCCCGATGGAGAAATTCTCCAGCCGAGCGATACCTTTTATAAAAAATCGATCCTCATGGAGCGCGGGTTCTTCAGGCCGGTCACCAAAGTGAACATCGACATGATGGAGAAGGCGCGGGCTCGTTTCCTTCAGGAAGGGGAAATTGAAGGCTCACGCCCAATCGAAATCATGGAGATCACCATGCGTAATTTGCTCACGGGAGGTGAGATTGACTACGATGATTTTCTAGCACGAGTGGATTGCATCGGAAGCATGCGAAAACATGTTTTGATCTCCGGCATGGGAGAGTTTTATAGGCTCCAACACTATTTGGAGCGTTACACCGACCACCTGATCGGAATCGTAATTGGCCAGCCTTTACTGAAGGAAATATTCAACGAAAAATACTATGAGGATTTGCCTGGAGGCATCCTGGAATCATTCGGTCGATTGTTTAAAAGTCGGCTGAAAATGTATGTTTATCCTTCGGTAAACGAATCGACAGGAGAACCGCTGTGTGCGAAGGATTTGAATTTGCCTGAGCACCTCTATCACTTGCACATGTATTTGATGGGCAACGATTACATTGTGGATCTACCGACTCCCGCTCATCCACTGCCCTACCATCCCTCCAAAGTGATCAGTGACAAAATTATTAACGGAGATCCAAGTTGGGAAGATTTTGTGCCTGCGAAAGTGGTTGAGTTGATTAGAGAACAGAATCTGTTTGGTTGTAAGTAGAACCGCACTCATCTGTTGAACAAACCGTTGAAGTTTTGGATCACTTGCATTTTCAAATCGTCCACTTGAATTCCGTAAAAATCGGCCACCCACTGGTAGATTGAAATAATATTTCGAGGGTGGTTGATGAGCGATTCGTTGGTATCGAAAATCTCAGCCCTCACAAGATTCGAGGGCGGCGACATGTCCGGAGCATCGGTTTCAACAAACAATCGATCGATTGGAACTCTTCTCCAAGCTTCGAGCCTTTTCACTTTGTCGGGTCTCGCGAAGTATCCGGAAATCGAAAAGTAAGCCCCGAGATCCAGAAAATTTGAGACCAGCTCCGATGGACCTGAGTAGGAGTGAAGGAGGAAGCCAGTTTTGCGAATAGGAGAGTCCGTCAGCATTTCGAGCATGGTTCCCCATGCTTTGAGGCAATGAATTGTTGGAGGGATACTGCGATCACTTGCGAGATGAAGTTGCTTCCCGAAAACCTCTTTTTGTTTCTCGAAAGAGGAATTCTTAATCCATTTGTCCAGTCCGATTTCACCGATTCCAGCTTTGGGGTGGGTGTCGAGAATCGAAATTAGTTGGTCAAACCAATCGTCGTTTTCTTTTCCAACCCACCACGGATGAAGTCCGAAAGAAGGACTAATTTTAG
>JAKSBQ010000403.1 GCA_022361075.1 Opitutales bacterium | reverse complement strand
AAATGGAACACTGGAACTCAACAATCGCACTGTGCGTTATACCCCAAATCCTGATTTTACAGGGTTCGATCAGTTCACATATGTGATAACGGATGGAAAGGATGAGTCTGATCCGGCGTCGGTGACGGTTCAGGTCGATCCGAATCTGGCTCCAACTGTTCATGATGATGAGGTAGTAGCTTTTTCATGGGTGAAAGAGATTGAAATCGATGTGTTGCGAAATGATACAGATCGCGAAGGTGACCGCATCTCGATTGAGTCTTTTACTTCGCCTGATGGGGGAAACATCGAGCAGGAGGGAGATTTACTTGTTTATTCCAGGGTGTCCGAAAATACCGGAGAAGGGGATTCCTTTAAATACAACACATCTGATGGCAAGCGTGTGTCTGAATTCGCTGAAGTTAAGATCAATTATCGCGAAGCTGAGACTTCTCGATTTGGAGAGGATCTGGTATTTGGAGATCTAGTGCATCATCGTCAGGTCAATCAAGACCGATGGGACATCAAACAGTTGGATGGAAATTGGGCGTGGGGTATTACCACTACAGATTATCTGAGAGCGAACGGGAATCATCCCGGTGAGTATAGCTTGGTAGATGAAGTCATTGAGGGTGATTTCAGAATGAAAGTCAGAGTGAAGTCTACCGAAGACTTTGAAAGCAATCGATTTGCAGATTTAGTGTTGCTTTTTGCCTTTGTGGATTCTTCGCAATATGGATTCTTAATTCTGAGTCCTCCGGATCGTAGTAATACTGGATTTCAAAAGATATCTGATGGGCAAAGAGGTCCCGTGAACATGGGTGGAGTGGGTTTGCCAGATAACGAATGGCACACCGTGATATTGGAACGAGTAGGCGACCGTGTGACTGCATTCATGGATGGTGAAGAGATGGTTAGTGCTGAAGATGAGGAATACGGACTACCCGGGAAGATCGGTTTGGGTTCTTTGGACGACATGGGCTGGTTTGATGACTTGGAAGTCGAGGAGTTGTGATCGTTGATATACTTGAAAATTCGGTTTTAACATTAGGATATTCAAGTCTGATACGAAAGTGCGTCATCATTACTGAACAAGATAACCTACAACTTTATGGAGAAATAGCTGTAATTTACAGATTGTGTTCTCTGAGACTCGATCTGGTTGCAGCCCAAAGATGTCGCCTAAAAAACTAACTTATTAGATTTATAACTGCTCTGGATATGCATTTATGTAACAGCTAATTTCGCTAATTTTTAAGCAATTTTTTTTGAAAAGCGATTGAATCTCTTTCTCCAAAATAACTACAGCTATTCGTGCAGATTTGAGTGATTAGTTGTTAAAAAACCGGTTTTCTGTAAGAATCCATTTCGAATGAGCAACTTAAGGTTTTGCAGCCGAAATTGGTGAGCAGTGGTGTCTAATTGTTTTTGTGGAAGGAGTTTTGATAACCTCACAACGTACCCTTCAGACGGCCCAGACGAGCTTGGCTGATGTGGTAATCGCTAATTGCCTGGAACTCGCGAATTTGCGCATTGGCGACATCATTTTGCAATCTTAGCACGACGAAGGTGGAACTGGTTCCTGCTTTGAGCTTTTTTTGTTCTGCTTCGAGCATGAGATTCGAAAGGTCCCGGGCCTTTTTACTGGCTTGGATGCGTTCCCAATTCGTTTCGACTAAGAGAATTTGGGAATGTAGGTCCAGCATGATTTCCTGTTTCAGCTGTTCGATGGCGAGTTCTTGTTTACGAAGCCTGAGTTTTGAGATTTCCCAACTGGCTTGTGCGTTTCGGTTGAGTATTGGGTAATTCAACCGCGCACCAAAGCTGTGTTCTTCTCTCCCATCAGACAAAGTTTTGAGACTATTCCACGGTGAAGTTCCGAGGGAGCTTCTTCCATAACTTGCTTCGATAGAGATTTCCGGAAGCGTTTGGTTTTGAGCGCGTTGCAAACGGATAGCTTCGATTTCCAATCCTATTTGCTGAATACGATGTTCGGGCTGTTGTTCCAAAGCAGCATAAAAGTCATTGAGTAAGCTGGTGGTAGGTTCAGATACGGTAGGTAGTTGATTGATGTTGAGATTCGTTTGAGTTGCGGTGGAGAAGTCATCAAGGATAAGTTTCTTTAGGTTGTTCTGTTGGATACCGAACTGACTTTGTGCTCTTAGTACGCGTTCATCACGCACGGCCAGTTCTGCTTCAGCTACTGCAATGTCCACCGGAGCCATCATGCCTTGTTCGATGCGTTTCTGGTTATCCTCAATCAACTTTTTGGCAAGATCCCGATTTTGGACAGCGATATCTGCATTTTGTTTCGCAAGGAAGTAGGCATTGTAAGCTGTGATGACCCTAAAAATAACATCCATTGCAGTTTGTTTGAGTTCCCATTCTTCGAGTTTATGTTGTTTGTCAGCTATTCTGACGAACGCCCAATTGGTGTTGAGACCAAACCCTTTGAGGATGGGTTGAGTGATCGTAATTCCTCCAAATCCCGAATGACTGTATGATTCGCTAACAACACTTTCTGAGCGGACTCCAATCTCGTAACTTGTGCCAAAGGGAAGTTTGCCCTCAATCGAAGCTTTGGATAAATCGCTCTCAAGTCCTAGGGCATCCATTGATTCTGAATAGGAAGCACTGAAATTGGGATCGAATTCACTTTTTGCCTGACGAATAACCTGTTTCTGAATTTGGGGATCGATCTGCTCGATACGGATATTGAAGTTTTTTTGCAGTGCCATCGAAATGGCGGTTTCCTGACTGAGTGGAAGTGATGTCGTTTCCTGAGCAGTGAGGATCCCGGAATGAACTAAGGCTAAAATGAGAGCAAGTCTTATCATATCAGGATTATGTTTATTGTGGGGTTTCAATACGACCATCCACCAGACGGATGATTTCATCACTGTAGGCTGCGTTAGTCTCGGAATGGGTGACCTGAATAATAGTGGTTCCTTCAGTATTAAGTTTCTTGAGAAGTTCCATGATTTCACGTCCCTGATCGGAGTGGAGATTACCGGTTGGTTCGTCTGCGAAGATGACACTTGGGTTCGCTACAATGGCGCGAGCAATAGCGACCAGCTGTTGTTGTCCACCTGAGAGTTGTTCCGGGAAAAGGTCTTTTTTGCCCACGATCTGAAATCGATCAAGCATGTCGCAGACGTGACTTTTTCGTTCTTTGGCTGATGTCTTTTTATAGAGAAGTGGAAGTTCGATATTCTCGTAGACGGTGAGATCATCCACCAAGTGAAATTGTTGGAAGACAAAACCGATTTCGTTGCGATAGATTTCTGTCCTCTGTTTTTCAGAAAGTTCATGAACTGCTTGATCCATGAAGTAATACTCTCCCTCACTTGCCATCTCGAGCATCCCCAGAATGTGGAGTAGGGTGGATTTTCCTGCACCCGAAGGTCCCATGATACTCAAAAATGCCCCGTGTGATACTTTCAGATCGATGTCGTTTAAGATAAAAAAACGCTGATGCTTTTGTCCGACATCTTTAAATACTTTTTTTAATTTAATGATAGGCGCTGATTCCATACCTGATAGAAACGCAGGATTTGTGCCCGATTTGTGTAGAAGTGGGTATGGACGTTAGGAGTGCTCTATCAAGATCAGTTTTAGAGTCTTTGCGGTATTTTAACAGAATGATTGTTGGGAACAGCTAAGCGTTGATGTCCGAAAACGATGGGGTAGTGTCCGATATCGGACGCTTTAGGAACTTCGATCATCACGATTACATTCTTGAAATCACAAGATTTTATTGAAGACCTCTTTAAGCTTAGCTTTTAGCTCCTTTACCGAGAGGTCTTTCTGAATGAAGTAATCTGCTCCGGCATTGATGCAATTCATCACAGTGCGTTTATCATTTTCAGCGGTGAGTATGATGATTCGTGCGGAGAGTCGTGTGGCTTTCATGTCAGCCAGGACATCAAGGCCGGATTTGCGAGGAAGCTGATAGGACATGATCACCAGATCGTATTTGTTCATCGCAAATTCTCGGTAACCCACAATTCCATCAGAGGCTTCTTTAATATCATAAACGCCCATTGCTTTGAGGATTGTCTCATACACCATCCTGAATTCTTCACTGTCATCTACAATTAAAACAGAACTAGGAATTTTTTGCTTTTGTGATTTCACTTTTGGACCGATTAAACAATACGTAGTCTGTTGATCAACTCTCTTATATACGGATACATATGGAACCGCCTAACAACAAAAATCAGAGAAAAATTCTAATTGTAGACGACATTGCCTTCAACCGCACCGTCCTCCAGAAAATTTTAAGTAAGAGTGGATATGAGCTCTTTATCGCGACGTCGGGTGAGCAAGCTTTGGAAGTTGTCGAGTTGAAATTTCCTGATCTGATATTGTTGGATTACATGATGCCGGGGATGAATGGCTTGGAAGTATTGAAGCTGTTGAAAGCCGACCCGCGGTTTAGCAGAATACCTGTGATGTTCCTCACGGCCAGTGATGAGATGGAATATATGACGGAGGCTTTTGATTGTGGAGCGGTAGATTACATTACCAAACCTTTCAAAGCTGCCGAGCTGAACGCGCGGGTCTCCACACAAATTCGCAGTTTAAACGATGCCGCTGAGATTTTGAAAAGAGTGCAGGAGCAACAGGAGTTGATTCATATTCTTGCACATGATCTCAGGAATCCGTTGGTCGCTTGTCGCACGCTTGTGGAGTTGATTGAAGAAGGAGATGGTGCGCCTGAGGTGATTGGTCCCAAGGTTAGGGAATCGATGCAAAAGTGCCTCGATACGATCGAATTGGTGCGAAAAAAAGGTTTGTTGGAAGAAGATGTGACTCGTTTGGAACTTGAATCTCTTGATCTCTTGAAACAAATCAAAGGGGCGCTTCATGGTTTCGAAGACATGCTCATTCAGAAGGGTCTTGTGCTGGAAAACAAGGTTCCTGAGGGTATTGGTGTCATAGCAGAATCGACCTCTCTCATCCACGTGGTGATTTCAAACCTGATCAGCAATGCGATTAAGTTTTCCTACCCAAATTCTAAAATTGAGATCTCCTCAAACGATAATTCTGAGCATATTGAGCTGGCGATCAAGGACTATGGAATGGGTATTCCTCAGAACCTAATGCCTATCATCTTCGATCCAAAGAAAGTGACACGAAGGGCCGGAACGTTGAACGAGCAAGGCACCGGATATGGTATGGGTTTGGTGAAAAAACTGGTGAGAGTTTATGGTGGTGATATCCGGATTGAATCAGTTGCAAAGAGTGCGGATAACCGTAACCATGGAACGACGGTTTTCGTATCGCTCAGGAAAGATTCATGACCCAGTCACTTCTGCTACTGTTTTGAAGTGAAGTTTGGCAAATTGGTGAATTTCGTCTTTGCCGATCTTAGCAATGAGCTCTCCGAGCGCCTTCTTGGCTTGAGCTCCTGATCCCTTCGGAAGTGTGACACCTGCAGCTTCTTCCAGTTTCTTGATCGACTTTACGTATTGGGCTCGAGCGATGATCGAGGCTGCAGCGACTACCGGGTCCTCTTCAGCCTTTGTTCTCTGCTTTAAGTCAAAACCGCTGTGTTTTTTCAATAATCGCTGCGTGAGAGGTTGTTTCGTGAACTGGTCCAGAAGTCCCCAGTCCACCATGCGTTTGTCGAGGGCATTTTCGAGGGCTCTGGCGTGAAACCATGCGAGGAGTTTGTTGAGGTTACCAATTTTTGAGTAAAGCTTATTGTACTTCGGCATGTTGGCCCACGCAGTTTCAATGATCACACCTTTGGTTTCTCTGATTTGTTTCTCAAGATCGAAAATCTTTCGATCGCTGGTCACGGATTTACTGTCGCGGATTCCTTTAGCCATCCACTCTCTGACCATATCTCCATCGGCGATGACCGTTGCAACGACCAAAGGTCCAAAAAGGTCACCTTTCCCGCTTTCGTCGAGGCCAGCATGAGCTTCGAACCACTCTGGGTGATGCACTTCATCGTACCCAAGAAGGGCTTCTTTGGTTATTTCAGGTTCCAGGATATTGGTTACGAAATCCTCGGTTTTCTTTCCTTGAATGACCAGTTTTCCACTTTTGTAACCGACCACGTTTACCTTGTCTCCCTTGAATCCGAAGAGAGCATGATCGACCTCGTAGTAAGACCAAAGATGATGATCCAGGTAACCCTTGAGCTTCTCCATTTGATCAGGAGTTAGCTTGATAGTGTAGAGTGACTTAGGTTTAGGAGAGTCTGCCACAATGAAGTTGTTAGATGGTTTTGATGACTTCAGACATGATTTCGCAAGTCTGATCAATGGCTGTCTCGTCGTGCGAACAGCTGATGAACCAAGCTTCGAAGGGTGAAGGAGGAAGGAAGACACCTTTCTCCAGGCAACCGTGAAACAGTGGTTTGAAGAGCTCTTTTCGAGAGCTCATGACGTCTGAAAAGCTTCTGACCGGGTTTTCAGAAAAGAATATCGAAAGCATGGAAGGAGCGGTTGGAATTTGAACAGGAATTCCTTTCGCAGAGAATGATTCCAGCATCGCACTTCGAAGTTTCAGGGTTAACTCGTTGAGGCGATCATAAGGATCATGTTGAACGAGTAGTTCGAGAGCCTTCAGACCTGCGGCCATCGCCAAGGGGTTTCCGCTGAGTGTTCCCGCTTGATAAACCGGGCCGATGGGCGCCAGAAAATCCATAATCTCGGTCCGGCCGCCAAAAGCGCCGACTGGCAATCCGCCTCCTATAATTTTACCCATTGCAGTTAGATCCGGTGTGATACCGAGTAACTCTTGAACCCCACCGAAAGCGACGCGAAATCCTGTCATTACCTCGTCAAAAAGGATGAGTGTGCCATTTTCATGAGCGATTTTTTGAAGATTGGTGAGGAAGTCTTCATCGGGTAAGACAAGACCCATATTGGCAGGAAATGGCTCGAGAATAACGGCTGCGATCTGCCGAGGATTTTGCTCGAAAGCTTGGTTTACTGCATTCAGGTCGTTGAATGGCAAAAGGATGGTATCACTTGCCGCCTGTTGGGTGACGCCAGCGCTGTCTGGATTGCCATGAGTAAGGGCTCCTGAGCCAGCTTTCACCAGAAGCGCGTCGCTATGACCGTGGTAGCAACCCTCAAACTTGATGATCTTTTCCCGTTGAGTGAACCCTCTGGCCAGCCTCAGGGCGGACATCGTCGCCTCTGTCCCGCTGTTCACCATGCGTACTTTTTGAACTGAAGGAACTGCAGCGATTACCTGCTCCGCCATAGGCACTTCGTAGGTATTTGGAGTGCCAAAGCTTGTTCCTTTCTCCAGCGCTTCGGCGATCGCGGATTTGATTTCCGGGTGATTGTGACCGTGAATCGCTGGTCCCCAAGTGCCGACGTAGTCAATTAATGTCTTTCCATCAGTAGTGATGAGCTTATGCCCTTGTGCTCTTTCGGTGAAAAAAGGCTCACCGCCGATTGAACCAAATGCTCTAACAGGTGAATTCACGCCTCCGGGAATGGACTTTAGGGCGCGTTGAAACGGTGAATTTTGGGAACCTTTCATGATTAGCCGGTGTATTTTTGGACGATTGGGATTCGGCGTCCGATTCCAAACGCGAGAGGTGTGACCTTGAGGCCAGGAGGAGCTTGTTTTCTTTTGTATTCGTTGCGGTCCACTTTGTTTGCCACATCCAAAACAATGCCTTCTTCGTAACCTTCTTCGGTGATCTGACGTCGGGTCATGTGTTCTTCTACATACATGCGCAGGATTGAATCCAACACGGGGTAGGGCGGAAGAGAATCTTCATCCTTCTGGTCAGGGCGGAGTTCAGCTGATGGAGGTTTATCGATAGTGGAAATTGGGATCACCTCCCGTTCTTTGTTCATAAATCGAGCAAGATCATAGACCGCCGTTTTGAAGACATCAGACAGAACTGCCAGGCCTCCTGCCATGTCGCCATATAGGGTGCAATAGCCCACAGCAACCTCACTTTTGTTTCCGGTTGTCAGGAGGATCGATCCGAATTTATTGGAAAGCGCCATGAGAATAATCCCTCGACTACGGGCCTGGATATTTTCCTCAGTGACATCAATTTGCTGACCTTCGAACATCTTACTCAGACTTCCTTCGACCGCGTCTACCGTTGGTGCTATTGGAATGCTTTCGTATTGAATTCCGAGGTTCTGAGCGAGGTCCTTTGCATCGTCTTTACTGTGTTGGCTCGATATTTCAGAAGGTAAGCTCACTCCGAGCACGTTTTCGGGTCCGAGTGCCTCTGCCGCAATGGCAGCGGTGACTGCGGAGTCAATTCCCCCACTTAGGCCAATAACTGCTTTCTTAAAACCGGATTTATGGGTGTAGTCCCGAAGGCCTAAAACCAGGGCTTTGTTGATCTCACTAATCTCTTCTTCTTTGTGGGTGATGGCAGTTTTTGTCTCTAACGAATTGGTCTCGACTACCGACGAGTCCGTTTCGAATCCTTTGAGTTGAAATTTACACTCTCCATTGGCTGAGATTACGCGGCTGTAACCGTCGAAGATGAGCTCATCATTTCCACCGATCGAATTGCAGTAAATTACCGGGCAATCGAGTCGATTTGCAGCCTTCTTCAGATATTCAAGGCGTAGGTCGTTTTTACCTCTTTGCCACGGACTCGCTGAAAGGTTAATCATGAGATCGGGAGACTCTTTGGAGAGATCGTCCACAGGATCGATTCCGTAGCGATTGTTTGAAGGGTCAACCCAGATGTCTTCGCAGATGGTGATACTTACCTTTACACCTCCCAGTTTGACGCAGTTCGTGTGCACACCGGGTGTGAAATATCGGCTTTCGTCGAATACATCGTAGGTAGGCAGGAGTTGTTTGTGAAATGAGTTTGCGATCTTTCCATTTTCACAGAGGAGAGCGGCGTTGAAAGGTAAAGGGTGTCGTGAGGGAATGGGGCAGCCGACTAGAGCAGGGACCGTTGTTTTGCTTGCAAACTCTTCTCCAGCATCCAGGCAATCTTTGATAAATCTTTGTTTTTGAAGAAGATCAAGGGGTGGATAACCACATACGACGAGCTCGGGAAAAACGATTAATTCGGCGCCTTGACGGGCAAGTTTTTCATAAGCCTGAAGCATGAGGCTGAGATTTCCTGCCAAATCTCCAACTGTGGTATTGATCTGTGCGATGCCAATTTTCATATGAAACTCCATCTTCGCCCAGACGGATTTCATTGCCGAAGTCAGGTGAAGATATTGATATAGCATTCATGCACACTGAGAATGAAAACGTCAAGGAAGGGGAGTCGCTCCTCAACGTTGTTTTGTTCCAACCGGAAATTCCTCAAAACACCGGAAATATTGGAAGATTGTGTGCATACACAGGAATCCATCTGCATCTGATTCATCCTTTGGGTTTTTCACTTTCACAGAAGAACCTGAAACGAAGCGGTATGGACTACTGGAACGAGTTAAAGGTGACGGAGCACAAAAACTGGAAGGAATTTCAGGATTTCGCGGGTGTGGAGCCTGACAAGTGGGTGCTCACTACGAGAGGTAA
Organism: Opitutales bacterium; assembly: GCA_022361075.1. Lineage (GTDB taxonomy): Bacteria > Verrucomicrobiota > Verrucomicrobiia > Opitutales > JAFGAQ01 > JAKSBQ01. The sequence continues at coordinate 21,509 of JAKSBQ010000403.1, read as the reverse complement.
AAAGCTACATTGGGACGCGGAATACAAGCGTGGAGACTATTTAATCTTCGGAAACGAGGGATCCGGATGTTCCGAAGAAATTCACCAATCCATTCCGGAAGATCGAAAGCTCAAAATTCCTCAATTGGTGCCCGGATTGCGTTCCTTGAACCTGGCGACTTCGGTTGGAATAGTTGTTTACGAAAGTGTAAAAAAGCTTAAAGAAAATGTTAAAATAGACGTTTATTGACGGGCACGGGGAGATCCCGTTTTGCTTTTTCGTCGCTTAAAAATGCCTTTTCGATTCACAGTCCTATTTGTTGCTTTTCACTCTCTCATGAGTTGCCTGCACGCCAGCGAAGAAGTGACCAAAGCAGAACCACTGGATTTGAATGAGTGGATGTCAAACGATCAGGTTTTGGATGGTCGACTTTGTGGTTCGTGGAACGTAGGTGAGAATCGTGTAATCGAAATCATGTCTGCCCCGTTTGCGGGAAACGTTTGTTTCGTGCAGATATCAGGCCGTATGGTTCCTGGATTTCAGATAGAGATAAACTCACATCGTTACTTGGTTTTAGGAACTCATGCCTCTGAAGACCTCAAGTTGGTTCCTCAAGTGATTTGCTTCAATTTTGCAGAGAATGAGAGTGTGATGAATGTGGAAGAGGTCAATTTTCATGAGAAAGGGCAGTCGTTTCCCAATCCTGAATTTTTGACTGAGCTCATTCTCAGCGATGATGCCGCTGACCGGATCGTTACACAATATTTTCGAATTTAGGACTGCTTCCGGGTTGCACCAGGAAAGGGATTTGAATAGTCAACTACTATGGTAGGATTTGGGTCCAGTGCTAATGCCTCGACGAACACCGAAAGGATTATCGTTGGTGTCGGTCAGATGGAGATATCCAAGGATCCAAACGTAACTTTGAGTGCTTACGCGCTTGGTTCATGCATTGCAGTTTGCGCCTACGATCCTATCGTAAAAGTAGGAGGTATTTTGAATGTGATGTTGCCTGATTCAAAACTCTCCGAAGAAAAGTCGAAGCTGCAACCCTTGATTTTTGCAGATACGGGAGTCAAAGAGTTTGTCCTTCAATTGAAGTCTAAAGGTGCGCACGACGAATCCCTGAAGGTGGGTATAGCGGGTGGAGCGAATCCAATCACAGGTAGTGATGCGTTCAAAATTGGTCATCGAAACAGTGAAGCCGTGGAAGAATTGATGGCATCGATGGGGCTGTCTTTGAAGCACAAGGACACCGGTGGTATGAGCAATCGTACTGTTCATTTAAAAATGCAAAATGGGTTATTGGATGTTTGTGTGCTGAAGGAAAAGAAGGAGGTGAGTCTCGGATGAGTATTGAAGAATGGATTGAGCGTCTGGAGAACCTTCCTCCTGCACCGAGAGTTTTACCCAAGCTGTTGAAACTGTTGAACCATATCGATACTTCGGCACAAGAGATTGTGGATCTGATCCAGCTTGACGCTTCTCTGACCGCCAAATTGATCGGAATCAGCAACAGTGCTTATTATGGAGCAGGAGGAACGATCAGCGGCCTCGACGAAGCGGTCAACCGACTAGGTTTTCAAGAAATTTACCGTACGGTGAATTTGATATGCGCGAAGTCTTTTGTCGGACAAAGTGTAGCTGTCTACGAGATCGATAGTGAAGAGCGTTGGTTAAGTTCGGTGACAACTGCAATCGTCATGGAGACCATTTGTTCGAAAATTCGAATGGGTGACCCTGCGACGGGTTACACGATTGGTCTACTTCATGACATCGGCAAAATCGCAATCAACCAACTCTTTGCCGAAGAATACGCAGAGGTATTATCGAAAGTAGAAGACGATCATATGTCGCTCTCAGATGCCGAACAGGAGGCGTTCGGTTTCGACCACGCAGAAGTTGGGGCAGTACTGTTAAGAAAGTGGGATTTTCCTGAAGAAATTAGTCTGCCAATCGAGTTTCAATTTGATCCTGTCGGTTGTAAAAGCCAGAAGGAATACGCATCGATGCTGCACCTCAGCAGATGGGTGTGCGCGAGTATCGCGGGAGCACCTGGCAAGCATGGTTGGGCGTTTGATCTAAAGGAAGAGATGTTGGATATTCTGAAATTATCGGTAGAAGATATCTATCCACTCATGCTTGATGTGAAGGACAAGGTGAACGAAAAGGAAGATCTTGTCGCACTCTGAGTAGGGTAATCGAAAAAAGCTCTAGACTTCGCTAGGGGTTCATCTACGCTCATTTGTTTTTGAGAATATTGATGACTGGAACACAAAAACTGAAGCCCACGAATATCGCTTCATGGATTATCTTGTGCTTTACTGTTGGGACTGCGCTTTTTGTTCTTGGAACTACGATTTTTGCCAGTTTTAACACTCACTATAAATCACTTTACCTCGACCAATGGGAGAATCTTGGAGCCTATTGGCGTCACATGAGAGAAGGCCGTTTTTTAGACTGGTTTTTGTCCCTTCACAATGAACATCAGATCCTGATTCCGAGACTTCTTATTCTCGTCGATGAGTCTATCGCTGGTGGAAGGAACTACTTCCTTGTTTTGTGGATTTATCTTAACCAGATTGTTCTGTCTGTTATCTTTTGGAAGCTTCTTGCCCGCGATGGATCCAGTTTGAAAACAAGGCTTTCTGTTTTTGCCTTTGTGATCATATGTTTCTTCTCATCGACGCAAATCGAGAATTTCAGTTGGGGCTTTCAGGTCCAGTTCGTGAACGTCTATCTTTTTGCAATTGCTTCGTTCATTTTCCTCGGAAGGTATTTTGAAGAACCCAATTGGCGGGATGGAATCGGGGTCGGCATTTTTGCAATATGTGCATCGATCTCCATGTCAAACGGATTACTTGTATGGCCAACATTGATTCTGCTCTTTTTACTGAACCGGAGATTTTGGAGGTTCGGATTACTGATATGCGGAATTTTTGCCCTAAACCTATGGCTTTATCTTTCGGCCAGAAGGTTAGTATCTCACTCGACTGATGGTCTTCTTGATTTTGAGTTTTTTCAGCAGTTAATGGGATTTTTTCTGGTTTATCTCGGGAATCCTTTGGGAAAACTTGATTTGGGTTTTGCTCATTGGTGGGGCGGCATCTTGCTCACATTTTTTCTGTTTTTGGGCGTGCATGTGCTTTACCGATTCAGATATCAAAAAGATCGAACAAGTATGGTTCTCGCTGCATTTGGGGTTTTCCTGGTGGGGACTGCTTTGGTTACGTCTTTTGGGCGTTGCCAATTGGGCACTTTACACGCAACCGCGGAGCGATACACGACACCAGCTTTGTTATTTGATGCGACGGTAATTGTGTTAGCATTTCGGATCATTGGCATTCCCAAGAAGGTGGACTACAAGGCTGTTGTGTTAGCGGTTTGGTTTCTCTGCTTTGGAGGATTCTTTAGCTTTGTGCTTAGCAAGCAAACGAATTACCCCGTTCACTACTACAATAAAAACAACAAGAAACTGGTCGCTTTAAACGCGATCCAGAATAACTCGGTGGATCGTTATTTCTCTAAGCACGTCCATCCAAGGTTAAAGGATCATGTCGAGACAATTGAGTATCTGATCGATCATCCTACCTACACAGAGCTTCATAGTTTTCAGCAACCGGGCCAGTGGAGTGATGAGCTTCCGGAGGAGATCGGAGTCGATATCACTCAGGAGTTTTTTGTGAATACTACAGCGGTTAAAGACTATGAAGATGCCTATATTTTCTACGGCGGATTTAAGTCAAACCGTCACATCTCCTGGAATCAAGTGTACATCAAGGGGGCCGACGGGGAGTGGTGCGGTTCGGGTTATATTGTGACCGCCCTCGAAACGGGTTGGCCGCTCTCTGAATACGTTCGGGGTGAAGACGAACAGTACTATTACGGTCATATCCACCGGCCTACTTTGGATGAGGAATACACGCTTTATTTTGAGATCGATGAGATACTCTACAACGTTGGGAAAATAAGCTCGAAAGGATACACACAGGCTCTGGATTGTGACTTTTACCCCTATGAGTCAGAGGTGGGAGCCAAAATGTCGTTTCAGGTACAGGAAGCTGATACTTCGTGGACTGAAAACGGAGTGTTTGTAGATATTCCTGAGATCGATAATGTTCAGCAAATCTATGGCTCTTGGAGTGGAAACGATACTTTTACCGGAGATATTAGAATACGGATTGATGGTCTTGAAGGATACTCGAGTGTTTATCTTCCTTACATCTCGGGACCTATGGATCCGAAAGCAAGTATTGCAATGGTCGATGCCGAAACTAACGAAACACTCTGGCTCTTCAGGCCCCGAGAAAGCTCGGAATGGGTGAATATTCGTTTTCCCCTAAACGACGATACCGATTCTGTTTATCTCATCATAAAGGAACGGGGTGATGGTTGGGGTCAATGGTTCGGATTTGCAACGCCTAGTGCGATTTAGGGTTTCTACTAATATTCAGTTTTGTAAGTTTTTTACATTTAAGAACTTCAGTAGTTTAGGATGTTACCGAATATCTTACCTGAACAAAAACTATTGAAACATATGAATACTTTATCGCATCGTGGTTACACTATCTACAAACAGCCCCAGGGCGGTTATTACATCTGCGGTCTGAAAGTGGTGGTGCAATCTCAGGAAGACGCTGTTCGTCAGATCAACAATTACCTTGATAACAATCCCAAGGCTCGGCAGGCAGCTCTTTTGAAAGAAGCAACTGTAGCTGCTCGTTAGCTTTAAATCAGGTTCATCGCATCGACGTCGATTGATTGTTTGATTTGTGAGTCCCAGGTAAAATCGGCTGAAACGTTATGAATGGTTTTGACCGTTGAAATGACTTTAGTGGTGAAGTACCAGATTTGATATCGGTACTCTCCATCTAACTTTTCCACAGATGCGGGAATAGGCCCTCGTATTTCAGTCGATTCGTCAAAGTGTTTTTCGATGGTGTTACGCCACTTTTCAGCAAAGAAGACTACTTTTTCCAAAGACCTGCATCGAATCAGGTGACGAATGAGGTGTCTGAAGGGAGGGTAGTTAAACTCTCTTCGAAGTTCGATTTCTTCCTCAAGAAATTCTTCGAAGTCGGATCGTTTCGCAAATTGAATGGGTGAGGCGTGAGGAGTTGAGGTTTGAATGATCACCTCTCCGCTTTTTTCACCCCGACCGGCTCGACCCGCAACCTGAACGAGCAGTTGAAAAGTGCGTTCCGTCGCTCGGAAATCTTCCATGTACAGCGATTGGTCGGCGTTTATCAAAGCGACTAGAGTGACGTTTGGAAAATCCAGGCCCTTGGCGATCATTTGCGTTCCCAGAAGAATATCAAGTTTACCTTTTCGGAAGTCGGACAGCACATGCCGAAACAGGTTTTTTTTCTGCATCGTGTCCGCATCGATTCGAAAAACCCTGGCTCGAGGTAGGACCTGAGAAACGATTTCCTCTAGCTTTTGTGTTCCGAAGCCTTCGCCTCGAATTCCGGTTGAACCGCACTCAGGGCAAATTCTTGGAGCGGGAGTTTCGTAGCCTGAGAGATGACATTTCAGAAGGTTTGCACGGCGGTGATAGGTGAGGGGAACACTGCACTGGTCGGACATTGCTACCCAACCGCACGCCTTACAGATCATCTGAGTAGAAAACCCCCGTCGATTGAGGAAGAGAATAGATTGTTCCCTTTTCTGAAAGCGGTCGATGAGAGCATCTTTCAGTTTTTGCGAAAGGATTCCTTCCTTTTTGTTTTTCCGATATTCGATTCGCATATCCACGATGGACACACGGGGAAGCTCTCTGTTGTCTACTCTTTTCGTCAGCCGGATCTGTTTGTATTTTCCGACTTTGACGTTGTAGAGCGACTCCAGCGAAGGAGTTGCGGAGCCCAGAATGCAACAGATCTCGTTGTAACGTGCGCGAACGACTGCAAGATCTCTTCCGTGATAACGGGGTGTTTCTTCTTGTTTGTAGGAGGGCTCATGTTCCTCATCGACGATCAATAATTTGAGATTTTGCAGCGGAGTAAAAATCGCAGACCTTGCACCTACGACGATTCTGGATTCACCTCGAGCGATTTTGAGCCAACTGTCCCTTCGTTCGCCATCGGACAGGTGACTGTGCCAAACGACCACGTCTTCTCCGAGCGACTCGAGTCGGGATTTAAGTGTGGATACTGTTTGAGGAGCTAGCGCAACTTCTGGCACCAAAAAGAGTGCAGAGCCTCCTGATTTTCCAAGGGCGTGTCGGATCGCACGGACGTAAACTTCTGTCTTACCCGAACCGGTAACACCATGTAGCAAAATGGGAGAAAACTGTGCTTTATCGATTTCGTGGCAGATGCCCTCGACCGCTTCACCTTGTTCCTCAGTTAAATCAAAATCTTTAACGGTGATCGCGTCTCGCTTTCCGAGTTCATCCTCATAGCCGATTCGTTCTTGGGATTGTAGTCTTTCTTCAATGAGTCCTTTTTCTTTCAGGGCCTTAAACACCGCGTGGCTCAAATTTAACGCGCGAATCAGATGACTTTTGGAAATCGGGTCCGATTGTTGAGACAGGAGTCGAAGGAGTTGGAATTGCTTCGGTGCTTTTTTTTCGATTTTCGAAAGGTCAAACACCCGCCCTTTTTCGGTCAAAATGATGAACGTGATCGTTTTCTCCTGAGCTCCCTTTCGAATCGCGGATGGAAGGATGCGTTCATAGACCGCTTCCGCACTGCATGCATAGTAGTTCGCCATCCAAGTCGCCATGTTGAACACATCTTCTGTGATCACTGGGTACGGATAAATCACTTCCAGAATATTCTTCAGTTTCGAGACCGGAAAATCGATCTCACTTTTGCTGGGAGGAGCAACGATTCCGTGTTCGGTACGGCGGCCAAGTGGTATTTTCACCAGTGAACCCGGTTTGGGGATGTCCAGGAACCCAGGAACTCGATAATGAAGTGGCTTTGAAATGCGATTTAGCACCCTCACTTCCACCGCGCGCTGAAGCGTTTCTGCTTCATTCGTCTCATCGGCAAAAGAAAAGGCTGGTTCGGTCATCGCATCGGGAACTCCGACGGTTGTTTAGGCTTCTTCTTCGTCAATTTCAACGACTCGGCAAATACCAATGAGCTTGTCGGTATCACCAAGGTTGATCAGACGGACACCCTGGGTTGAGCGTCCAATGATGCGAACATCCTCAACGGGACTCCGCACGGCTTGTCCGTTCAGAGTGAGCATCATGATTTCATCGCCTTCCTTCACTGCAAGTGCTCCAGCAACGTCGTCGTTCTTAATCGCGATGATGCCACTACCTGCCCGGGATTGGACTCGGAAGTCGTCGAATTTCGAGCGTTTGCCGATGCCGTCTGAACCGGAAACGAGTAGAGTCGCTTCATTGTCCACAACACCGAGTGAACGAACCGCATCCTCTTCGTTCTTGAGCTTAATGCCTCTCACTCCTCGTGTCGCACGGCCCTGGTCACGTAGATCCGTCTCATGGAAACGAATCGACATACCGTTGCGAGTGACGATGAACAACTCGTCATCCCCGTTGGTCAATTCTGCACCAATCAGTTTATCTCCTTCGTCGATCTGAATACCGATGATGCCGCCTTTGCGGTAGTTGCGGTAGTCACTGAGGTTGGTCTTTTTGACGACACCTCTTTCGGTTCCCATGACGAGATGATAGTCTTCAGTAAATTCCTTCACACAGATCATCGCAGCAATGGATTCGCCCTCTTGAATCTCAAGAACATTGGATATCGCTCGGCCTTTTGAAGTCCGGCTGCCTTCAGGGATCATGTAGACCTTTTCCACATAGACGCGTCCGTTATTCATCACAAACATGATGAAATCGTGCGTGCTTGCGGTAAACATGTGTTCGGTGAAGTCTTCAGTGTAAGAGCCTGTGCCGATCACGCCCTTGCCCCCGCGTTTTTGAGAGCGGTATTCGTTGATGGAGGTTCTCTTGATGAAACCCTTGTGAGAAACCGTGATGATGCATCCTTCGTTGGGAATGATGTCCTCCATGCGGAATTCACCCTCTGCCATAGTGATCTCTGTACGGCGTTCAGAAGGGTATTTTTCCTTAATTTCAAGGAGTTCATCTTTGATCAAAGCGAGAAGCACGTGCTCGTTATCCAGGATGTTTTTCAGTTCACCAATGATTTCCTGGAGCTTCGCGTACTCCTCTTCGATTTTGTTGCGCTCGATTCCGGTGAGTTGATAGAGGCGGAGGTCCAGAATCGCGTCAGTTTGACGATTTGAGAGCGGGAATCGCTCCATCAGGCGATTCTTGGATTCTTCACGGTTCTTCGAAGAACGAATGATGCGGACCACTTCGTCAAGATTATCCAGGGCGATCAGGTAACCTTCCAGAACATGAGCTCTGTCCTCTGCCTTTTTAAGTCGGAATTGAGTGCGTCGGTAAACCACTTCGCGCCGGTGCTCAAGGAAGCATTCGAGCATCTCTTTGATATTCATTTGCTTCGGACGACGTTGGTCCAAAGCAAGCAGGATCACGCCAAATGAGCTCTCAAGTTGAGTGTGTCGGTAAAGCTTGTTGACAACGACACGTGGGATTTCTCCACGTTTGAGTTCGATGACGATGCGGGTGTTTTCATCGGACTCATCGCGGAGATCGCTAATGCCGTCGAGAACCTTGTCACCGATGAGTTCCGCAATTCGTGAAACGAGTGTCGCACGATTGACGTTGTAGGGGAGCTCACTGATGATGATGCGGTCACGCGAATCTTCATTTTCCTCAACCTCGAGTTTACCCTTCATGCGGACAATTCCTCGTCCGGTTTTCATGTACTCGATGATCCCCGATTTTCCTGCAATGTATCCTCCGGTTGGAAAGTCGGGACCGGGAATCAGTTCGATCAATTCATCGATTGTGATCGCAGGATTTTCGATCATGGCACAGAGACCATCGATCAACTCACCCAGATTGTGGGGAGGGATATTTGTGGCCATACCCACGGCAATACCCGTGGATCCATTCATCAAAAGCGACGGGAGCGCATTGGGGAGTACGCTCGGCTCGGTGGTGCTTTCCTTGTAGTTGGGAGTGAAATCCACCGTGTCTTCATCAATGCTGCGAAGCAATTCCTCCGCGATCGACTGAAGGCGACACTCCGTATAACGATAGGCAGCAGGTGGGTCACCGTCGACCGAACCAAAGTTTCCCTGGGGGTCGATGAGCGGGTAACGCATGACCCAGTTTTGGGCCATTCTCACGAGGGTGTCGTAGACTGACGTGTCGCCGTGAGGGTGATAGTTTTTCAGTACTTCTCCAACCACACCTGCGCACTTGTCGAATGGGCGGTTATGCAATAAACCTTCGCGGAGCATCGCATAGAGGATGCGGCGCTGGACAGGCTTTAGACCGTCACGAGCGTCTGGCAGCGCTCTGCTCACGATAACCGACATCGAATAATCGATGTAGGCGGTTTGCATGATGTCGGTGATGTTCGAATCGGTAACTTTTGTTTTGGAAAGATCCATTTTTCTAACTCGGATTGATCGCTATGAGGTTGCTTGGGTTTACACGTCCAGTGACGAAACGTTGAGCGCGTTGTCTTCGATGAATGCCCTTCGGGACGGAACATCCTCACCCATGAGCATGGAGAACAGCCCGTCGGCTGCCGCCGCATCCGCAATGGTGACCTTGAGCAGGCGTCGAGTTTCTGGATCCATTGTGGTTTCGTAAAGCTGCTTGGGGTTCATTTCACCGAGACCCTTGTACCGTTGAATGGAGAGTCCCCGGCGACCGTTTTCCCTAATCTTGTCCACGATCTCGAGAATCGAGTGAAGATCAACACGCTCCTCTTTCTCAGTGTCGCGGTTTTCCACAAGGTTGTAGCGCGGAGCTTCCGTCGCTGAAAACTGATTCACGTCAAGTCCCACATCAGCTATCTCTTTGAGTAGCGAAGTCAGTCGTTGGGATTCGTAAATTTCGTGAATGGTGATCCGCTGTTGGATGTTCTCACCGTCCTTTTCGATATGACGTATGGTGGTGTCTCCCTGTTCTTCCTCAGTGATCTCATACTGTTCGTAGAATTTGGAACGATCGTCTTCATCAAACAGGAACTCGAACTGCTCGTCATTCCCTGTTCGGATCCTCACGATGTAGTGTGGAAGCTGGTAGCTCTCCTTTTTGTGTTGATCAAGAAACAGGTCGAATGGGCAACCGTAACGATTCACACCTGACTTCAGGGAGTCGAGTCTTGAGAGGCAGCTTACGATCCTATCGATCTGATCGCTCGCGTACCAGTGGTCGTCCCGCAGACGATAGAGGTGTAGATTCTCGGAGCCTAATTCGAGCAAAATCTTGTTCATCTCGATGTCGTTGTCGACATACTGCTCCCGCTTGCGTCGTTTGATCTTATAAAGCGGAGGTTGAGCCATGTAAACGTACCCGGCTTCGATGAGGCCCCTCATTTGGCGAAAGATGAACGTGAGCAGTAGGGTGGAGATGTGAGCTCCGTCCACATCCGCATCCGTCATGAGGATGACCTTGTGGTAGCGTGCTTTCTCGATGTCGAATGCTCCGTCACCCGCATTTCCGATTCCGGTGCCAATCGCTGTGATCAACGTGCGGATTTCGTTGTTATTGAGCACCTTATCCAGTCGAGCTTTTTCGACGTTGATGAGTTTTCCACGAAGTGGAAGAATCGCTTGGGTCTGGCGATCTCTTCCTTGTTTTGCGGATCCACCAGCGGAATCACCCTCCACGATGTAGAGCTCAGATTTATCAGGGCTCTTTTCGGAGCAGTCGGCAAGTTTTCCGGGAAGACCACCAGCGCTGAGAGCACCCTTACGAACCGTTTCGCGGGCTTTTCTCGCAGCTTCACGAGCCCGGGCTGCATTGAGCGACTTATCAATGATTCGCTTTGCGATTGCACCTTGAGTTTCAAAGAAATACTTAAGCTCTTCCCCAACGATCTTCTGCACGATACCGTCTACTTCACCGTTGGACAGCTTGGTTTTGGTCTGGCCCTCGAATCTTGGTTCCGGAACTTTCACAGAAACAACCGCGGTCAATCCTTCACGAACGTCATCACCGCTGAGGTTAGGATCTTTATCTTTCAGCAGATTGTTTTGCTTGGCATAGTTGTTGATCACACGGGTCAATGCGGTGCGGAAGCCTGAAAGGTGTGTGCCGCCCTCAATGTTGTGAATTGAGTTGGCGTATGCGTAGAGTTGGTCGTTGAATCCGTCGTTGTACTGGAGCGCGATTTCAACTTTGGTGAGTAACTCTGGAGTCTCGGGGTTGGCTACAGCTTCACCGGTAATCGTCACAGGAGGCTCGTGAACCACGTTTTTATTCTCATTGAGGAACTCTACATACTCCGCGATTCCTCGGTCGAATTTAAAGGTTTCTTTCTTGTTTTTGCGGCTATCTTCGAGATGAATCTCGACGCCAGGATTGAGGAATGCGAGCTCACGAAGGCGTTTAGCGAGAATTTCGTGCTTAAATTCGATGGTTTCCTCGAAAATCTGAGAATCCGGCATGAAGGTGATCTTGGTTCCAGACTTTTTAGTGGAGCCAACGATCTTCAGTTTTTCGGTGGTTTTTCCGCGAGAGAATGACATTGCGTGAACCTTGCCGTCTTTACGGACCTCCACTTGAAACCACTCGGAAACTGCGTTCACACACTTGGCTCCGACACCGTGAAGTCCACCCGATACCTGATAGGCTCCTTTGGAGAATTTACCTCCTGCGTGAAGGTTGGTCATCACCAGCTCAAGGGCTGGCATCTTGTGCTTGGGATGCATGTCCACCGGAATGCCGCGGCCGTCATCCTGAACGGAGCAGGAACCATCGAGGTGAATCGTAACATCGATGTTGTGACAGAAGCCCGCGAGCGCTTCGTCGATGGAGTTGTCAACTATCTCAAAAACACAGTGATGAAGACCACGTTCGTGGGTGTCGCCGATATACATGTCGGGGCGTTTTCTAACGCCCTCAAGGCCCTCAAGTTTTTCGATTTTGGAAGCATCATACTGATCTTCTTCCAAATGTTCCTTATTTGCAGGATCATCCGTAGACATAAGGGATTATTGTGCAACAATTGGGTGAAGTATGCTACAAAAAATACGCCAAAAAGGCATCTTTTTTTACCTCAAAAATATTTCACGATTTGAGGAGAAAAATCGCTTATCTATGCGGCTTAGGAGATTAGTTCAGCTTCTCCAGCTTAGACCTCCATCCGTCAATTTGAGCTTTGTTACGGTTCGGATTTGGCATGCCTGTTGCATTCCGTCGTTCGATCGAGCGTTTAAACTTGAAAACTTCCCTGAATTTTTCGTCCAAAAGAGGCGAGATTTGGGAGGTCACCTCAACATCTAACTCATTAATTGAAATACCTGTTTCTTCTGCTTTCGCGACGAGCTTGCCGACCACGTGGTGGGAGTCACGGAATGGCATTCCTTTTTCAACCAGGAAGTCGGCAACGTCCGTGGCAAAAAGCATGGGGTCCAACGCAGCTTCTTCGAGTCGTTCGAGGTTAAAATCGATTTTGCCGAGAAGATCTGCGAAAAGGTCGACGATCTGCAAAAGTTGATCATGAGAATCGAAGACAGGTGGTTTGTCCTCCTGCAGGTCGCGGTTGTAGGTGAGCGGTTGCGCCTTCAGTAGAGTGAGAAGTGTGGTCAGGTTCCCTTGAATGCGTGCTGATTTACCTCGGGTGAGTTCGAGTGCGTCCGGATTGCGCTTCTGAGGCATCAAACTTGAGCCAGTGGTGTAGGCATCGGGTAGATTGATGAAGTTAAACTCTGCGCTTGCCCAGAGAATCCAGTCTTCCGAAAGGCGCGAGAAATGGATGGCTGTTTGCGCACACGCAAACGCGAACTTCAGCAACGAATCACGGGAAGCGACTGTGTCTAGGGAGTTTGACGAAACGATTGGATTTCCCTGATTGTCGGTGAAACCGAGTTGCTTAGCGGAAAACTCCCGATCGATCTTTAACGTGGTCCCTGCTAGTGCTCCGGAGCCGAGAGGGCAGACATTCGCTCGCTCATGGGCGGCTTGAAATTCTTCGATGTCCCTCCAAAGCATTTCCACCCAAGCCAAGCAGTAATGAGCGATTGTGATCGGCTGAGCCCGCTGGAGGTGAGTGTAACTGGGTGCTGCGTCCTCGAGGTGATTTGCCGCGTGATCAAGAAGCTTCGATGCGCAAGCCTTGAGTCCTTGTATCAGATCAAGTGAGGCGGACTTGAGATAAAGCTGAATGTCGGTGGCGATTTGATCGTTTCGGCTGCGCGCTGTGTGGAGTTTCGCGGCAGCAGGTGTGATGTCCAAAAGAGCTTGTTCGATGTTCATGTGAACGTCTTCGAGCTCTGTTTTCCATTCAAACTCACCCACTTCGATTTTTTTCATTACTTGATCGAGCCCCGTGTGAATCGAATCCCTCTCTTCGGGGGTAAGAATTCCAACATGGGCCAGCATGGCGGAGTGTGCCTTGCTACATTGTACATCAAAAGGAGCCAGTCTTGCGTCGAAAGAAATGGACTCGCCGAACGCGATCATTTTCTCACTGGGCAATTCGCTGAAACGCCCGCCCCAAGTAGCTTGTTTTGATGAAGACATAAGGTGTAAAATCATGCGAAACGGTCCTGATAGCAAGCGGATTTAAAGGAACGGGTATTGTCATTTTACTCAATGCGGCTACGGTGCGAGGGAGTATGGCGAAAAACAGATTGTCGGAGGAGTCGAGTCTTTACCTGAAACAGCATGCGGAGCAGCCCGTGTATTGGTGGCCGTGGTGTGAAGAGGCATTTGAAGAAGCCAGGCGACTGGATCGGCCCGTCATCGTTTCGATCGGTTATTCCTCCTGTCATTGGTGTCATGTGATGGCGCATGAGTGCTTTGACGACGATTACATTGCGGATTTGATGAACAGACATTTCATTTGCATCAAGGTCGACCGTGAAGAACGTCCGGATGTGGACCAGGTTTACATGGAAGCCATTCAAATGCTGAATCAACAAGGCGGTTGGCCCTTGAACGTGTTTTGTTTGCCGGATAAGCGTCCTTTTACAGGTGGAACCTATTTTCCACCAGAAGATAAGGGACAGGGACTCGTGCCTTGGCCACACCTGTTGATGAGAATTTCTGAGAGCTACCGACAAGATCGTGAGCCGTTGCTGGCAAATGCGGAGGCGATCGCTAACAATCTGGATTACCTCTCTAACAATGTTTTGGAGTCGGATGAAGCGTGGGATCCTGGTGTCCTGACTCGAGCTGCTACGACAATTGTGGAAACCTTGGACTCCAAATTCGGCGGGTTTGGTGGTGCTCCGAAATTCCCGCCTTCGCAGATCATGGGTTTCTTGTATGCGGTGAGTGCAGTATCTGTGAATGATGAGCCGTCGGAGCTGAACCTGAAAATTGAGGAATCGTTGAAATTGACGGTGCACGCGCTCACTCGAAGTGGATTGTTCGATCATATAAGTGGAGGATTTTTCCGATACTCGGTAGATGCCGAATGGCGAATTCCGCATTTCGAAAAGATGCTTTACGACAACGCATTGTTGGTCGAAACACTCTCGAAATTGTGGAGTCAATATCGTCAACCGAGTATTAAAATAGCGGTGGAAAAAACGGTGAGCTGGTTACTGGAGCATTTTCAGCCAGATTCCGGTAGGTTTGCCGCTGCCCTCGACGCGGATTCGGCCGAAGGGGAGGGAGCCTATTATCTGTGGACGGAACAGCAGGTAAAGGAGTCGGTCAGTGCTACGGTTGCTGATGAGTTTTGTGAAGGTTTTTCGATTAGAGGTAAAGATCCGCTTAATCTCTATCCGTGGGGAGTCACCGATGATGATTATGCAGAATTCCAATATGCTTTGAGTGATCTTGCAGAAATCAGGTCTTCCAGAAGCGCTCCAGCGAGGGATGACAAAAGCGTAGTATCGTGGAATGCCCTGATGGCGCGTGCTTTGGTTGTCGCAGGTCACGTTTTCCAACGGACAGACTGGATTTCGACGGGTCGAAACGTTTTGGACTGGCTCTGGAAAAACGCCTGGAACGGAGAATGCCTGGCCTCTGTTTATTACGAGGGTGTTGGAGCGACGGGAGTTGGAAACCTCGACGATTACGCGAATTTGGCGTCGGCAGAACTGCAGTTGGCCTTCATCACTCCTTTGTATGAATCGGATCAGGAGCAACACTGGGAGCGAGCTGAGCAGTTAGTGGATACGATCATTCCAAAATTTTGGGACGAAGAAAACGGAGGATTCTGTTTTGCTGAGAGTCCCCTCGGAGATGGCTTGAAAACGAGGAAAAAAGAGTGGTTTGACAATGCAGTTCCGAGTGGAAATTCAACCATGATGCAGGTTTTGAGTCTGCTTTCGGTGAGATTTCAGAAATCAAAATATGAAGAGATCACTGCAAGACTGAGAGATGCTTTTCAAGATAAGGCAAGGCGTATTCCGAACGGAGTCGCCTTTGGGTTAGAGGGATTGACGTGGGAGTCAAACGGTGTGGTGCAATTGAAAATAGGGAGCGAGGTTTCACTCGAAAAGTTGAGAAACGAGCTGGCGAAGGCTTCATGGAAACCACTTCTCGTTGAGCTGAGTGATGCTGTCCAAGCGGATGAAATTCAGCTGTGCAAGGGCAGTGTTTGTTTGGCAGCCAGCAGTAATATCGGAGAAATCGTTTCTCAGGTCTAATTTAATTACTGGACTTGGGGTCGAGTGCGTCTCTTAGACCGTCTCCGATGAAATTTAATGCGAAGAGGGTGGTTGAGAAGAAAATCGACGGAAAAACAAGAAGCCAGGGGTAAGATTTTATCTTTTCGGCTCCGTCATTGATTAGCGAGCCCCATGAGCTGTCCGGAGGTTGCACTCCTAGGCCCAGGAAACTGAGGGCTGATTCCAGCAACATCACTGCAGGAACAGTCAATGTGGCGTAAACGATCACTGGACCGATGAGGTTCGGAACGAGATGTTTAAAAACAATCGCTACCGGATGGACACCGAGGCAACTTGCAGCCTCGATGTAAGGCATCGTCTTGAGATGAACGATCTGTCCTCGAACGATTCTCGCCAGAGTGAGCCATTCCACGAAGCCGATCGCGATGAAGAGCAGTAGCATGCTCCTTTCGAACAAGGTCATCAGGAGGATGACAAAGATGATGAATGGTAAGGAGTAGAGGATGTCCACGATGCGCATCATTATTGCGTCAAGCCATCCTCCGATGAAGCCTGCCGTGGAACCCCATGCTATACCGATGGTCAATGCCACTACGGTAGAAGCGAAACCGACGGCGATTGAAATTCGCCCTCCGTGGAGCGTGCGCGCAAAAAGGTCTCTTCCATGAGTGTCTGTGCCAAACCAGTGTTCCGTGGTGGGCGCTTTGGGTCCGTAGACCATATCCATTTCGTTAGGGTCGTGAAGGGATATGAGTGGAGCAGCAAGGCACAGAAGAGTGATTAGCGTAAATACGATGAAACCAGCGACTGAAAGTCTGTTTTTTTTCAATCGAAGCCAGGATTCCTCCCAGGGAGAGCGAATTTCTGTGCTGTCTGTTCCGTGATCCATGGCCGCTTAACTATTCTTGAGTGAGAGTTTTTCCTTCGGATTGAGTAAGGCAAGGACGACATCCACCGCGAGATTGAGTAGGATGAGGAGGGTCGCGTAGAGAAGAACGGTTCCCATAATCAATGTGTAATCGCGATTAAGAGCAGCGTTGATCAAATGCCTCCCTAAGCCCGGGAGCATGAAGATTGTTTCCACGATGAATGATCCTGTAATGAGGTGCGCAGCCACAGGACCCAGATAGGAGATAACCGGAATCATACCCGCTCGAAGTCCGTGTTTCACCACAACAGCTCTTTCACTCAGTCCTTTCGCCCGAGCAGTTCGGATGAAGTCTTGGTTCATCACTTCCAACATACTTCCCCGTGTAAGCCTTGATAGACTGGCTGTGTAGTAGAAAGCCAGCGTGACGGCCGGAAGGATTTTGTACGAAGCACGTTCAAAAAATCCTGCCTCATACGGGGGTTCCCAAAAGAGAATCGGGAGCCGAATCGCCTCAGGAACCCAGAACCCGAATATTAACACGAGAATGGGAGCCACCACGAATGAGGGAATGCAGATGCCAGCCATCGTGAGTGACATGGGAAAGTAGTCCCAGAATCTATTTTGATTCAGGGCGGCAATTGTGCCCGCTGTGATTCCAATTGTTGAAGCCAGAAGCAGCGCGTACAGACCTAACTCAAGGGAAACGGGAAATGATTCCTTGATGAGCTGGTTCACTGTGCGACCTTCGTAGCGGAAGGAATAACCGAAATCGATTCCGAGCCCCCCTTTGAGATCGAAAGTCAGTAGCTTCGTGAGGTTTAGTTTCTTGGGAGTGAGATCCCACATAAAATTTTTGTATTGGGCGAAAAGCGGGTCGTTTAGGCCGTATTGCTCCTGGATCTTCTCAAGAATATAGGGTGATACGTTTCGCTCCTGACTGAAAGGCCCGCCGGGCACTGCTTTCATCATGAAAAAGACGACTGTGGCAATGACATAAATCACCACAATGGCCTGAAGTAGTCTGCTGAGAATAAACCGAATCATGGTGCCTTGAGGTCGACTAGTTTGTAGGGGCGATGGTCCAGGAGCTTAGGGTACCAACCTACGACGGAGGGGTGGATCAAAAATTTTCGGTTATAGAAATAGATTGGTGCAATGGGGAGCTCTTCAAGAAGAATGGCTTCCATTTGTTGCATGAGCGCGTACCGCTGGTCCGGATTACCAGTTTGATTTACCTGGTCAAGAAGTCGGTCATACTCGTCATTTTTCCAACCCGTTTGATTATTTCCGCTGGATGATCGGAATATCTTCAAAAAGGCAATCGGATCTAAGAAGTCGCCGATCCATCCTGAACGACTGATGTCGTATCTCAGGTTATTTTGAGATTCGAGGTAGACCTTCCACTCCTGATTTACGATCTCTACCTCGATGCCGAGTGAGTCTTTCCACATCTTTTGGATGCTCTCGGCGATGATTTTGTGGTTCTCTGCGGTGTTGATCAGAATTTTCAGCCTGGGAAAACCTTTCCCATTGGGAAAACCGGCCTCGGCGATCAGCCTTTTTGCTTCTGTCGGATCAAAAAATATTTCCTTGATAGGGCGGTAATCTGCTAGCGGGTAGACGTAGCTGTTGGCTGCCCTTTCGCCACCCAAAGTGAGATACTTAACGATGGATTCCTTATCGATCGATAGAGCGAGGGCTTTCCTGACTTTTGGTTGATCCAAAGGAGGTCGAGTTGTGTTAAATCGGTAGAAATAAGTTCCAAAATAGTCATCCAGTCGTATGGTTTCGGGTTCCTTGGTTCGGTAAAAAGTCACACGGTCAAGCGGAACCTCGTAGCAGTAGTGGAGTTGACCGGCTCTGAATGCGGCTTCTTCAGTGCTATATTTTTCGATTGGAAAGAATCGAATCCCTTGAAGTCTAACTGTCTTTCGATCCCAGTAAGTATCCGATTTTTCGACCTCAAGGATGCTGTTAGTTTCCCATTTTTTTAGCCTGAACGGACCATTCCCCACAAAATGATCGGGTTGTGTCCATTGACTGTCCCGATTTTCCAGCCCGCCGAATTTTTCGATGGTTTTGGCATGTAAGGGGAACCATGTGTAGTGCCTCAGCATCAGTAGAAAATGTGGAAATGGTCCGATCAACCCGATTTGTAAAGTGTGCTCGTCAAGGGCCTTGGTGAAGACTTCATTGTAGTCTTCTATTTCGCCTTGGTGAAAGGCTCTTGCATTCTTGATGATGTAAAAGAAGTCCGCGTAACGTGCTCCAAATGAGGGAGTTAATATTCTCTTGTAGGAGTAGACGAAATCATGCGCAGTGAGAGGATCTCCATTTGACCAACGCGCTTCTTTTCGCAGGTAGAAGGTCCAAATACTTGCATCTTCATTACTTTCCCATCGTTTTGCTACTCCTGGAATGACGGTTGCGTCTTTACTCGGGTGGTAGTTGACCAATCCTTCGAATAATGAATTGAGAATATTGCTCTCAGGAACACCTGTAACCAGGTGGGGGTCTGTTCCCTTTGGTTCAGATCCATTTCCAAGAAGGAGTATTTTTTCTTCGGTCGCTCGATCAACCGGAGATTTCGATTTCGCGTAACTACCGACGAGACCTCCAAAAGAAGTCAAAATCGCCAACGCAACAAAGCGTTTTAAACGGTTAGATCGAACTAAACCCATTCAGGTGGATTCTGTAATTCAGGCTTGAGGACTCCGATATAAGGGAGGTGGCGGTAGCGTTCGGCGAAGTCGAGCCCATAGCCGACAACAAATTGATCCGCAATTTCGAAACCAACATAGTCGCAAGGTCGCACAATTGGGCGCTCGGTCTGCTTATCGAGAAGTACACATGTTTCGATACTTTTTGGACGGTTTTTTTCAAGTTCTTTGACGACTCGTTGCAGGGTTTTTCCTGTGTCGAGGATATCATCAACCAGTAAAACGGAATGACCTTCGATATCGAGATTGAGGCTCTGAAGAATCTGTGGGTCGGTAACCGGGGTGGTTGTTCCTTTGTAGCTCGATACGCGGATGCAATCAAGGCGGAGCGGAATCGAAATATTGCGAATCAGGTCGGCGGTAAAGAGTAGGGCGCCGTGTTGAACCCAAATCAGGACAAGTTCTTCTTCACGGTATTTTTCGGATATATCGTTGCCCAGCTCTTCGACTCGAGTCTTAATTTGGGCCTCGTTTACCAAGACCGTTTGAATGTCGGATTCCATTCACGAAAGCAAGTGAGGTTCGACGGATCTGTCAATCTGAAGATAAGCGAACCCAACACTATTACGCTATTGTTTAAGATTCCGGTTCCATGAACAGACCGTCTCGCATCTTCAAAATATAGTCACACCTGCGAGCAATGTCTGGATTGTGGGTAACGATGAGAACAGCTTGGTTATTCTTCTTGGAAAGCTGATACAGAAGATCAAAAACGATGTTGGAATTCTTCACGTCCAGATTCCCAGTCGGTTCGTCTGCAAGAACGATTGGTGGGTCGTTCGCGAGTGAGCGTGCAACAGCGACACGTTGTTGTTCACCACCTGAAAGGCGATTCGCAAGACGGTGGGTTTTGTCTCCGAGACCGACAGACTGGAGTAGCATATGTGCTCTACGTTCCATACTGAGAGGCTTACGATTTCCTCTTTTCCACATTGGAATCATCAGGTTCTCAGCTGCTGTAAATTCTGGGAGTAGGAAGTGAAATTGAAAAACGAAGCCGATTTTTTGATTTCTTATTGCTGTGCGCTCGTCTTCGTTGGCCTTTGAGACATCAATCCCATCTAAAATAATGCTTCCTTCGTTTTGTCGGTCGAGCAGACCTAAAGTGTAGAGTAGCGTGCTCTTTCCGCAACCAGAGGGACCCACAATTGCGTAGGTATTTCCTCGATACAAATCGATGTCCACTCCCCGAAGTACGTGCACTTGTTGTTGCTCGTTGCCGAGGTAACGATGGATTCCTCTGGCTTTTAATACGGGTTCTTCTTCTGATGAACTCATTGAAAATCTTTTAGTTGGTTCCTCTTACGACGTCACCCGGTTCCAGTTGCGCTGCTCTTCTCGAGGGAAAAATACTTGCGGTCATTACGAACACAAATGCGATCGCGGCAGCTAAGACATAATGCCAGAAATTCCATTCGACTACAAAACTGTCTGTCGAAAAAATTCCCCGTATACGGATCGGTAAGCGAGAAACAATCAGGGTAAAGGTTGCCCCAAATAACCAACCGAGAGCGATGCCAACAATGGTGACGATGAACCCCTGCCAGACGAAAATATTGGTGACGTCTTTGCGGGTGTAACCCATTGAACGTAAGATCGCAATTTCGCGGGTTTTTTCCATTACAATGATTGCGAGGGTACTGAACATACCGAGTCCAGAAATGAAAATAATGGAGGATAAACTGATCATTGCAGAGATTCTAACTGCCTTAAAAACCTGCAACCACACCTTTTCGCGTTCTTGCCATGGAGCGACAATGTGTTGAACAACCCCTTCCATCAGGTATTTGTCGTTTTCAGCTCGTTTTGGATCAAAAAGGCTCACCTGGATATAGGATGTTTCGTGAGGGCGCTTAAAAACCATTCGAGCCTGATTGATATCGATAAAAATCCGCTCCTTATCAATTTGTTGATAACCGGTTTCGTAGATGCCCTTGACGATAAATCGATGGGTTTCGTTTGCTTCCTTGAGAATGACGGAATCTCCAGGTTCGAGCAGCATACGTTCGGCGAGATAAGAGCCTACAAGAATGCCTCTAGGATCTCTTTGAAAGTCCAGCAGACTTCCGAAAACGATTTGTTCCTCCAAATCGGAAACCAAGAGGTGAGTGTCTTTTTCGATGCCGTAGAGCTGTGCCGGTTCTTCCTTGAAATTATTTGAGATTTCCAAGCCCCCCCGAAGTACTTTTGATGCTGCGAGAACATTCGAAAACTGGCCAATTGCTTCAATCACCTTGTCTGCGTGTTCAACACCCGGACGATATTTTCGCCCACGAGCCTTTCCGAATTGGAAGGATTGTCCCGTTTCTTCTTGTTT
>JAKSBQ010000167.1 GCA_022361075.1 Opitutales bacterium | reverse complement strand
GGGTTGTTGTCCCACACGGGTATGTCGTTGATGGCCGGGTCGAGCGGGAGAGCACCCAGGCGATCAGTGATGTTGCTGAATGAATCGCCACCTTGAAGGTCGATGATAGCGTCGGGGAGTGGCGTGGGCTCAGGCTTACACACGCTGTGCATCTCCTCACAGCTCGAGAGGCAGGGTCGCAGGAGTACGAAGCAGCCCTGAACAGCTTGGGCAATGAGTGCGTCGTTGCACTCCACCAGGAAGAGTCGGCAGAAGAGCTCAGTGCCTGAGTTGACGCATTCCTCGCCGCTTGTGAAGAATATGTTGATGAAAACCTCGAAGAGTGGATCACCCAGCGTCAACGCGGCGATGTCATCCTTGATGAAGTCCGGGTTCACAGTCAAGTAGCTCTCTGAGAGGTAGTCGCCACAGAGTTGGTTGAAATCGTCACGCTGAATGCACAACTCGGCACATGATTCAATGGGTGGCAATGTGGTGCAGTTCTCGTCACTGAGGCCTGTGCAGCTGAGTTGTAAACCTGGCAGTGATTCGAGGAGCAACTCGTGGCTGGGGTACACTGATAGCATCTCCTCACAGGAGCTTGCACAAGGCATGGTGTCTTTCACGATGTAACTCTCTCCTTCACATTGCAGTACAAAGCCACATAGCAGTGCTTGCAGAGCCGAGGCGCATTGATATCCACCACCATTCAGGTTGATGACGCACTGGTCAAGAAGCCCAGGGATAGAAGCAATGAGTTGAAGGAAATCAATCATAGATGGCCGGAAGGCTGTCACATTGAGCAGACTGGGAACGCTCTTTCCTGAGCACATGCTGAGAGAAGTGTCGTTGATGTCCTCGATGTTGATGCAGTTTGGTGGTCAAGGCAAGGTTGGATGTAACACACACTCTGTGTTGTTCTTCACAAGCGAGCCGGCGCGCTACAGAGTTCATCAGCAGAAGAGGCGAAGCCTGAAGTATCAGGCAGCGTGATGTTGCCAAACTCGAGCAGCGGCGCCAAGGCCGGTGAGGCCAAGTCCTTCAGATGGCAAGTACCGAACACTGCCGCGTCACACACGCTCCTGCACGGCTGTTGTACACTCAACGCCTGGAAATCGACCGTGCAACTTGGAAAGGCGGCCATGCAAGCCACACTCTTGAGGTCAAGCACGCACTTCTCTTCCACAATCGCAATCACATCGCCAATCAACCCCGAAACCGCCGCCTCCACACCACCGCCCACAGCCTCGGTGGCCGCCGGTGAGGAGGCTGCGTACCAACACACCGTCAGGGCTGACACGGCATGACAGCACGTACCAAGTTGATTGGACGGCGCGGCAGTCGGCGCCAGCACGATGATAATCAGGCGTAGCTGCACAGCAACGGTCAGCACGCGGCACGCGGCCGGCACGCGCGCCACACACCTTCATGTTGCGCCGCCACATCAGCCGCTTGAGGTCCGTCGACTTCTTCTGAAAAGTATGCGCGTCTTGCCACAGCGCGCGAAACGGCGCTGAAGAGTTGACGCAGGCGATTGGGCCTTGTTGTTCGGCCTCGAAGAGCCCGGGGAGGCCGCGGTCCGCACAGTCAGGGAT
>JAKSBQ010000261.1 GCA_022361075.1 Opitutales bacterium | reverse complement strand
GCTGGGATCCATTGGTTTGCGCCCTTCAACTGGACAGAGTTTTCGTTTCCTATTTTCCCAATGGAAGGCTGGATCATCCATACCGCCTCAATCCTGGGTATCTGTGTTTCGTTATTGGTCCTTTGGCTAACCATCATACACCTGCCCAAGTGGAGAATCAGTTTCATGTCTTCCGTCCCCCGAATAAAAGGAGGACTGATCATAACTCTCTTTGGAATTTATACTTTGCTACCTCTGGCGCTGCTTGACCAACCGATCAACGCAAACGTTCACAATCTCGCAATTTGGGGACGTTTGCTTGAAAGAGAAGGCAAACAGATACGCTTGGATCGATGTCAATTTGAACCCGGATCACCTGC
Organism: Opitutales bacterium; assembly: GCA_022361075.1. Lineage (GTDB taxonomy): Bacteria > Verrucomicrobiota > Verrucomicrobiia > Opitutales > JAFGAQ01 > JAKSBQ01. The sequence continues at coordinate 5,504 of JAKSBQ010000261.1, read as the reverse complement.
CAAAATCAAGGACTCGTTGTCCAAAGATTGGATTTCGATCTCCGGAATTGACCTAAAGGAGCCCGCAACCGTTTCCCTCATAGCCACATTTATCAAAGCCGATCAATTAAGAACAGATTCCTACTTTGTACACACAAAAGGTCTCCGATCTTTCTACACAATGATAGGCTTGGGATTCATCGTACTGATTTTTCTCACATCAACCTCATTCCGAAAGGAACTCAAGGAGTAAACAAAACTCTGTAATATCCCGATCCCAGCAGACCAGAATCCGCTAGGGCAACACACTCTGAAACCGCAAATTGGTCAATGGCCAGTCTGCCACTGGACACAGCTACGACGGGGTTACCCATTCTACCTGTTACGCCAACGTAGAGAAGCATTTCGCACGGTTTCCAAAACGTCGTCCCCTCCTCAATAGTCTCGGGTTTCTCAAGAACAACTTTCTCATGCGACAATTGACGCGTCGCTTCATCTAGAACCACCAAAGCTCCGAACCGCTTTGAAAACACCAGACCTTTCTTTGCTTCCTCTCCAACGGTCCGGAACACATCCCAATACGGATTGCCTAATAATTCTTCAGCATTGGGTTTGGGAAAACGAGCAAACGGATCTCCAATAACAACATGACTCAAGAGAGAAGTCGGATGCTCGATCAAGCTCATCATGCTGGCATTCCGATCATCCAAGTAACGATTCGGTTGCAAATACTTCCAACTGTAATCGACCTCGGTCGGTAGAAAAAGGGGTACGCTGTCTGACAGCAGTGAACGATCCCTAAGCTCTGAACTGCTACTTTCGCCTTCCAAGGCGACGAATGACACAAACGGTTGAGAATCCGGCAAACGAAGCTCAGTAGGAACCTCAACTCGGAATAAAAAAAACGCTGCCAAGTGCACAACCACGCCCACCACAATTGCAATCCATGCAAATGGAGTAGGAGCGATATGCTGAACAACTGCTACTAGGCGGTCTCGTATCATAACCGTAACAACCGCCCTATCATGCAATCTCCTTCAAAAAGGAGCAAGTGCAAGTCGCGCGAATACTAACGACGGCGACGAGAGAACTTGTTTTGGAACTTCTCAACACGACCCGCAGTGTCCACGAATCGTTTCTGACCAGTAAATACCGGATGAGAGTCAGCTGTGATATCCTGAACGAACACGTTGTACTCAACCCCATTGATGGTCTCTGTTCGCTTGGACTTCATTGTCGATTCCGTTAGAAATTGCTTTCCAGTGGAAACGTCTTGGAAACACGCAGGGTATACTTCAGGATGGCCTTCTTTTTTCACAGCGGTAAATGAAATGATTTGGTGATTAACCCTGACGCGCTTTGAAGCGTGGGTTGGTCTTGTTAATGACGTAGAGACGTCCTCTCCGACGAACTACCTGACAGTCGGGATGACGATTCTTCAGTGACTTGATGGACGATACTACTTTCATAAAAAACAGAAGATAAAAACTCCGACTTCTACACCTGTCAATGCAGAACTCTTAAAAACTGGCAAAGGTCGGTTGTTTTCTTCAAAACGCTTCCTTGGCTGGAACCTGTAATCGTTCTGAGTTGACGTCAAACGGGTTTCAACTACTTTCCATCCATTTTTCTAAACGAGAAACATCGTGAATAGAGTCTATATCAAAACCTACGGCTGCCAGATGAACGAAAGAGACTCTGAAGCAGTGGCCGCTATGCTTAGAGGACGAGGATACTCGATCGTCGACGGCGAGCAGGATGCCGACGTGATATTGCTCAACACTTGTTCGGTTAGGGACCAAGCCGAACAGAAAGCGATTGGTAAAGCGGGATACCTAACAAGCCGTAAAAGGAAACACCAACCCAAACTCCTGGTAGGGATCATGGGGTGCATGGCTCAAAACCGCGGAGCAGACCTTTTGGATCAACTCCCTGATCTCGATCTCATTGTGGGGACCCAAAAGTTTCACCACGTTCCGGATCATTTGGACAACTTGATTCGTACTTTGGAGGGTCAAGGACCTAAACCTTCCACGTTGATCGATCTTGAAGCTGAAGAATCGTCGCAAAACACCATTCGCGAGCACAACAAAGAAGGTTCGATCAGTTCATTCGTCTCGATCATGCAGGGTTGCAATATGCGCTGTAACTTCTGCATCGTTCCCAAAACGCGAGGCAAGGAGCGCTCCCGCCCGATCGAACACATCGTCGAGGAGGTGGAAGAACTTGTAGCCGCGGGAACCAAAGAAATCACTCTCCTCGGGCAGATCGTTACCAGTTACGGAAGAGACATCCTGAAATTTAAGGACAAAAAGAGCCCATTCGTACAACTTCTCGAACAAGTTCAAGAGGTGAAGGGACTTGAGCGTATCCGATTTACTTCACCACACCCTCGTGGATTCAAGGATGATTTGATTGAGGCTTACCGTGACCTCTCAAAGCTTTGTGAATACGTCCACCTTCCGTTGCAAAGTGGATCGGATCGCATGCTCAAGGCCATGAATCGACCTTACCGTGTCGAAAGCTTCCTCAATATCGTGAACGGGCTGAGGAAAGCTGCTCCAAGAATGACCTTTTCGACCGACATCATTGTCGGCTATCCGGGTGAAACTGATCAGGACTTCCAAGAAACGGTGGAAGTCTTCAAAGAAGTGGGATTCGATATGGGCTTCATCTTCAAATACAGCCCTCGCTCCGGAACCGTTTCTGCAGAACTTCAAGACGATGTGCCTAAAGAGGTGAAAGAAAAACGAAACCAAGTCCTCCTCGACATACTTCAAGAACAGTCGATGAAAACTAACCAATCCTTGGTCGGGCGTATCGAAGAGGTTTTGGTCGAGGGTCCAGCAAGAAAGGGCGAAGGAATGTTTATGGGACGCAACAGAGGGTTCCGAAAAGTCATTTTCGCTGGGACGCCAAGATTAATTGGACAACTCGTTCCGGTTCGAATCACCGAAGCTTCGGTTACCACGGTTAAGGGCGAGCTCGAGCTCACAGGAATGGAAGACAATTAGTCTCTTTTTCCAAAAAATCCAAAAACCACGATAATGGTAGCGATAAAGCTGACTAAGGTCATCAGCGCCGAACAAACAACGGTGAAAAGTGTCACTCCAAACGGATTGTTCAGGGTACCTAGATAAGGGGATACGGTTTGGCTAAGTCCGGAGTAAGGATTCCAAATATCCCTCACCCAAACAACGTAACCAAAAACCATCGACACCAAAAAAAGGATACGCGAAATGATCGATTTGATCTTCAATCCGTACGAACGCACCCAAAAACGTTGAAGCACTCCAATAAAGGTAATCACTAAATAGTATCCGATCAGCGCAAAAAAATAAGGGTCGTAGTAAGCAGGAGTTCTCTGCATCAACGATTCGAAATGGTCTTTTTCCCCTTTGGCTCTGTAATAAAGATCCAAAAAGTTCAGATAGTTCGCATCTTTTGCCACAACCAACAGTCGGGAAGCAGCCAGGAAAGGACTGTATGGATAATTTTCCACCAGTTCCACAAAAGCTAGGCCCGACTCCAGTTTTTTTGACTCCGACATCAAATCGACCCCCCTTCGGAACACACCATACGAATTGAACACATAAAAACCACTGTATCCAACGGTAGCGATAAACAACATAAAGAGGAGCAACTTCTTCATTTAGGAATGATCAGGTTCTGCGCTCAAGTTGCATCCGAACCTTCAGGAAGCAAACTAGAAAATGAGTTAAAATGTTTCACTCCTCCATGTATCAGTTTTGTCACCGACTCTCTTGCTTCAAAGAGTCTTCTCTTTGTTGAGCCTGAATCGCTGTCAACGCAATCGTGTAAATGATGTCGTCGATCAATGCACCTCTCGAGAGGTCATTTACTGGCTTGTTGAGGCCTTGGAGCATCGGACCCACCGATATCACATTTGCAGAACGTTGCACCGCTTTGTAGGTCGTGTTTCCGGTGTTGAGATCAGGGAAAATAAAAATGTTCGCCTTTCCTGCAACCGGACTGTCTGGAGCCTTTTTGGCAGCAACGTCCGCTGTGGAGGCGGCATCATATTGAAGAGGTCCGTCGATTAGTAGATCGGGACAACGCTCTTTAACGATTCGGGTCGCTTCGACCACTTTGTCCACATCTGCACCAGAACCCGATCCCAGCGTACTGTAGCTGATCATCGCCACGGCAGGCTCGATTCCGAAAGCTCTAGTCGATTCCGCGCTTTGAATAGCGATGTCGGCCAGTTCCTCCGCGTTCGGGTCCGGATTAATCGCACAATCGCCGTAAACCAAAACCTGATCAGGTAGGCACATGAAGAAAATCGAAGATACGATCTTCGCCTCCGGGTGAGTTTTGATCAATTGCAAAGCTGGACGAACGGTGTTGGCAGATGAATGAACCGCACCCGATACCAATCCATCGACTTCACCCAATGCAAGCATCATGGTTCCCAGAACTACGGTGTCGCTAAGGTGATCAAGTGCGATCTCTTCCGTCATATTTTTGTGCTTCCGCATCTCAACGAGATGAGGAACGTATTTCGGAATGACTGCATCGGGCTCGATGATCTCGATCGTCTCAGGAATCTGCAGTCCCAAAGCATCTGCCTGCGCCAGAATGTCGTCTTTTTTGCCAAGTAGTACACACTGCGAAATACCTCTTTGTTGGCAGGAGATCGCCGCCTGAATCGTCCGAGGTTCATCACCTTCAGGAAGTACGATTCGTTTTAGATTCGATGCTGCTCGACGCGCCAACATGTGGCGGAAGGCAGCAGGAGAGATTCGATTCTTCACCGCATTGGCCATGGTTCGACGAATCCAACTTCCGTTGATGGAACGTGCGACCAAATCCATCGCCCGGTTGATGCGTTCGTGGTCGTCCACCGGGATCTCTGGATTCATTTCGCTCAATGCTTTGGCGGCTTTAAAGGAGGTCAAATTCACTCGGAAAACGGGTAATCCAGTGTTCCAGGCACTTCGACAAAGTTTGATAACCTCCGGATCAGGGTCGACATCACCAGTAACAATTAGCCCGGCAATCTGCGCCCCGTTCATCGCTGCCAGGGCTGCAGCAATAATGGTATCGTGACGATCACCAGGAAGCACCAAAAGATTTCCCGTCTTGAGCGTATAAACCATGTTGGGAATCGTGCGCGCACAGAGTTCGATGTTTTGCACACGACGCGTTTCCATCTCACCCTCAAACATCGGGGTTGCGTGGATGAGATTCGCGACGTCCTTGGTCCGTGGCGCCAGAAGGGTATTCGAATAAGGAACGATTCCGATCAGATCAATTCCTTCAGATCCAAAGACCGGGCAGGATTCTACAATCTCATCACAGAGCTCGAGAATCATTCGCGACATCGGGCGATCCCCCTCCAGATCAATATCAGCTTTGTTGATGATACAGCCAACAACGGACTTGCCAAATTCCTGCGAACCTATTTCGACCTGTTGATTCAACTCCTCGCAACTCAAGTTATGGTAGTGAGACACCAATATGATCTCAGCTGAAAGAGTTTGTGCGATGCGCTTGTTGAGCAT
>JAKSBQ010000385.1 GCA_022361075.1 Opitutales bacterium | reverse complement strand
GGCGCCGCTTCATCTCTACGAGCTCAGCGGCAAAGCGATCCCTGTTCTCGCGCAAATATTCCAGCGCTGCCCGATACCAGGCCTGCCCGAAGCCATGAACGAAGCGCGTGCCCGGATGCTCGAGGCAGGCGTCGCAGTCATCCATGTCCGCCAGACAGCTCTCGTACTCGGCCACTCTTTCATCAATGATATCAACGATGAACTCGGGCGGCAGTTGGTCCGCGAGATAGAGGATGAGCAGGAAGTCCGAGCGAAACTTATCGGGGCCCGGCGCAACCATGAGGGCCTGACGCAGGGCGCGCTCGCCGGAAGCGGTGAGGGCGTAAACCTTCTTGTCGGGGCGCTTTTCCTGGCTGAGCGCGGTGCCGCTCACCAAGCCCTCGTTGCTCAGGCGCAGCAGGGCCGGATAGATCGAGCCGTAGGCGGCATCCTGGAAATGCCCAAGCGGGGCCTCCTGCAAGGCCTTGCGGATCTCATAGCCGCTGGCTTCGCCACCACTCAGCACCGCCAAGCACAGGGTTCTTACGTCCATAACGCCTCTCCGGCCAAACCATATCTCTGAATGATATATGACTGTTCGATATATAGCACCTCGAAATAACTTGGGGAAGCGACTGCGGCAAAACGCTCGGCTTCGCGGCAAATTCGTCTAAAATACCATTATTAGGCGATAAGTGCGCTCTATGCTATTCTGTAAGCTGTGATGATAGGACCAAAGGAGTTGGTTCCGTGATCGCTGGCAATATCGCTGCTTCCGGCGCGCAGTTTCAGGCCAAACGCCTGGCTGTCTCGGCGCACAACGTCGCCAATGCCGCAAACGGTACCGTCGGGGCCGTATCCGACGATCAGCAAGTACGACAGGTTCCGCTGCGGGTGGAAGGTGTCTCCCAGGCCGAAGGTGGCGTGCGCGGCGAGCCGCGCACGCCACCTTCGGCCTGAGTTGCAGGACGCGAGCCGCCGCCCGGATGCCTTCGAGCGGGCGAAGGACGTTCGCCTCGAAAAGGAAATCGCCCACCAGCAGCAGATCAAGCATGCCTACTCGGCAAACCTGAAGGTCATACAGGCCGAAGACCGCATGCTGGGCTCCTTGCTCGACCGGGGGGTTTGACGGCCCGGTCTGGCGGCCCAGTCTGGCGGCCCAGTCTGGCGGCCCAGTCTGGCGGC
>JAKSBQ010000214.1 GCA_022361075.1 Opitutales bacterium | reverse complement strand
GCTTCCCGTTGGGAAATTTAAAGATACTCCACGAAATGATGAGAATGCTCAAAAAAGGAGGCATTCTCACCAATATTTACGAACCACACGTTTACTACGACAATAGCTTTAACTGGAAAAACGATTTGTATTTTCTGGAAGTATTTTTGGCGCCCCTATCAGGACGGGGAGTTTTTTTTGATCGACCGGTACAAGAGGTTTTTAGTCCCCATGAAATTCTGTCCGACCCAGACACCTACATCGATGCTGACGTCTCATCTGTAGGGCAATTCAAAATGATAAACTCCTGGACCGCGCTTGGGTATATTGGTAGAAAAACGCAAGACCTTCCAAGATCTTTTGCGACACATTATGATTTCGGCAAAAATCGCTGTTACACCGACGTCGAGCATCAACTGAAAGAGATTTCGATCGAAAAATTGTCAACACTTAAGGCTTCTGAGATCCGGATTTTGGGCTCAGATGCCCGAATAATGGCCATAAAAGAAATTTTCAAACTTCAGTTTCCGATGGTCGAATATGTCGGCTATAGTGATCTATTAGAGAAGATTGAAAAAGGGGATGCTGTTTCAGATAAGCGAACAGTGGTAGTTGATCCTTTCTTTTTTCTATTCCGGGATCGTTTCTTCTTGGAGTTACTCAAACAAGAATCGCTTTATGTTTTATCCGAATTGCGTTGTTCTCAGAATCTGAATTTGGAGACAAAAATTCGGAAATTCAACCGTTTGCTCACCGCATTGAATATTGAATCTTTCGCCATTCTAGGCAATGGAGGACATACTCAACAGGTGTTAGATATCATGAAAGAACTGGGGGTAGATCGTAATTATCAGATCTATGTAAGTGAGATTTCAGACTTTCAAGGGAAAGATATCAAATGCTTGGAGTCAGGGCCTGTCGAGGAATCGATTCTTCTTCTCTCTTCTGAAAGCTATGAGAAAGAGATGATTTCGCTCCTCCAAAGAAATGGACAGATGGATGAGTGTTTTGTCTTTCCGTTATATCATTTAAATAAAATCAAAGCATTAGGTGATTCGAGGCATGCGCAATGAACGTATATCAATTATTGGATTAGGGAAACTAGGTTCTGCGATGGTGGCAGCTTTCGTCAGCAGAGGTTTCAACGTTATAGGTGTAGATGTGATCAACGAAGTTGCTGAGAAGGTGAACAAAGGGATTGCACCTGTGAGTGAAACGGGGTTAGACGACCTTCTAAAGCAGAACAAAAACCAGATTTCAGCCACAACCGACCACGAAGGAGCTGTCTGCAATACGGATGTAAGTTTTGTGATTGTTCCTACTCCGAGTGATCCTGATGGAGGATTCTCAATTCAATATGCAAGACACGCAATGCGTGAGATAGGAACAGCATTGAAAAAGAAAGGATCCTGGCATCTGGTGGTCATGACAAGCACCGTATTACCTGGTTCTTGCCGAAATGGATTGATTACAGAATTGGAGAAAACATCAGGATTGAAATGTGGAGACGGATTTGGATTTTGTTATTCTCCTGAGTTTATTGCATTGGGGAGTGTGTTGCATGATTTTCTCAACCCTGATTTCAATTTGGTAGGGGAATGGGATGTGCGTTCGGGAGACTTATTAGAGGCCATTTACGAGCAAACCGTCCTCAATGGGGCCAAGTGCCAGAGGATGTCGTTAGAAAATGCAGAATTAGCTAAGGTCTCATTGAACAGTTTTGTGACCATGAAAATTGCTTTCGCAAATGTGATCGCAGACATCTGCCAAACAATGGAAGGAGGTGACGTCGATGCAGTCACAGAAGCTATTGGATTGGATAAGCGGATTGGTCTTAAATACCTCAAAGGGGGCATGAGTTTTGGGGGTCCTTGTTTTCCCAGAGATAACAAGGCTTTTGCGTTTTTGGCTGATCAGATGGAAGCTGGGTCCCATCTTGCAAAAGCTACCGATCAATTGAACAATGAGTGGATTGAAAAGACGGTGGAGAGTATCTGCTCACAATGTGAGCCCCATTCCAACATTTCAATTCTTGGACTGGCATATAAGCCTGAATCTGTTGTTTTGGAGGATTCACCCTCAATTGCGATTGCACAAAAATTGGTAGATCTTGGATATCGAGTGAGTGGCTATGATCCGATAGCGGGCGCCCAATCTAGGAGTATTGTTAGCAACCGTTTTATCATTCACGATACCGTTGAAGATACTATTACAAATGCGAATTTTGTGTTGATTGCTACTCCGGATGAGGAATTCAAACGTCTCACCCAAAAGAGTTTTGATGTTTGCAATCCTCAATGTGTGGTAATGGACGCTTGGAGAATACTCGAATGGGATATTTCAAACCAATGCTCTACAAGATACTTCCCATTAGGCGTGTATACTCCAAATTTCAGACAGGACATCAATTAGGATGGATATTCAAAAATTATATGATCAAGCGGAGAGCTCCGCGATAAGCAAACAGTTTCTTCGACTACCTTTTAATGCAGAATTGGGACAGCTTGAATGGCTGAGATACCAACGCAATGCAGTAAGCAAAGATGACGTAAACTGGAGAGCGGTAATTTCAGGCCTGTTTTCATGGTTGGAAGAAGGGAACAATGAATTAGTGGAGCAGGCCCTGAAACAACAAGTTATACCTGAAGCGTACGAGCTGGATCGATTAGTTCTCGAATTGTTGTTAGGCATGAATCGTGACATTCAACCTAATGAAATGAGTCCAATGGTCCTCGTAACGAATATCGCAAATGTTCAAAACGATTTAGCCATGGAACGTCAGGAGGTTGCTCTGCTACAGATGGATGCGATCCAGAAACAATACGCGGAGATCAGATTGCTTAACTCATTTGTGGCCGAAGAAGGGAGCCATCGAGAGGGATGGGAAAATCGTCCACTGCCTCGTAATGCGCGAGACTTGCTCGACAATTCCGTTCCGACAATGCCAATTTTTAAGGATGTTCTGGACCAAGCAGCTGAATATGCGGTCGAAACGGGCTCTGATCTCATCGTTTACTCAAATAGCGACATCATTATTTCACCCATCGTAATTGAGTTAATCCGTTCAGTTTATAAACGTGGGTATGAATGTCAGGGATATTCGAGGACCGATATTCGCTACAAAGATTTCCGCAATATGGCCAATTGGGTTGGATTGCATCTTTCTGGCACTGATTTGTTTGTGATATCTGTAGATTGGTGGAAGAGAAACAGAGGTATTTTTGAGGACTACATCATGGGTGCTTATTGGTGGGATTGTGTATTTGTCGGTCAGATGATGGTTCATAGCAGATTCTTCTACGCAAGTCATATAAGGGGTCTGATATTTCATCAAATTCACGAAGCATTATCGAATAGCATAAGCCCTCAGGCATCCTATAACCTTCAATTGAGAGACACCAAAGATATTGGATATTACGATATCCACACCCGCTACTGTGATCGCTTGAAAGCGTTCATAAAAGAGAACCGCAGTCTCCCATGTGTGGCTTCGAACGAGTTTTTGTTGAACGACAAAATGACTCAATTCCTCAGAAGTTCACTTTCAATATCGTGATTTCTTGATGGATTTGGAGTTTCGATTATCTGCGTTGAAAGACCTCTCCTCACCCGAGGAGTTATTCAATGCCGAGCAATCAGTTGTTCGAGAAATTTTGAGTTGCGACAATACGCGAGGGAAGTGGCTGCAATTGTTCGAAGAAAAATGTCACGATCCCAAATTCAAACTGATCGATGGGATTTTTCGCGGCTATATCGAGAACACTGAGTTGGCGTGGTTTCGCTTCATGGAAGTACTGAAACATACCACCTGTAAACAACGGGTGATGGCGCACATGATTGTAAATGCAGAACTGTCCGGAAGGCAGCGCATCCACGCACTTTTGTTGAAGTATCTGGATAAGGAATTGTTTCAGTCGAAAGATTGGGAAGTCCGATATCATCGAGGGGAAAGTATCTGTTTAAGCACTTCAAACAATTCTGAATGGGACCTATGCGGTGTATTTAATCCCACTAGGCATGAGCTGGATAAGTCTAAAAGGGACTTGGACCCTTTGCTTGCACTCTGTGGCTGGAAGCTGATGGATAGTATTAAGAAGATCTGGGTGGTTGGGTCTCATGTTTTCTCTGAAAAACCAATGTTTGATCGACTGTTTCCAGAGATCCAAACTTTGAATTTGTTCGAACCTCATCCCGAAACATACGCTGCCTGCAAGGTGCTACATAAATCAGATTCACGGGTTCGGATTTTTCCTTATGCACTTTCATCTGAAAATGGAAAACGGAGTTTTCATAAGAGCTCGAATGAGGGCCTTTCGAGTTCCCTTTTGAACATGAAAGAGCATTTGAAATACAGTCCAGAAGCTACTTTTGTTGACCATGTCGATGTCGAAACTCGCACCTGGAATGGAGTTCGATTTTCCGAGAAACTGGAAGTGCCCGATTTTCTTTTGCTTGATGTGCAAGGCTCAGAATTCGATATCCTCAACTCGATTTCGAAGGAAGACCTACTCGCCATCAAGATTATATATTGTGAGGCCAGCACCGTTGAAATATATGAGGGAGCAAAGCCACTGAACGAATTAAAGTCGCTCTTAGATGAAACACATCAATTCATTGGGTTTTGGCCAACTGAAGGGTTTGAAGGCAAGCACGGCAACGCACTTTTTCTGAACCATGCCTTGTTTGATTCAAAACTCTCAACGGCTTTTGAAACACAGGAAACTGAGAAAAAACCAGAAACTGGGCCTATACTTGAAGAACGCATATTCCGGGAGCTTTCAGACGTGTTACTTGGTATAGTGAAGTCTCTGAAGGATCGTCTAGTGGCACACAGAGATCCTGAGTATTCAGGTAAATTTTTGTATCTCTGGGGTGCCGGGGGATATGGCGAACAGTTAGCCGAAATCTTAAAGGAAAGTAAAATCCCCTTTAAAGGCTTTATTGATATTGATGAGGCAAAGTGGGGTAAAAGTCTTGCCGGATATCCTGTTTTCAGTCCGGGTGAGATAACTGATAAGCCACTGAAAAGTAGATCAGCTTCTTCACACCAACCTTATGTTGTGATTGCGACGTCCTATCAGACTGAGGTTAAACGGTTTTTAAGCGAACTTGCAATGAATGTTAATGTGGATTATCACACAATCGTTCTGTGAAATGTGCTAGAATCATTTGCTATGCCTGAAGTCTTCGAATCGCTATCAGTAATTATCCCAAACTATAACCACGCTAAGTTCCTACCACTGGCTTTGGATGGTATTTTAAGCCAGTCAGTATTACCGGGAGAGATCATCATCATCGATGATCAATCAACCGATGACAGTTGGGATTGCATCCTTGAGTATCAGCAACGCCACCCGGAACTTATAAAAGCGTATAAAAACCCAGAGAACTTAGGTGCGTTAGCGAACACCGAAAAAGGGCTGCACATGTCCGGCGGGGAATGGATTTATATTCATTCGGCAGATGACTTTATTTCGGCAGATTGTATCAAGACTTATCGTGATTTGGTAGTAAAGCACCCGAAGGCGGGGATGGCTGCGTCTAGGGTTGCAACCTTTTTAGAACACCCAAGTGATTTTAAATGGGAGTATTGGAGATGGGAGCCTGAAGAAGGCTTTTATCATCCAGATTCAACTCCCCCTAAGATTCGGACAAGATCGTTTTCAAGTGGCCAAATAATGTATCGGAAATCTGCCATTTTTGAGGCTGGAGGCGTTGACCATGAACTATATGGTTATGCGGATTGGTTTTGGACATTTGTTACGCTGTTTCGTCATGGAATGGTTTATACTCCAAAAACGCTTTGTTACTTTCGTTTAACAGGCGACGATAGTCTCGGGGCATCGTCCGTCTTGGACGAAGGGAGATATCGCAGTATATGTAAGAAGCTTATAGAAAAGGTAACTTCATCTGAATTTGAAGATATTCTCCCAAAATTTGCGGAGTCTGGTGTAATCAATCATCTCGGTGAAGGAATCGTAAGGACAGTTCTCAGTGAACCCAAATTTTGGTCATCTCAGGTTTTTGCGCTAACACAATCGAATTTCCATTCTTGGAACATTCATAATGATTTTCTAAAGAGCGGGTCACAATTGAAATCTAATGACTTTCATTCTGTAATGAAGGAAAAGTTGGATTCGATTCTATCCATGTGTAGATCTTGGGACTGGAACCAATTAGTGATATATGGAGCAGGGACTCATACGCAGGAGTTGTTGGAATTAATCGATGAAAAAAGCGATCGACTTTGTATCCGTAAGATTGTTACGAGTGAAGAGCCCGAAACGGATGAGATCGAGGGCATTGAAGCGATTTCAATCGATCGCCTGGATGCTAAAAACGTCCAATTTGCATTGATGTCTTCTCATCGTTTTGAGATCGAGATGGCAAGAACTTGGAAGAAGAGATTTCCCGAAGTTCCTTTTTTCCTAATGTATTCGGATTTATCCTTAGTATGAACAAAATGAAGGTGTGCTTCATCAAGTTTGCCTACTCACATCGATTTTGTGACAAATCGTTTCGATTTACCGATGTTGGATCCTTTCTAGATCAACACCGCCCTGATTTAGATTGGGTGATGACTTATGAGGCAGATTTTTATGTTGTTGAGGATACGGGGAGGTGTCCGGACAGCTACACTCGTATGCTGCTGAACGAAAAAGAGATTGTTCAAAAACGGATTTCAGAAGTTAATGCAATCGCACTGACTGAGGTTCCTTTTGACGAGTATGATATCGTTGTCACCGTAGATCCTATTCTTGATTTAAGAATAATGAACAAACACCCGCGAATTTTGTGGTGTTCATTAAAAACAACAGATTCCTTTTTGGATGATCCTGATTGGGAAACATCTTCAGTCCGTCATTACGATCTATTTTTGTTCGAAAACCTAAATGAAGTAACTGCGGCCTACACCGACAAGAATTTGTGTAATATACGTGATCATTCAAAGGTTTTTGAATATGCAGCGTTGAAAAAGGTGGACGAACTCACTCGGCGGCCTTTTCCGAGGAAGTGCATTCCAAAAAGACCCAAAGGCTCCTCCAGGTTAAGAGAGCAAATCCAATCGTTAACGATCGTATTTGTAGTCAGAGACGCCGACTATGGTGGAGGGCTGCTAAAACGAGTCGTAGATGCATATCAAAGAAACGCAAATCTTGCCCAGAAATACCTAGTCGATGTGGAGTGGATTGTGGTTGAGTGGAATCCTATCAAAGGTGCAGAGCTTTACCCGACGCTCCAATCCTTGGGCTGCAAATGCATAGTTGTTGGACAAGATGTACACGAGAGTCTCGTAAATCCTACTGTAGCGGAAAAAATGGGAATCATGCAGTACATTGGGAAAAACGCAGGCATTCGGCATTCCAAAGCAGATTGGTTGATCATGACCAATGCGGACATCATGTTTTCGGAAGAAATTTGGAAGAAAATAAGTGAAAGCTACTTTGACTCCACACTTTTGTATCGGGCGGAACGTTGTGATGTGTCAGCGTATGAACCGGGACTTAGCGATGAAGAACTCTGTCAACGAATCGAGTTGAGAAACGATATTCAAGGAGGACTGAATTATTCAAATGGGAGTGGTGACTTCTTGTTGATGAAACGAAGTGCAACTTTCCCTTTTGATGAAACTATCGATTTTTCTGAAATTTGTAACGACGCGAGGTACTGTGAGAATTGGTCTTTCACTCATTCCGGCGAAACGGGTGATCACAATTGTTTCGAAGCCCTCGGTGATGTGTATAAGGTCAATCATGCAATGACTTTTATGGCAACGCATACTCAGTCTTCTTTCACGCACAAAGGTTACAATGAATGGAATTGGTTGATCAAAGAGGGATCGTCGGATCAACTCTATGAATATGGTGAAGATTGGGGCTTGATCTACTGTGAAAAGGTTTCTGTAAATGATGATTTAATTTTTTATGAGCTGCCTCAAAACCGTCATTGAGCGGAGATTGGACATAAATAAAGATGGGTTTGTCGGTGGCCCAGGAGTTCTTAGCGAACGTTCACTCTGTAGCATATTTTTCTAAACCTCATTATGGCTGATTTGATAGAAGTAAAATCATTTTGGAACAAGCGCCCCTGCAACGTTCGACATAGCGCCCTAACAGTTGGATCTAAAGCGTATTTTGATGAGGTTGAAACGCGCAAATACATGGTTGAACCGCACATCCCCGGTTTTGCAGAGTTTGATAAATGGAAGAATATGTCAGTTTTGGAAATAGGGTGCGGTATCGGAACCGACGCAGTCAATTTTGCCCGTGCTGGTGCGAAGTATTCTGCGGTTGAGCTTTCGGAAAAAAGTTTGGAAATTGCAAAAGAGCGCTTTGAAGTGTTTGGCTTAGAAGGTGACTTCCACTTAGGTAACGCGGAAGAGGTTGACAGTTTGTTTGACGGGAGGAAGTTCGATTTGATCTATTCCTTTGGAGTTATTCATCATACCCCGGACCCAGGTTCTGTGATTGCAGGTATCAAAGGACTCATGCATGAGAGCTCTGAATTTCGTCTCATGCTATATTCAAAAAATTCCTGGAAGAACATCATGATTGAGGCGGGGTATGACCGCCCTGAGGCACAGTTTGGGTGTCCTATTGCTTATACTTACAGTCGCGAAGAAGTTGTGTCACTGTTGGCCGAATACGAGATTTTCGAAATGGAACAAACTCACATTTTTCCATACGTCATCGAGAAATACAAAAATTACGAATACGAGTTGCAGCCCTGGTTTAAGTCCATGCCAAAACCCATGTTCGATGCGTTAGAACGCAAATTGGGATGGCATACGTTGATCAAGTGCCGGAGAACTCGGTTACAGGAGTAATCCGAAGCAATCAACCACGAGATTTCGCCCCAATTTTAACCATAGATGCAAACCATCATTGTTACTCCCACAAATAAGCGCTATAACTGGTTTATGAGGGTTAAATATTCCGTTTTATGAAAATCTAAAACAACTTTAATAGAAATGGCATTCCATTACGCAGATTTCATACAAGTAGTACCTGTCTTGGAACAACTAAAACAAACCTCTGATCCGATCAAAGCTTTAAGTTTGGGATATCCAGATCTGTTGTTGACGGATGAAGATTATATTTCGTTAGTCGGTGCAGAACATTTCTCGAAAATAGAGTGTCGTTCAGATCAGGTTCAGATTTTAGAAGCACATGGTAGGCTTGCCTCAATGTCTAGGGTCGCGGAGTCTGTTGGTTTTTTTCGACTGCTTGGAATAGACTTAGAAATAATCGATATTGCTAGATTTAGAGGCGATGAGATACTTGTTGATTTGAATTTTCCACTACCGAAAAGCTGGGATAGATCTTATGATTTAATCTTAGATCCAGGCACGATTGAGCATTGCTTTAACATCGCTCAAACCATGGAGAATCTTCTAAAAATGTGCAACATTGGTGGATTCATTTATCACCAAAATCCTGCTAGCCATGTTAATCACGCATATTTCAGTATCTCTCCTATATTTTATGTAGATTTCTACGCGTTAAATGGATTTGAAATTCTTGATGGTAGCGTCTTTGCAAACTGTTCAACTTTCGAAGAAAGTTTGAAACTGACGTCAAATTTCAAATGTTCACCTCTCTATAATAACGTTGTAGCGAAACGCGTCCAATCGATCAGACTTAGGTATCCTGTCCAAAAAGAGTATGTCCTGAGTTCAGAGTCGCTCTTCAGGTGTTTTCGTGAAGTAGCACAGTTTCTTAATATCATCAGCGAAAACCATGATCAATCTATATGTTTGATGCCCGCAGGGTGTTATATAGAAGAATTAGTAGAACCTATGATCGATGCCGGTTTCGATAATCTTAGGGTTTTTGACCGCCAAAAAAATGATCAATCGATAAATGGAATCGAAATCGAGTCATTTGGGGATTTAGAGGTAAATGAAAGTGACTTATTCGTTGTAGCTTCCGACAGTTATGGTGAAGAGATAATTGAGCTGCTTTTTTCGCTCGGTGCAGAAAAAGACCAAATTTTCAGATATGACCCCAAAGGCTTTTTGGAAGTCAAACATGGAGGGTAGCAATCTGACTTGTTTCGGTATTTACCAAAGAACTTTACACTCTCACTCTGGTAAAATGACAAAATAGATGCGACATTTGATCCTAGGTGCGTCCCGAGGAATTGGTTTGGCTTGTCTGATAAAGCTTACTTCGGATAAACGTGATTTATGTTATGCTTTGTCTCGTTGTCCCCCCGCAAAAACGAATGCGCGTATTGAAGGTCGATTCGAACATATAGCTTATGATTTAGAAAAGCCGAATGACCTTTTGAATTTGAGAAACTTGGTTCGAAGCGAGAAGTTGACAGACTGGTCTGTTGTTTTTTCGATCGGGACTCAACATAAAACCGAAGACACAACAGAGGAATTTGAGCGACTTAAGTTAATCTATTTTGTTACTCCAAAAAAGGTCATTGACATGGTTATGAGATACCACCCAAAACAATCTCACACATTTGTAGTCATTGGTTCATCCGCTGTTTGGCACAGAAAGGCTAATAAGGCTTATGTTGAAGCGAAGGAGAAACTCCATCGATTTGTTGAGGAAGAGGGTGGCGAATATGCCAAACGGGGAAGCTTACTATGTGGTGTAGCTCCCGCAGCGGTATCCGGTTATGACAACCGATGGGATCGATGCAAAAGACAGAAACCGGATGTTTGGAGTAAAGTAGCGAAAGAACAGGCAATGGGTCGCTTTCAAACTCCAGATGAGATTGCGGAAAAAATTGCTTGGATCATCAAGGAACGTCCGAAGGGTCTTGCCGGCAAAATCATAAATATGGACGCCAATGTCGGTTGATCTTTCCATCATCATCCCCAATTACAATCATGCTCAATTTTTCCCGGGTGTGATTGAAAACTGTTTTGAAGACAACCCATTAACTACCGAAGTGATTGTTATCGATGATGGATCAACGGATGAGAGTCTTGAGCGGCTTCGAGGCATTCAACCACATTTTGAAAATCTCAGGGTCGTCGCTTTAGAGGAAAACGCAGGAGTGCCTAATGCGTTGAACAAAGGCATCGAGCTGGCGAAGGGTAAGTGGATGCTATTTCGCGCTGCAGATGACCTTTTTCCCGACGATGCGTTGAAGTTCTTCGCGGACACAATCAATAATTTTTCAGACTGCGGATTGGTCACTGGAGATGTATCGTTTTTTGAGAACAACCTCACTCATCAAACGGTCGAGAAAACCGGAATTTCTGATCAAACAAAACATATCACCTATACGAACTATCTCAATGATTACGGAGGAAACATCATACATGGGACATCCAGTTTTGTTCGAAGGGAATGGATCTCAGAGTTAGGAGGCTTCGATAATCATCTTAAGTGGCATAGTGATTGGTATGTTCTGATGGAAATCGGTTTAACCAAGGGGTTCGTTTACATTCCGGAAACCTTGGGTGCGATGCGATTAAATCCTCAATCCTATAATTCTGTAGGAACTTTTGATCAGAGGAAGAGAAATGAAGTTTTAAAACAATTGATCTATCAATTGGATGCGAATTCGAGTTTTAAAGAGGCACTACTAAGAAATGGGTGCCTCGATTTTTTTGGAGAGCCACTGAATCCGGCAATCGAAGAATACGCGAAGAATCCGGCTAGCTACAGAGAAGCTTTCCAAGAAATCTCTTGTGACGTTAAAAAAGCTCGTTCCCTAACTGGACTTAAATATGTATTCAGACAATTCCTTGAAGAACACTGCGACACAATTGAATCTCATGAAGGGGAGTTAGTTTTGTTCGGTGCAGGAGGGCACTCTCAGCAAATCATCGACTCGATGTCGAATTTAGGAATGCGGGCAGTTGATAGAATTGTAGATAATCTCGAATCTTTAAATCCGAGATTTCTCAATGGAATTAAAATCGAATCTTCTAAAAATTTGGCGAATGCAAAAAGCCCGTTAGTTATTCTATCTTCGAAATCTTACGAACCTTTGTTTGCTTCCATAATCCAAAAAGAAGCACCAAACATTCCTTTCCTCAGGGTATGGGGGACGCATGATGACTAAATCAGTTCTTCATTTAGGAACGTATTTACAAGGAGGAGCCGGGCTCATCCTAAAAGACTTAGCCATCCACCAAAGGGAAAATGGTCAAAAAGTTAGGGTTGTGGTTTCAAAAACACCCTACCCAGGTTACGAAAACTACCAAGAATACTTAGAACATTTAAAATCGAAGGGAATCGAAATCGTCTTAATTGATTCGCTATTTAAGCGCAGCGACGGGTTG
>JAKSBQ010000163.1 GCA_022361075.1 Opitutales bacterium | reverse complement strand
GTAGCTAAGGCAGCAAAAATGTCTTAAGCTACGAACAATGTATCAGCGAAAAAGTCGCTTATCACTAGGCAAACAAAGTAAACTCATTGAGCACTTCGTTGCCGGAACAACAGCCCGCGCGGCTAGTCAAATAGTAGGAGTTCAACACAACACATCTGCTCTATTTTTTATGCGTCTTCGCAAACTCATAGCCAGTAAACTTCCCAGCTATGATTTGAGCGGAGAAGTGGAGGCTGATGAGAGCTACTTCGGTGGACAACGTAAAGGTAAACGCGGTCGCGGTGCAGCTGGTAAAATTGCTGTATTTGGCTTACTCAAGCGAGGTGGTAAAGTATATACCGCGATCATCCCCAACTCAAAGACTGAAACATTGCTGCCCATTATCAAAGAAAAAGTAACCCCTGACAGTATCGTATACACCGATACTTTTCGTTCCTACAATGCATTGGATGTCAGTGATTTTCATCACATGCGAATCAACCATTCAAAACTTTTTGCTGATAAGAAAAATCATATCAATGGTATCGAAAACTTTTGGAACCAAGCTAAACGCCATATGAGGAGATTCAACGGTATCAAAGCAGATCATTTTTACTGGTTTCTAAAGGAAGCCGAGTGGAGATTTAACGGTGGGGACCACAAACAGCTTCTCATCCAGCTTAAACACTGGTATAAACAAGCTAATTTTTAACCTTAGCTACTATAGCCCCTTTTCTTTTTTTTGAAGTTTATTGATCCAAATATTTGTCTGCAGGATTTTAAGTTATTATTATCATTCTTGTAAGGTTGCTTAATGTATTATTGAAATACGTTTTGTCTTGAGCCTAATTGAACTGGTTGGCATAAATTCTCGTTACCCAAAACACAATCCGGGTATATTGGAATACCTCATCTTTCGTTTCCCGGAGATCTCTACAAACTATCAGATATCTATGGAAAAATGCTTAAAATTTGGTCTGCTGATTAGCGGACTTTTTTTGTTTGCGAATTCAACTGTCGCTGCAGGATTCGCAATTCAGGAAAACTCGGTTTCCGGTCTCGGAAATGCGTTCGCTGGAGGCGCAGCTGCAGCTGATGACAATTCGGTTATTTTCACGAATCCTGCCGCTTTGACCTTGATTGAGACGACTCAGGCACAGGCTGGGTTCCACATCATTACGGCGAACGCAGAATTCGCGAATACAGGGACAACGACGTTCGGAGTCCCAACTCAGGGAGGCAACAGCGAGAGTGAAGAAACTGCGTTTGTTCCAAATCTTTATTATTCTCAACCGATCAGTGAAAACTGGTCTGCTGGTATTGGGGTGACCGCACCATTTGGACTGACCACCGAATGGGGAAACAAGTGGGTAGGTCGTTACATTGCAGACAAATCTGCGCTCAAGGATGTGAACATCCAGCCTACTCTTGCTTACAAGGTAAATGACAAGTTGTCGATTGGAGTTGGGTTGGATATCGCTTTGGTCTCTGCCGAATTGACCAATGCGGTGGATATGGGCTTGGCACTTCTAAACGCGGTTAATTCAGGTGCGATTCCTGCCGCGGCAATCCCAGCTCCGATTCTGGGAGATGTGCAAGCAAACATCGGAGGCACCAAATACGACGGCTTCTTCGAAGTTGAAGGGGACACGATTGGATACGGTTTCAATATCGGGGCACTCTATCAAGTGGATGACAAGACCCGCCTTGGGATCCACTATCGTTCGACGGTGGATCTAGAGCTTGAAGGTGATGTGGATTTTACTGTGGGGGCTTTGGAATCGATTTTGGGCGGAGTTTTTCCTGATGGAGGAGGAACTGTAGACCTTGAGCTTCCATCGATTCTGAATCTGAGCTTTTTTCATCAAGCGAATGAGAAATGGGCATTCATGGCCGATTTCCAACGCACCGAGTGGTCGACTTTTGAGAACCTTATCATCGAATTTGAACAACCCACACCTCCAGACTCTATAGTTCCTGAAAAATGGGAAGATGTTTGGAGATATTCTGCCGGTGTGAACTACCAGGCGACTGACAATGTGATGCTCCGAGCTGGAATCGCGTTGGATGAATCCCCTGTGCCCGGCCCTCGCTATCGTTCGCCACGAATTCCTGATGCGGATCGTTTCTGGTATTCCTGTGGTTTGGAATGGGTGCTTTCGGCCAGAATGACTCTCAACGCAGCGGCAACCTACATCACTGTTGATGATCCATTGTTGGACAACGATACCCACTCTGCCGGGCAGTTCCTCAAAGGGACACTTGATGCGAGTGTGACGATCTTCAGTGCGAATCTGGTGATCAATTTTTAGAGGCACATTCAGTTCTAATTTCGGACGCACCGGTTGGATCGCTTCAGCCAGTGCGTTTGGTTTGAATAGTGTTTCCTTGTTGTCGAAATTTTCCTAAAACAATCGCACTTATCCCATCGTCTACTGAAAAATGGAATCTCTGAGCCCTAATCTCTCTCCGCCCGGTGTTTCGAAGAATGGATTGATCGTAAAAGATCTTCGAGTGGACTATGGTGCGTTTACCGCTGTGGATGGAATCTCTTTTAAAATTCCTCCTGGTGAAGTTTTTGGTCTGGTAGGCCCAAACGGGGCTGGCAAGACAAGCACCATTAAGGTTTTGGCCACATTGCTCATGCCAACCTATGGTGAGGTGAGTGTCTTTGACATCGACATTTTGGAGCAACCCGATGATGTGCATGAGGTGTTGGGTTACATGCCAGACCTCGCTCCCGTCATTCCCGATCTGAGGGTTTGGCAGTTTGTCGATCATTTTGCAGCTGCTTATGGATGGGACAAAGAGACGCGGTCTGCCAGAGTTGAAGAGTGTCTTCGGCTGGTCGATATGTGGGATAGTCGCGATACTTTTGGTAAAAGCCTTTCCAGGGGAATGACCCAACGTGTGGTCTTGGCAAAAACTCTGTTGCCTAATCCGAAAATCCTTCTTCTTGATGAGCCCGCAAGTGGCATGGACCCCATCGCGAGGATAAAACTCAAGACGATTCTTCAAGATCTGGGCTCGAAAGGTGTGATCGTTCTGATCTCTTCTCATATCCTTACC
Organism: Opitutales bacterium; assembly: GCA_022361075.1. Lineage (GTDB taxonomy): Bacteria > Verrucomicrobiota > Verrucomicrobiia > Opitutales > JAFGAQ01 > JAKSBQ01. The sequence continues at coordinate 39,176 of JAKSBQ010000163.1, read as the reverse complement.
GAACTTGCCGATATGTGTACATCGGTGGGTATCATGCACAAGGGACATATGCGCTATGTGGGGCCAATCGAAGGAGTCAACGAAAGCGTTGAGAATCTTAAGGCCCGTGTATTGCAAATCGATGTTTTGCCAGAAAACTCAGAGAAACTGGAGGCCTTTTTGACCAATAGCTCAAGCATCGAGGATTGGAAGAAACTTCAGGCCCGTCGCTACGAAATCTCCTTAGGAGGAGGGGATGAGGAGCAAGCCCAGCTTCTTGCTGAAATCGTTCAGGCAGAGGTGTCTGTTCTCAATTATATCCAAAAATCCAACCTCGAGAGCGCATTGACCTCTCTCGCCAACGAATCATGAACACTTCTGAATCCAATTCCTTGCAAATTGTGAAGTGGTGGAAATTCTGGGAGAATCCACTGGTCATTCGATATCAACGCAGTCAACTACGCCTGAAGAAGTCTCTCGGTTGGATTTTAGCGGTCAGCTTACTTTCGGTTTTTTTGTTTTTTACGATCTTTCTTGGGGCGGTGAATAACGACTTCGCTACTCCCAAAGAAGCGGCAAGGGCTGTTCTGATTCCTTTGGTGATCATCCAGGGAATCTTGATGATGCTGATGGGCACTGGAAACGTTGCTTCCGGGATTGTGCAGGACAAGGTCAACGGCACCATTGATTACCAGAGACTCACTCCGATGACACCTCTGTCGAAAATTGTGGGTTACTTGTTTGGTTTACCGATCAAGGAGTATCTTCTTTTTGCGATCACGATTCCTTTCACGATCGCAGCGCTAGTCATCGGGCAGATTCCTTTCGACGTCTGGCTTCCAGTCTATACGATATTTTTTACCTCGGTCTTGCTATACCATTTTACGGGTATGGCAGCCGGCATGATTGCAAAGAAATGGCGTTTTGCCGCCAGGATGACTCAAGGTCTCGTCATTTTGCTTTATCTCGTGCTTCCTCAATTTTCGCATCTCGGACTGTATGCCTTTCAGTATTTGACCGTTCGTCCTGTTCTGATGGCAAAGCTGTCACCTTTGCTCCCAAATGTACCAGGGGACTCAGGTGCGAATCCATTGATGGATACTTCGGAGACTGTGCCTTTCTTTGTGTGGGAGTTTTCAAGCTTTAGCTTCTCCTTGGTTCTACAATCGTTGCTAATTATCACTTTGGGAGTGATGTGTTACCGAAAGTGGCGTGATGAGCACCAACACGCGCTGAGCAAACGGTTCGGCATTGGAGTTTTTGCGGTGATCGCAGTGATGATTTTGGGAAATCTTTGGCCGATCCTCACTCGTGATACAAGCGTGAGCATCCCAATCTTCGGAGCGATGAGTGCGAACCGTATCGATCAGGGCGTTGGGGTTTCGCTGCCAATCATTTTGTGTTTGGCCATGATGGGTGTAGCGATTGCCGTGCTCAACATGGTGACTCCTGCTTATCATGAAGTTCTCAAAGGGTGGCGAAGAGTTCTTAAACAAGGACAACCTCGTCTTAGTATTTTTGCAAATGAAGCGCCTTCTGGGTTCGTAGTGATTGTTATTGGTGCTATCGCAGTGTGCGCGATATTGATCGAAATGGTGACTCTGAATGCTAACAATTTTTATGATAAGTATTCTTTGGATTGGCTGAGTTACGTCTATCTACCACTAGCGTTTTGTGTCGCTTTGGGATCCTTTTATACATCTCTTATCGGACTTCAGACACGCAGGATTTTTCTCATTATTCTTCTTGGGTGGATCTTTCCGGGGATGATCGCGATTTTCCTCGGAGCCGCTTTCAATATGTTTGACGTGGCGGCCTATGTAGCAGCTTTATCTCCACTCTTCCTCATCATATTTGGAGGAGGCTTTTTGATGCCACCCGAGGTGGCGGTGGATTCCGACTTTACAGTTTCAACTGTCCGTAATGCATTTTGGCTCAGTTGTGTGCTCCACACCGTCTGGATCATCTGGATCAGTCGCAAATGGAACAAGCAATATCAAGAGCTGATTGAGTTGGCAAAATCGGGTTCCAAAGAGATTCCGTCCTCACTGCTTGAAAGCCAGGAAGATTAGGGATCACGATTGTCAAAAAATGAATTGATCATTTTTGCTTCTTCTTGGGTCAATAGGTTGAAAACACCGCCAGCAATTTTAAGGTAAGCACTATGTATAAACGTCTAAATCTCATCATTCTCGGCATTTTCGGGATCACCTCCCTTTTTGCGACCAACCTTCCTGATAAGCATCCTCTCGACGAGACCGAATACGATCGTTTCGTCATGGAAAATGGTTTGAGAGTCCTCCTCGTTTCAGATCCGAAGTTGGACAAAGCCTCCGCCTCCATGTGTGTTGGTGTGGGTTCGTTGATGAATCCTGAAGAACGTCAGGGGCTTGCGCATTTTCTCGAACACATGCTTTTCCTCGGAACTGAGAAATACCCTGACGCCGACGAATACGGCAACTACCTACAATCGAATGGAGGGTATTCTAATGCTTACACGAGCGGTGATCATACGAATTACCATTTTGAGGTGTATCCGTTTGCATTTGAAGGAGCGCTTGATCGTTTTGCGCAGTTCTTCATCGCACCACTTTTTTCTCAGGAGTACACTGATCGTGAGAAGAATGCAGTCCACTCCGAACATCAGAAAAACCTCGAGAATGACAGCTGGCGCACCTACCAACTCTGGCGTAACCACTACAATCCTGAGCATCCGGCAAACATGTTTTCGACGGGTAACTTGGAAACGCTTGGTGACATTCAAAGTGAGGAATTTATCAATTTTTACAGGGAGCACTACAGTGCGAATCGCATGACCCTTTCATTGGTTGCCCCCAATAGCCTTGCGGAAATGAAAGGCTGGGTAGACGAGTATTTTGCTACGATAAAAAATCAGCATACCAAGCGAGTGGTTTTCCCAACGGACTATATCCTCCCTTCAGGAAACTTCAGACTGATCAAGATCAACCCCATCAAGGATATCCGTCGACTCTCGATCGAGCTACCGATGCCTTCTTACCTCGATAAGTTTGATTCGAAATCTGCAGAACTGATCAATTTCATTCTGGGTTATGAGGGTAAAGGCAGTTTGTTGTCTGCGCTAAAGGCCAAGGATTGGGCGACTGGGTTGGGCTCGAGCATGGGCCTGGATACGATGGACTACGCGTCGCTCTTCGTTCAAGTGGAGCTGACTCCGAATGGGCTTAATCAACACCGGAAAATCATTGAGTACATTTATGCCTACATCGAATTGATGAAAAACTCACCGTTTCCAGCGGATATCTTTCAGGAACGAAAGACTATGGCGAGACTCGAGGAGCTGTATTCAGACAAAGGAGAGGGGACTGCCCGGGCCGTGGCTTTGGCAAATGCCATGATGCGTTACCCGCTGGAAGTCGCAGAAAGAGTGGGCTATTTGTGGAACCAGCCCGATGAGGAGCTTTATTTCGAGTTACTCAATCACGTCAAACCTGAGTTTATGATGGCGTCGCTGACCGCGAAAGAACTCGAAACTGATCAAGTGGAAGCGATTTACGGAACTCCTTACTCTTACTTTGAAGGGGATCCAGACTTCATCCAGTCATTAAAGACACCTATTCAAGTGGACAGCTTTCTGATCCCCGAGAAGAATCCATTCGTACCCGAGGAGGTAAAGCTTCTTTCTGAACGTCCGGTGAAGATCATCGATGAGCCGGGTTTGATTCTTTACTATTCGCAGGACCAGGAATTCCTTCGTCCGAAAGTCGCAATTCGTTTCAAGATCCGTCATCCTGAGTCTTTCATTTCTCTCGAAAATACTGTGCTTAAGGAGCTTTATGCGGACTGCATCAATGAAGCTCTTAATGAACTTGCCTATCCCGCTCGAATGGCTGGGCTCGGATATTCCGTCAGTGCAGGCATCGAAGGTCTCTACATCACTCTAAGCGGGTATAATGAGTCTGCTTTCGAATTGTTGAATGAGGTGATGCGTGAAATGCAGGAATTCAATCTTTCCGAAGCTCGTTTTGAGGCACTAAAAGACGCTAAAGTACGCAGCTTGAAGAACTTTCCTAAATCGGATGCTTGGAGAATCACTCGTGAAGCCAAACGTGGCATTCTTAATGAGGTTTACTACTCGCCCGCTCAGAAACTCGCGATGGTTGAGCAAATGTCCATCGACGACGTGAGAGCGTTCATCGGAACTCTTTTCAAGAAAGGTTACGTTGAAGCTTTAGTTCATGGCAATGTGTCCAGAGACGAAGCTGAGACTGCTGCCCGAGGTATCGTGGATATGCTCGGCATGAAGACTCTCAAAAAAGACAAGGTTTTCGAGAACAGCACCTTGGTTCTGGACGAAGGACAGCAGGTTTTCCAGATCGTGGATCTCGAAGTCAACAATTCAGCCTATTGGGGAGAATATGTGCTAGGTTTGGATAATCCGGAGAATCGAGCAGCTGCGTTGATTCTTAACAACTACATTTCCGAGCCCTATTATTCAGAGATGCGCACCCAACAGCAATTGGGATACATTGTCTCGGGCTTCGCCTCGCGCGAGGATAATCAATACGCACTTTATTTTGTGATTCAATCCGGGCAATACCCCGCAAATGTCCTCAAAGAACGTTCTGAAACCTTTATCACGACTATTCCCGGTCAGTTTGCTGAAATCTCAGAACAAGAGTTTGAGAAACTCAGAGAAGCTGCGATTGCTCTTGTCGAAGAGAAGCCGAAAAGCATTGCCGAAAAAGCGGGAGGCTTCTACGAGAAAATTTATGATCTCGATATGGATCTGGAACGTATGGCTGAGTCGATCGAAGCACTGAAGGCCATCGATCACGAAACCGTCGTTGAGGTATTGAAAAACACGCTTGATCCTGAAAGCGCTTCTACTCGGGTTACGCTTGGTTTCGGTCGGGAGCACGAGAAGAATACTGAAGGATTACCCGAGCCGATTGCTGAGCCAGTCGCTTGGAAATCTGAGCAGGAGTATCGATAATACGGATTTTCGAACCACAGATTGACACAGATCTTCACGAATCAGAATGATCTGTGTTTTTTCGTGGCTGGGATATGCAGCAGCTGGCTCAAAAACCGAATAGCCCTCACCGCTAAAAACACCGAAATCTCGGAAAAGCTATCTGCCATTAGCCTTTTTTAAATAGTTAGCAAATTTCAGTGCCTTCTGTGATGTCGAGCGAAGTGGGTGGTTTTATGAAGTAATTAGCTGGCTATTCAATACAAGATTAGCTGTGTTTCCCTTTTTCCCAGTCAATGGTGTTAAGCCATTGATTGCCTGATTCAGCGGCGGCATCTTCAATAGACGTGGCCATGCTGTCGTTCCAACGATTGAGGTAGCCGAATAATGAAATCACGCCCATGATCTCTACTATTTCACCGTCATCCCAATGCTCACGAACTGTTGACTGAAGTTCAGGTGTGACGGCGTTGGGGATCACCGATGCAGCGTAGGCGAGTTCTAAAGCGGTACGCTCCGCTTCATTGAAGGATGGGTGCGTTCGAAACTCCCAGACATTTTCGATCTGCTCGACTGAAGCGCCATATCGTTCTGCGGCGCGTACAGTGTGCGCTTGGCAGTAGCGACAACCTGCGGCTTGGCTTGCAATGAGCCCGATCAGTCGCTTGAGGGAACTTGTGACTCTTCCGTGGTTCGCCATCACAGCTTTGTTCAGGTTGATGAATGCAGTCGCGATCTCCGGACGGCGTTGCATGGTGAGCACGCTATTCGGGCAAAAGCCTAGTGTTTCATTAAAAAATTTTGCGAGTTCAGCGACCTCTGAATTAAGGTCTTCCGGAAGTGGCTTTACAAAGGCCATCGCTAATCAATAAGTTTCATTAGTTGTTCTGATTCAGGGATATCCGAAAGAATCTGACAATGGTCAGGGCCAACTCCTACGAACCGAATGTTGGGCAAAGGAATAGCGATTTGGTTGCCGTGATTCGCACAGTCGTAAGTGCTTTTGAGCATCCAGGCAACGTAACGTTTTGCGTTGTCAGGGAGGTCGGCAAATGATCGCGCAACTGAGATGTCCTCATCCCACCCATCAATTTCCACGTAAACTGGCTTGAGTGACTTACGAAGTTCGTCATTGCGGGGCACCTGATAGTATTTTTTGCCGTTTTCGTCTTCGTAAGCGGTGCAGATTTTTAGTTTTCCCTGCCAATCTCCTTGATGGGAGAGTGCGTCGATTTTGTTAATGACGAGATCCTGATAGCCACCATAGCGAAGTGTGGACCCTTTTTCCACCGCGTCGAACCAACCGACCATTCGCTGACGTCCGGTGGAGGTTCCAAACTCAAGTTTCTTAAGCATTGTCCCCAGAGGATCATCGTCCTCCATTTCCGTTAGGAAAACGTGGGTGCCCACTTTGGTGTCGTAAGCCTTGCAAACCCCGATTGTGTGAACCGGTTGCAGAGGGATGCCTGCAGACTGGAAGACCTCTGGAGAGTAAGAGTGTGAAGCGGTGACGTTTGGCGTGAACCCTTGTCTTTTATCGAGCCAGTAAGACTGCCCAAATTCGCAGATGACGTATTTTTCCCGGTCGAGCGCAGTCAGGACACCCTCGCGAACATCGATGATGTTGTTAATCAACTGGCTGCCCGCTTGCCAATAAACATCGAGAAGGTAATCGAAATTGAGTGTAAAAGGCTCTTCTCCTTTGAAACCGTCAAAATGAAACTCGCTTGCGGGAAGTTTTCCGTTGTCGATGGTTTCCTGATTGGCTCTTAGCTCGGCGGCAGAAAGGAGTTCAAAAAAAGAATTCCAAACCGACGGTTCTACCTTGCACACGTGTTGGATCACGTCCATCGCGCGCTCCATTCTTCGTTTGAGTTTGGCTGCGTAGTGATCCTTGCCGTGGCGGAAGTCGTCGAAGAAGATTTGCCACTGGTTGACCTCGTCGCTGAATGCTGGTGTGATTCCTCGACCTGTAGAACCTCGAGCTTCCTCATTTAATATGTCTACCCGGTAAGCCTCCCAGGAGAGATCGAGCAATCGGTGGCACAGGTCACTTACCAAGGTGCGCTCGTCGATGCGCAATCGAGGTAACACTTGGTAGTTACGAGCTTCGATGGCGGTCACTTCCCACCAAATTTTGCGTGGATCCGCAACGACACCAGCCCCAAGTGCTAGGAGAGGGATACGATCATCTACGATTCCACAAGGAAGGAGATTGTGTTTTAGTCCTCCAGCGGTGTGACCTGAGTTTGCCCCTCCATTGACCTTCAAAACCATCGCAACGGAATCCGCAGCAGCTTGTTTCTCAACGATTTGGTCTACGACCTCGTATACCACACGGCCTTTTCCTTCGTCGCCGAAAGAAATGCCGACATCTGCGATGATCTGACTTTGAAATGCTTGGTTTGCCATAAATTTAAAGGATCTTCTCTGTTTTGAGATTTGCTGCCTCAGGGAAACGTTGCTCGAGACTTGCTACGCGTTTGACAAAAGATGCAATTTGCTGCTCGGCATTTCCTGTTTGCTGGTGGATGCGCCCCACGATTTCCTTCAGTTCATCCTGATTCAACGGAAAGTTGTCGTCTTCGCCGAGTCGTTTCACCAGTCGGTTTTCAGTAGCTGCGTTTTCGCGACGGTCACGAATTTCTTCGACAGCATGTTTTTTAATCGCATGGTGAGCAGTTTCCCGCCCCATTCCCTTTTTCACTGCTTCCATCATCAGAGTAGTGGTCATGAGGAACGGTGCGAACTGTTCAAGCTCGGATTCGATCATTGCTGGATAAAGAACCATTTGGTCTAAAATGTTCATCCAGGTGTTGAGTAGCCCGTCGATTGCAAAACATGCGTCAGGCAATAAAACCCGTCGAACCACTGAACAAGAGACATCTCCTTCATGCCATTGGTCGCCCGCGAGATTACTGGCCATGGTCACGTGTCCAGACAAAATAGTGCGGAATCCGTGGACGCGTTCGCAGCTGCGACTGTTCATTTTATGCGGCATAGCGGAAGATCCGGTTTGCCCTTTGGCGAATCCTTCAGAAGCGGTTTCGTGACCGGCCATCAATCTCACCATGCGTGCAAAATTAGAAGGAGCTGCGGTGAGTTGATAAATTGAACTGACTAGTTCAAAATCAAGGCTTCGGGGATAAACCTGGCCGACTGCATCCCATTTAGCTCGGATGCCCAAGTGTTCACCAACTTTAGCATCGAGTTGAGCGACTTTGTTTGCATCGCCGCTAAAAAGAGTCAACTGATCGGTTTGTGTGCCAACCGCTCCTTTTAAACCGCGAACGGGAAATCTTTCTAAAAATACTGCAAAAGCTTCGATTGCGTGCGCAAATTCTTCACCGTACATCGCGATCTTCTTACCCAAGGTGGTAGGCTGAGCGGGAACGTTGTGAGAACGACCTGTGATCACTAGGTTTTTGTGCTCATTTGCCAGCTTTCCAAGTTTAGACAAGCACGCCACGCTTTTTTGGAGAATGAGCTTGATGGATTGATGGACTTGGAGTTGCTCGACATTCTCGGTGAGGTCACGACTGGTCATTCCCTTGTGAATGTGTTCGTGTCCTGCGAGCGCGCAGAATTCGTCGATTCGAGCTTTGACGTCATGTTTAGTGACGAGTTCGCGTTTGCGAATGGAATCAAGATCGATTTTGGATAGCTGTCCTTCGTAGGAATCGATGACTTCTAAGGGAATATCCAGACCAAGCGATTTCTGAGCTTTCAAAATGGCTATCCAGAGGGTGCGCTCGATTTTGATCTTTCCCGGTTCGGACCAGATCGACTTCATGGATTCGGACGCATAGCGGTCCGCTAGAATGTTTTTAACTGTGCTCTCCATCAGACAAACCGTCCCAGTGAAGAAAGGCTGATCGAATGTGGCAACTCAAAACGACCCGAACTCGACGATCCTATTGCACCCTCGTAGCTTCTGCAGGCATGATCCTCGCTGCCTTACTAGCCGGGTAAATGGCCGCGAGCAGAGTTGAAACCGTTAAGATCAAAATTACCGACAAGTAGACGATTGGGTCGAACGGATTGATGTTGTAAGTGAGATCTTTGAGGGCTACCGAGAGCGTAAGGGCCGCAATCACACCGAGAGTCAAACCCAGAAGAAGCTGGGCGAGCCCCTGCCTAAGAATCAAAGTAAATATTTCTAAGCTTGTGGAACCAATGGACTTACGAATCCCAATTTCCTGAATGCGTTGTAAAATCGAAAAGGAGGAAATCCCAAAAATACCTACAAAACTCAAGAACAAGGCCAACCCGGAAAGGATCGAAAACCACTCGGCTGCAAATTGCAGGCCGGCATATTCCTGCTTCAGAGAATCGCCCGGAGTCTCGATGAAATAGAGTGGAATTTCTTTGTCTACCTCTGCTACAGATCTTTTTAAAAGGGGAACCAAAGAGTAAGGGTTCAACCCCTCAGCCGGCCGCACCATAATCGTGATGAAACGTGGTGGAGCTTTCAGAATATTGAGGTAAATCCCAACCGAGTCGATTTCATCTATGTAATCGTTGTGAACAAATGTGTCCGGAGCGATTCCGATGATTTCGTAGGTTTTTCCGATTTTTTTGATTTCGGAGGATTGGTCGATCGTCCGAATGGAAATACGCTTTCCAATAGGGCTTTCGTCAGGAAAATGTTTTTCCACAAACTCTTCAGTAACAATGACCTCCAGATCTTCGGTGGGGCCTGAAACGATCCTTTCAGGAAATTTGCGTCCTTCAATAGGTCCTACGCCAAGAACATCAAAATAGTCGGTTGTGACGAGATCAGAGTGTGAACGATGTTCCTGATCTTTGAATCCTGTACCGTCTTCTGTTGGCAGTTGAAAACCGAGATCGAAGCTTGAGTAGAGGTTTTGTAGACGTGTGCTGATGGCCGCTGAGCTGATGAGCTCTTCATTTCGTAGATTCCTGAGCAGGGTTTGGATAAACTCGTTTTTGGACTCTAAGCTTTTGTATTTTCCGTCGAACAACCCGAGGCGAGCAGTAAGCACACTGTCCGACTCAAATGTGAAAGTCTTATTTTGATAGGACGCGATTTGTCGGATCATCATCCCTGCGACTACAAGGAGTGCACAGGATACGGAGATTTGAAGGACTACAAGCGTTCGATTTGTCGCGTTGACATGAAGAGAGGAAGCTGTGCGTGAGTCATCTTGAAGAATCTGACTCATTTTCAATTTTGACACCTTCAATGCGGGAAGAATCCCAGCGACCAATCCGGTGATGACTGCGATTGTACTTCCCCACAAGATGGATGTACCAGTTACTGAAAATTGGAACCAAAATGGAATTTCGTTTTGCTGTGTGATTTGGGCATTTACCCAATCGATCGTCCAGAGAGAGAAAATAGTGCCTGGGACGATACCGCTGGAAGCGATAATGGCTCCTTCCAGAAGCAAAAGCGTGATGATTTGGGTGCGATTTGCACCAACAGCATTGCGAATCGCGATTTCCTTGAGCCGAGTGGAGGCAGATGCGAGCATCAAATTCGATACATTGGCCGATGCAATGAACATGACAAGTATGACCACCGCAGCCATCAGCTTCATGATGTTGCGAGTGACTTCATCTGTCATCATTGACACGAAAGAGGCGACGTTGACCTGACTGTCTGTCGGAATTGAAGCTTGATAAAGTTTTGGGATCGCCGCGACGAAGTCCTCTTTTAACTGATCCAATTCCTTGCCAGCATCCACCATACTAACACCTTCTTTCAAGCGTGCCGCGACCATTGAAGTGGGTTTGGGATCGTAAGGTAGCATCGCACCTGGGTAATAGGTATCAGGAACCCATAGGTCAGATTGAAATGGAAAGTGGAAACCTTCCTCCATGACTCCCACAACCATCGTCGATTCACTGTTTACCAATATTTCTTTTCCGACGATCGATGGGTCAGCTGCGAAGTCGTTTTTCCATATCTTGTAAGATAAGATGACCTTTTTTGGGCTTTCGAGCTCATCGTCCCCCGGTTTGAAAGTCTCACCTAAAAAAGGCTTTGCTTTCAGCATGTCCATCAAGTTGGGGTGCACCCAACCACCCGAGTAGCGAATCGCCCTGTTTTGGTAGTAAACGTTGATGGTTCCTTCCTGAAAACTCGATAGAGCTTCGAAGGAGGTTTGATTGTTTATCCAATAATAAATGAGGTGCTTAGGGATATTTTTGTTGGATTGTTCGACATCCCCCACAAAGCTTACTGTCACTATTTCTTCGGAATTAGGGAAAGGCAAATTAGGATCCATCACTCCTTTATAGATGATGAAGTGATTCATCAGGGTTCCGATTCCGACTCCCATCGTTAGGATGGAAAGCACGCTTAGGAAAGGTCTTGAAGCGAGTGTTTTGAAACTCGTTTGGATGCAGTCAAGACAGTAGCTCATGCGACCCCCCGTTTGGATTTTTGATCGACAATTTCCATGACTTTTCCGTCGAGCATTTTCACGACGCGATCGGCGTAAGATTCGTATGCTTTCTCGTGAGTGACCATTACAAGCGTGGCTCCGTCGTTGTTGAGTTCTTTGAGAATCTCCATGACCCGGTTGCCGTTTTGAGTATCGAGGTTGCCCGTAGGTTCGTCTGCGAACATGACAGCTGGCCCACCCACGATTGCTCTTGCGACTGCCACGCGTTGTTGTTGTCCGCCGGAGAGTTGACTTGGCAAATGATTGCGACGATGGGTCATTTGAACCCGCTCAAGAGCCGCCAATGTCATCTCTTTACGCTTCTCTTTCTTGATTCTTCGATAGATAAGCGGAAGCTCTACGTTCTCAAAGACGGTTAGGTTGCCGATGAGGTTGAAGCTTTGGAAAATAAACCCAATTTCATTGTTTCGAATCGAAGCTCGTTCTTTACCCTTCAGGTTTGCTGTGTCGTGGGTTCGAAATCTGTAGTTACCGACAGTTGGAAGATCCAGTAACCCTGCAATGGAAAGTAAAGTGGATTTGCCACAACCCGATGGACCCGAAATTACAACGAACTCGCCTTTTTTGATGTTTAAATGAACACCAGAAAGAGCATACGTTTCAATTTCGTCGGTATAATAGACTTTTTCGATTCCTTCTAATTTTATGATGTATGGGTCGTTTTCTGGCATATGAAAATCCTGATAGGCGTAAATTGACGTCTAAGCGTTTATTAAAGCAACAATAGTGCCTGTTTGCCTTTCTTCCGTCAGGCTTGGGCGTGATCTGGCATGGACCGAATTCTGGTGATGCGATTGAATGAAAGTAGCATGATTTGTCCCACTAATGGGATTCATTGTGTGTCGATATTGGGACGTAGAAAGCATGGAATGATCAAATTGATGGACTGTGGGAATGTGGTAGGCGAACGGTGGCGATGCAACCGCTTTGGTCTTCTCGATTTCTTAGGTCGAGTGAGCCTTCATGATTTTCGGCGATCTGTTGACTGAGCGTGAGCCCGATACCGGATCCGCCAGGTTTAGTGGAATAAAAAGGAATGAAAAGGTTATCCGACGACGCTAATCCCAGACCTTCGTCGGTGATTTGGATTACGACTTCACTGTCTTTGATGTTGAAAGCAATTTTTGTCTTACCTCCAGTAGCGGAATTCGCTTCAATCGCGTTTTTGGTGAGATTGATCAGAAGTTGCTCGATCTGGGCCTCATCTGCATAGACATCGAGATCAACACAATTTTTTAGCTCGATGAGTGAACCCTGGAAATCTTGTAGCTCGATGATTCGCTCTGCGGTTTTTTTGAGATTGAAGGTAGTTTTTTGAGGTGGTGGCAACTTAGCAATCTTGGAGTAATCTTGAACGAAGCGACTCAGGGCTTCAGTTCTTTTTTTGATGACCTCCAGTCCATCTTCGAGGTCTTCCTTGAGCTCAGGGTCGATGTCATGAATGGATACGAGTCGGTTGAGGGTTCCAGAGACTGATTTAATGGGTGCGAGTGAATTATTGAGCTCGTGCCCCATGACTCGTATGAGTCTTTTCCAGGCCAGTCGTTCTTCTTCACGTAGGGATTTACTGACGTCCTGAAGAAGTAGAAGCGTGTGAGGGATTCCATCCTCTCGGAATTCTGATTTGCGAATCGTCCATCGACCCGAGCGAGCAGGGAAAGTGTGAGCTACTGTTTGTTGATCCTTTTGTTGGATTAATTCATCGAGTTTGAAATGACTGGCTAGTTTTCCGAGACACTCTTCCTCTGTCGTGTTGAGTAGATTGCAGCCTTCGTGATTAATGAGAGTGATCGAGCCCTGCCCATCGAATGCAAATACAGCAACATCAACATCTTTCATGATCCCCTTGAGTAGAATCTCGGACTCAGATGCCTTCAGAAACTCTCGGTGCAATCCCTCGGAAAGTAGGTGTATCTCGTAATAAAGCTCTCCAAGGGCGTCCTTGGTGGAGGAAGGACGTGACTTCATGGAATAGTCGTCCTCCCTGATGGCGGAAATCAAATTTGTAGCGGACTGAATGGGGCGAAAAACGGAGCGAATCAACCAACTATAGAAAATGTATGCGGTACAAAGGCTGAATACGAGAGCGGTTAGCCAGATTTTGAGAGAAAAGTCTCCCGCCCACAGCAGTATCAGGATCGATATTAGGCTTGGTAACAGCATCAGAAAGGAGTAACGAATCACCCGCCTTTGGAATTGAATGCGTTGGATATTGTTCGATGCCATTGATTTTTTACAGCAGTCCCTGTTCCAGATCCGAAAATTCTGAGATACGGAGACACAAATTGCAAACCGTTGTGGCGCACTCTAGATTTGAAATCATGAAAGTTATTCCCCTGTTATCGCTGACCTGGATGCTGCTCCCAATTGTTATTGTTGCGGTAGTTTACGCGAGATGGGTGGGGAAAAGATGGGAGATTCCGTTGGCGACCTTGAGAATGGTTTCACAGTTGTTGCTGGTGGGTTTCGTGCTCAATGCCATTTTTGCGACGGAAAGTTGGCAGGTTGGAGTTGCCATATTGACCTTCATGATGGTCGTATCCGCTATTATCGCGTTGCGATCTCAGCCGAAAAGATCTCCGAGACTGTTCATGGATCTTCTGATATCGATAGTCCTAGGTGGATCTTTTAATCTCGTTTTAGTGATATTTGCGGTGGTGCAACCAGATCCGTTGCTCAAACTAGAGGTCGTGATTCCTATGGCAGGAATGATTTATTCAAACGCCATGAACGTGTTGAGCGTGGGCGGAGAGCGTTTTCACAAACAGATTTCTGAAGGATCTTCTTATAAAGAAGCACGAAGGGAAACTTTTCGTGTAGGGTTAATCCCTCAAGTTAACATGTTCCTTGCGGTTGGTTTGGTTTCCCTGCCTGGGATGATGACGGGTCAGGTGTTGTCGGGGATATCTCCTTTAATCGCAGTGAGGTATCAAATCACCGTGATGTGCATGATTCTCGGGTCTTCGGGGTTGAGTCTCATGATTTTTCTATTTCTTCAGAAAAACAACATGAATCATTCGTGGGCTGTCATCAATGAGGAAAACTAAGTCAATCCTGTCGCGATTCGCCCGATGATGATCCAAATCGGAATGCTGACGAGTGAGATCAATGTTGTGGCGATTACGATTTGTGCTGCGATGGCTGGTTTCCCACCGTATTGACGAGCCAAAATGATCGGGAACATTCCACTTGGCATAGCGGCTTGAACGACCAATACCGCCTTGAGTGGGGCTGGAATCGGCAAAAATGCAGCAGTCACAAGGAAGCTAACCGGGATGATGACCATGCGTGTGACTGTTGCTGAGGAGAGTATTTTCCAGTCCCTGTTCAATTCCCTTCCGTCCAGAAGATCTCGGACCGATGCACCGATGAGAATCAGAGCGAACGGAATCGCACCAGCACCCAGCCAGGACGCGGTGTGGATCATGGTGCTGAAGATTCGTCCGGCGAAGTCATCAGTGAGTTCTGACGGACTCACGGCATGGTTTAGAACCAGGGCGATCATGACCGCGATGAGCGGAGGATTGAATAGGTTTTTTAGTGATTTTCGTTGAAGACCTCCACTGAGCACCACAATTCCGATCGACCATATCGCGATCTCGACTCCCGCATTGAAAACCACCAATGTACCGGTCACAGCGGAATCATTGAATAAGCTTTGACTCAGAGGAATCGCGATGAAGCCGTAGTTGTAAATGGAGGTGGTGAAGATGAATGTTCGCTTACCGCTTCCTTGTTGGAAACGGAAAAGTTTCGCCACCGCAAAAGCAATGACAAGACCGATAAGTATGCTTGCGAACCCGATTGCGGGAGCTTGGAAAACGAGAACTCCGTCCTTCAGAGCTTCGTTTCCATAAATGAAACTTAGAATCAGCGCCGGGTAGAATACTCTGATCTGCAACCGAATGAGACTTTCATCGGCAGTCTTCGTAAGCCAACCCCACTTTCTGAACAGATATCCGCCTGTGATGAACAAGTAGACGGGTATCGAGGCAAAAAAGATTTCCTGATAACTCGTTAAGATCTCATTCATGGCAATCTCATCACCATGAGGCCTTATTTTGGCGGGTCGAACGCTAAATGAGCCCGAGCTCCATTTTGCCCTCTTCAGAGATCATGTCTTGGTGCCAGGGTGGATCCCAAACGATTTCGACATTGGCACTTTGCACGCCCTCGACTTCAAGAATTCTGAACTTTGCGTCTTCCGCTATCACAGGTCCCATCCCGCAGCCGGGTGCAGTTAGGGACATTGCTACCTCCACGTGGTTCGCTTCGTCTTTTTTCTGAATCTCGACACTGTAAACAAGTCCGAGATCCACTATGTTGACTGGAATCTCTGGATCGAAAACTTTCTTAAGAGCAGCCCAAACATCTTCGATCTCGGGTTCGACATCCGAAGCACCTGCGTTTGTTTCAGACTTTGGCGTTTCCTCTTCCTCTACTGTTTCTCCCAAAGCATCAGCGTTTTGACGTGCGATTCGGAACATCCCGTTTTCCGTCATGATCGTGAAGTTACCACCAAGACGGTGAGTGATCACGACAGGAGTGTTCGCCTTAAGAGTGAAGGGCTCACCCTGAGGAATCAAGGTGGCTTCGACGTCTCGAGTGAGGTTTCGGTTATCTTCCATATTTGAGATTTTTAAAGGTGAAATTTGGACTGAACCAACTCTCTCACGTTGTTTTTGATCTCCTCATTGTCGAATTTCTCGATGACCTCTTCGAAGAAACCAAAAACCATCAGTTGTTGAGCGGTTCTCTTGTGGATTCCTCTTTGCATCATGTAAAAGAGTTCATCGGGGTCAAGCTGCCCTGTGGTTGCTCCGTGGCTGCACTTTACATCGTTGGCTTGAATCTCGAGGCCAGGAAGTGAGTTTGCGTCCGCTTCAGGGCTCAGCAGAAGGTTACGGTTCGTCTGGTAGGCGTCGGTGTGCTGTGCATCTTTTGCCACATTGATCATCCCAGAGAAAATAGTGCGACTGTTATCCAACAGGGCGTTTTTGTAGAGCAAATCCGAAACTGCGTTTGGAGCGTCATGTGACTGATAAGTGCGTTGATCGAACTCCTGATCACCTTGTGCGACGGTTAACGAATAAAGTGTCGCGTGTGATCCTGGTTCGGCCATCCTCACTTGGTTTTCGAAGCGTGCGCGTTTGCTGCCTAGATTGACGGCGAGCGTTTTTGTAACACCGTCTTTTTTTACAGCAGTGGCGTCGTTCTGGAATGAGATCGTGGATTGATTCCAGTTCTGGACACACTTGCGCATCACTTGGGCGTTGGCCTCAGCGTAGATATTTCCCGAAGCTGCGCAGAATGCGGGTGCATCAGAATCGAGTGATTGGTAGACATCGATCACGTTTACCGAAGCACCCTCCTCGGCGATGATCAGTGTGTGCGGGAACACCGCCACATTTTCCTTGGTCGCCCAGTGATAAACGAGTAGAGGTTGATCAACAACGACACCCTTTGGAACGTAAACTACTCCACCGCAATTGGATAGCGCTGTGTTTAATGCTACAAACTTTTCCGAACCGAGATGCGCTTCCTCTCTAAACAGATATTGTTCCAATAATCCACCGTGTTTTTGAACTGCTTGATCGAACGATTCAAACACGACTCCCTTGGTCTGGAGATCCATCGAAAGCGGATCTTCGTGAACGAGGTAGTTGTCCGCAAAGACGAGCCTCGCGAGTGCGCTTGAATTCAGGTTGGATCGCTCTACGACTTTCCCGATGGTAGTTGCATCTGGCTGTTCAACGAGTTTGAAATCATTGAACTCAAATGCGAGACGAGACGCAAAACGCCAGCTTTCGTCCTTCTTGCGGGGCATTGGTAGCTCATGGAATTGATTCCAGGCAGCTTTCCGTCGTTTTTCGATCCACGCGTTTTCTCCACTGTGGGAAGCGATGAATTGGTCAAATAATCCGTTGTCGCCGATTGGGCCGATAGGCATGGGCGACGTCGTGTTTTCTAAAACTTGTGACATGTTCTTTTTCTTCCTCGCGTTAACCTACTGAGCCTTCCATTTCCAGATCGATGAGCCGTTTCAATTCCACGCTGTATTCCATCGGAAAATACTTCACCAAATCGTTTACGAAACCGTTTACACTGAGACTCATCGCCTCACCTTCGCTCAAGCCACGTTGCATCATGTAGAAAATTTGCTCAGCGCTGACTTTAGAAACACTTGCCTCGTGCTGAACGGAATTTCCATCTCCTCGAACCGTAATAGCCGGGAAAGTGTCAGTGCGGCTGTTGGTGTTGATGAGCAAGGCGTCACATTCGGTGTTGTTCTTACAGTTTTTCAGATGGTCCGGGATATGGACTTGGCCACGGTAAGTGGAACGACCTTCACCGATCGAAATGCTCTTGGAAATAATGTTACTGCTCGTGTTGTTGGCACGGTGGATCATTTTTGCTCCCGTGTCCTGATGTTGTCCGTCGTTCGCTAAAGCGATTGAGAGCACTTCACCCCTGGCTCCTTCACCGTTGAGCACGACTCCTGGATATTTCATTGTGAGACGAGACCCGATGTTGCAATCGATCCATTTGACCTCAGCTCCCTCTTCCGCGATGGCACGTTTGGTAACGAGGTTGAAGACGTTGTTGGACCAGTTTTGAACGGTGATGTATTGAATCTTTGCGTTTTTGAGAGCGACCAACTCCACTACCGCACTGTGAAGTGTGGCGGTCTCGAATTTTGGAGCGGTGCAGCCTTCCATGTAGGTAAGTTCAGCTCCTTCGTCGGCGATGATTAGAGTGCGTTCGAACTGGCCAAAGTTTTCCGCATTGATTCGGAAGTAGGCCTGCAGTGGTTGAGAAACCTTCACGCCTGGAGGCACATAAATGAAGCTTCCGCCACTGAAAACGGCTGAGTTAAGAGCCGCAAACTTGTTGTCATTGGTCGGAATCACCTTTCCGAAGAATTTACGGAAGATCTCAGGGTGTTCTTTCAACCCTTCTGTCGATCCCACAAAGATCACACCCTCTTTTTCAAGGTCCTCTTTCATGCGGGAGTAGGATGCTTCGCTGTCAAATTGTGCTTCCACTCCAGCTAGAAATTTGCGCTCTTGTTCGGGGATTCCCAAACGTTCGAATGTCTCCTTAACCTCGTCAGGTACGTCGTCCCAGGAACGACTTGGAGTCTGGCCTTTGGATAGGTAATAACGGATGACGTCAAAATCGATGTTTTCAAGGTCCTTTGTTGCCCAGTGGGTTGGCATATCCTTGCGGTTAAAAACATTTAGTGCTTTGAGTCGGAAATTGCGCACCCAATCGTCTTCGTCTTTGACGTCGACAATGTAGTTAATCACATCCTCGTTCAGACCGATACCTGCGTCGTATTCGTAGTTGGTATCGTAGCTAAAATTACCTTTTTCGGTATCGATTGTAGTGACCGTCTCTTCTTCGGTCATGATTGCTTGCTCACTCATGTGAAATTCCTCCGGGTTTTAGTTTAGGCGACTGCTAACTCGTTTTTCACCCAATTGTAGCCCTTTGCTTCGAGCTCCTTGGCCAATTCTTTGTCACCTGTTTTTACAATTTTTCCATCCCACATGACATGAACCTTATCTGGGATTATATAGTCCAGAAGGCGTTGGTAGTGAGTGATTACCAAAATTCCTCGGTTTTCGTTGCGCATGAGGTTTACGCCGTTGGAGACGATCTTGAGCGCGTCGATGTCAAGGCCGCTATCGGTCTCGTCCATGATGCCATATGTCGGATTGAGCATGGCCATTTGAAGAATCTCGCAGCGTTTCTTTTCACCACCAGAGAAACCTTCGTTAATTGAACGGGAAGTGAACTTGCGGTCCATTTTTAGAAGGTCCATCTTGTCGTAGAGCTCGCGGTAGTAAGCGGGAGCGTCAAAATTTTCGCCTTCTTCCTGGCGAGCTTGAAGTGCAGCGCGAATGAAGTTTGCGATCGTCACCCCTGGAATCTCCATTGGGTATTGAAACGCGAGGAACACACCCAAGCGGCCGATTTCATCGGGTTCCATTCCAAGAATGTTGGTACCATCGACGAGGATCTCACCTGATTCGACTTCGTAGTCTTCGTGGCCTGCAATTACTTTTGCCAACGTGCTTTTACCGGTTCCGTTTGGTCCCATGAGCGCGTGAACTTCACCCCTCGGAAGTTCGAGC
Organism: Opitutales bacterium; assembly: GCA_022361075.1. Classification (GTDB taxonomy): domain Bacteria; phylum Verrucomicrobiota; class Verrucomicrobiia; order Opitutales; family JAFGAQ01; genus JAKSBQ01. Next base: position 19,668 of record JAKSBQ010000163.1, on the reverse strand, counting down.
GAAAAGTCCTTGAGGATGGGCTTATCTGCGATGCTGACGTTGAGATTCTTTATTTCAATCTGATTAGACATGATGTTCTTTTAAGCTCTCTTGTTATTTTCAAATATGGAAAGTCGTAATAGGGCTTCAGCCGTTCGTTATAAATTTGCGTTGATTTTCAGCACTCGTCCCACTCAAAGTGAGATCGATTTTGTCAATTCGGTAGCCTCCAGGCAGGAATTGCGATAGGTTTTCAATGAAGTCATTTGGCAAATCAACGTCAATGACTTTACCGGAGTCCCTGCAATGGAAGTGTGCGTGGTGGAGGCTGTGTTCTTTGTTGAGGCAGAAGCGTGAAGGTTCACGCTCGAAGTTAACCTGACGGATCAGTTCGCAGTCGCTCAATGTTTCGAGGCAGTTGTAAACCGTAGCGAGTGATATTCCGGGAACTGAGTTCTTAACCCGTTGATAGACAACGTCTGCAGCGGGGTGATCATCTGAGCCATAGACAACCGCGAATACTTGCTCACGCTGTCGAGTGGAGCGTAACCCTTTTCTCGCGAGTGCTCTTTCGAGTTTTTCTTTGGCAATGGGGTCGAGTTCTATCATGATTACTGTGGATTTTCTTATCAATAATTAGAATCATTCCAATTACAATTAAGTTTTTGAGATTTTATGAAAAAAGTCGTTTTTGTGTGCACAGCGAATTACTACCGCAGCCGGTTTGCAGAGGCTTTTTTCAATTATTCGAAGGGTTCGGAGTTGAGGGGTTGGCGGGCTGAATCGCGTGGTTTGATGATTGAGTGTGCTCCTGCTTCTCTTTCACCTCACACTAAGGACGCGATTGAACAGCTCTCAATTCCGGAAGAGTGTTATCAGAAATTCCCCGTAGCGTTGAATGAGGAGGATCTCGAATCAGTGGATCTGGTGATCGCGCTTAAAGAAGAAGAACACAAGCCCATGATGCAGGAACAGTTTCCAGAATGGGCCGACAAAATTCGTTACTGGCAAGTGCACGATCTTGATGTTTGGGGACCCGAGCAAACGTTGCCAGCGATTCAGATCCAAGTGGGCCTTTTGATTCAGGAGTTTGTCGAGAATTTTGAAAATTAGACCTGGAGTCAAACTTGGGCCTGAATACAAGGCACAGACAGGGTGAAGGTGGTCCCCACGTTTTCCACCGAATGGTAGTCGAGTGTTCCTCCAAGAATCTCTGATATTTTCTTTGCCATGATTAGTCCGAGGCCGACCCCTTCATGAGCTCTGTTTAGGTCTCCATTACCTTGAGTAAATAGTTTGAAGAGACGATTTTTGGCGCTGGAGGGAATGCCCAAACCACTGTCGATGATGTCAAAATTCAGGCATTGGTTCTCTTCGGAAATATGAACATGAACATGCCCTTCATTTGTGAATTTAAAGGCATTGTCCAATAGCTCTCGCAGAGCGGTTTGCAGCATTTCCGAGTTCGACATCAGCGATTCGGTTTTTGAGTAGTTTAAGATGCTGAAGCTGATTTTCTTAGAATCTGCTGTGGGCTTGTAGAGGGAGCTCAAGTCTTCGATAAGACTCGAAAGACGAAGTTCTTCCAGTTCGGGTTGCTCCGTCTGAGCTTCGACATCTGTGAAATACAAAATCCTTTCAAGCAGGACATTTAGGCGAGTCCCGCTGGCTTCGATATCGGTGGCTATTTCGATAACATCCTCTTTTTCTAAGTCGGACTTCAGTACCTGACTCAAACCGAGGATTCCGTTTAGGGGAGTGCGATACTCGTGAGACATGACAGTAAGAAATTCGGACTTTAGTCGGTCAGAAAACTCTGCTGCTAATTTTGCCTTTTCCAATTCGGTGTTCGACTCCTGGAGTTGAAGAGTGCGTTCTTCCACGCGATCTTCAAGCTGTGCATTCGCTTTCTCAAGCTGGGATTCGTAACGATGTGTGATCCTTCTCACGACCGCTGTCCCAGCCCATGGGATGAGCAGAAGCATCGGCAGAGCGAAAAAAGCGATGCTTTTCTGGATGTTTTGAACACGAGCCCGGTGCTCTTCAAGATTCGAGTGGATGGATACTTTCCAAGGCAATGAGTCCTCTGAAAGTTGATACACCATGTGATCGCCTTCAAAATCAGCTGAATTGTAGAGGTATTTTGCTCCTCTGACCTCCGAGTTTTTGTCCTTAGGGGAAGACGAATTAAAAGGTTCAAAGTCGTGGATAGCCATGGCTGATCCGACCATTTTGTTATTTGGATGACTGACGACTTGGTAGTCTTGGTCCACGAGACAGACAAAATTTTCCTCGCCGTAAGGGAGTTGTTCCAGAAGTTCCTGGAAATCATTGATGACACTTTTGGGATCATTTCCTTGGTTGAGTGAGGACGAAAGTTTGTCCTTGAAGCGGCTTGCAATAACGTGGCTTTCTCGAAGGACGTCTTCAGTGTAGCTGTTCCAGACGGCTTTGGAGATGAAGACTCCGAAAAGACCGAACGTCAAGGCAGTGACTAGGGTCAGGCCTGTAACAATGGATAGATCGCGTAGTTTGGGCGTGAGTTTGTTGGTGGAGAACATAATCAGCGGTGATGAATCATGAGTTAAAACGATTTAGGTCCGCCAATGATTGTATCTCTCTTAATTATAAAAGCCCTTTTTCCCATTCCGGAATGCGGAAGCCTACCGCTTTGAACTTATCCGAAATTAAAAACGGTCGTTTCACCAGTTTCCCATTTCCGAGAAGTAAATCGAGCGCCTCATCCTGAGTTAGCTCAGGAAGTTTGTCTTTTAGTCCTAAAGCTCGGTAATCCATTCCTGAAGTGTTGAAAAGTCTGCGGATGTTCCCTTCGTATGCCTCAAGCATTTGTAGTAATTCTTCTCTGCTCGGAGGCTGATCAACGATCGGCAATTCTTCGAAATCGATCGAGTGTTTTTTCAGCCATTTCGTGGCGTTTTTGCAGGTAGAGCAACGGGCGTAGAGATAAACTTTAAGCATCAGAAATTGGTGTATTGGAATTAGAGAATGAGGTGGTTCCCGAGAGGCGTCAATTCTACATCTTTTTGATTCGCCGTGTGGTGTTGAACCTGCGAGAAGTTTGGGATGCTAGAGATTCTCTATGACGATGAAGACTTGGTGGCGGTCAATAAACCGTCAGGGCTGCTAGTTCATCGTAGTGAGATCGCGAAAGAAGCAACTGAGTTTGCCCTGCAGGTGCTGAGAGATCAAATCGGACAAGAAGTTTTCCCGGTGCATCGACTGGATCGACCAACCTCGGGGGTGTTGCTTTTTGCGAAGAAGAGAGAAGCTTTGTCGAGAATCTCAGGACTGTTCGAGCAAGGTTGGGTGAAGAAGACTTATCGGGCTATTGTCCGCGGTTTTGTGAGTGAGGATGCTTTGATCGATTACTCGCTCGCGAAAGAATCGGACTTTCGGGGAAGAAAATCAAAAGGGGAAAAACAAAAAGCGATCACAAAACTTCGAGTGATCGATCGAACGGAATTGGATTTTCCCGTAGGAAATTACGCAACGGCTCGATTCAGCTTGGTAGAACTGAGGCCCCAAACGGGTAGGAAACATCAGTTGAGAAGGCACATGGCCCATATTCGACATCCTATTCTTGGGGATACTCGCCACGGAGATGGAAAACAAAATCAGGTAGCTCGTGCGAAACTCAGTGTGCATCGGTTGATGTTGCACGCAACTGAGCTCAGTTTTTTTGATGAGATCCGAGGTGTTAGAGTGGAAATCCAAGCTCCTCTATCGGAAGACTTCAGACTGGTTTTGAAGGGAATGAATTTCAGATTTGGAAGGAGAGGCTAACCCCCGTACATGTGCGAGCAGATCCAGCCGCGTCCGGATCTGCTCCACTTATTACTATTCCTGTCTAGAACTCATCTTAACGCCAGAAGCGTCGGAGTTTTCTTATCTACTTCAAAATATATGGGTTGAATGGCGGTAACTGCATGGGGGAGAGATTTGAATTCCCAGCGTCGTACCATGCCCCGGGAGTATTTGGCTAACTTGTCACAGGATCTGTCGACGACTTCGATGTTCGAAACGCGTCCACTTTTGTTGACGATGAACTTAAGCACCACGTGGCCGTCTTCCTTCATTAGTGAGGCTGGCAATTCAGGGACATATTTTACTTCAATAGTCGGAGTTTGGTCTGCTAGCCGAATGATGGCGGGTTCAAGATCAATGATCTTGCTGTCATTCTCTGCGAAAATTGACGATGAGCATACGAGCGAGAGCAGGATAGTAGCTAAAACTTTCATGTTAGTATTTTCTTTTTTAGATGTTTTTGAAGAGCGATATGTGATCCATTTCGATTAAAGCTAGTGGCAGTGATAGAGAATTTTTGCGGCTCATCACTGATGCCAGATTTAGTCCTTATGTATCTATTATCGGCTATTGTTACGAAAATGTAACATAAGAAATGCTAATTTTCAATTAAAATATTCTTTTTACATCTTATTTAAGAATTGATGACTTGTTTGAAGGGAAGTCGCGAATTTTGTAACGTTTCGAATGCGAAAAATAATATTGATTACCGGGGCGAATAGGGGAATCGGAGGGGCAATTGCCAGGATTTTGGCTGCTGATGGGCATCGCGTCGTGGGAACTGCCAGAAAACTATCAGCAGACCGTGAGGGTGATTGGTTGCAATTCGATCTCAGGGACGAGGGATCTATCAAGTTAGCGGCTGACGAGTTCGGAAAACGATTTGAAAAGCTGGATGTTCTGATCAACAACGCAGCGGTTATGCTTGATGAAGGGATGGACTTTGAAAAGCTGGATACAGGGTTATTGACCGAAACTTTAAATGTAAACGTGATCGGAACTCATCGGGTTACGAAAACGTTTTTGCCTTTTCTCAAGAAGTCCGGCGATGCGCGGATTGTAAACGTAAGCAGTCGTGCTGGACAGTTGAATGATCCGATGAGGGTATCTCCCGCTTACTGCATTTCGAAGACGGCTCTCAATGGTCTAACTTCACAGCAGGCGATCGAGTTTGGAGGTCTGGGCATTTCGGTAAACGCGATGAGTCCGGGTTGGGTGAGGACTGACATGGGTGGGTCTCAGGCGCCCTTAAGTGTTGAAGAAGGAGCAGATACTGCTGTTTGGCTCGCAACCGAGGCGGAGCATTCTCTTACTGGCGGATTTTATGCGGATCGGAAATTGATCCACTGGTGATCCGAAATTTAGGAACCGTGGTATTTTGCTTTGTCCGCCCTTTTTTTGGCCTCTTCACCCGAGACGACTACGCTTTCGCCTGTTAATTGAGAAACAGATCGATAGAAGGGGCCGCCGGAGCTTCGGGAGGATGATCGCCCACTGGATGTTCGTTTTGGCCGGCCGGCATACTTTTTCTCCAGGGCTTCACGCTTTGCCTTTTTCTCTTGGATTTTTTTAATGAATTCGGGATCTAATGCCATTGGTAAAATCTGTTGTTAGATCTGAGCCAGGGTCAAGTCCGGACGCTACCGATTTTGGATTCGATCGACTGAATCTTTTGCTTCATGCGGCCTAACTTTCCTTTTCGAATATCGAACTTCATTACTGAGTAGACTCTTTCTGTATCGGATTCGATCTGCTCATAAGCTTGTTCGACGAGTTTTAAAGCTTCTGGAAAAGTATCGGTCTCGATGATCGTAGCCATAGGTGTGAGTTGATAGGGATAGCCTGACTGATCGATGAATTTGATGATTTTACTCACCTCCGCACTCACACTTTCCCCCTTGCCTGTGGGGAACATTGCAAACTCTAGAATTACTGACATAGACTTAGTCTAATTCATCGACGGCGGTTCGCAATATTGAGGTGAATTATTGTGAATCTTTGTGACATAGGTGGGAGAGGGATTTCTGATATATCCAGATCGGTTGACCTTGAGGACGGGTTGTTCTATCCAGTAGATTTATGGACAAGCTTTACCACTTGAATTTCGGAAAATCTGATTTGGGTGATAACCCGCCAAAGATTGCTTTTCTATCCGGCGATCCCGCTCGTGCGGCTCAAATTGCGGGAACCTTCTTTGATAAAGTGACGTGCTTGTCTGAATACCGAGGATTAGATAGCTACATGGGTAAAATAGGCGGAGTGCCGATCTTGTCTACGACCAGTGGTATGGGAGCCCCTAGTTTATCAATCATGGTGAACGAACTGATTCAACTTGGAGTAGAAACAGTGATTCGGGTTGGAACGAGCGGTTCTATTCAACCGGACGTGAAAGTCGGGGATGTGGTCATTACTTCTGGTTCACTGTGTGTGCAAGGTGCGGCACATGATATCGCTCCGCGAGATTATCCGGCTCACGCGGATCCGTTTGTTTCAGTGGCGTTAGCCAACTCCGCCAAAGAGCAAGGGAAGAATTATCATTTAGGAATCACCGCAAGTGTGGATACCTTTTATGAAGGCCAGGGGAGAGTGAGTGGTGCAAATCCGAATCTTATGAGATCACACCAAGGACTCGTAGATGAGTATCAGCAACTGAACGTTTTGAATTTTGAAATGGAAGCTGGCACATTGTTTAAAATGGCGAGTGTGTATGGATTTAAAGCGGGTTGTGTTTGTGCAATCATAGCGGAACGAGTTGAGTCCGAAAATGTGGTAATGGAAATGAAAAATGCTGCCGTTGATAGTGCCATTTCAGTAGCAGTGGGTGCTTTGAAATACCTTTAGTTTCGAAATGCATACTGGTATGCTTTCCAGTGATACATTCCGAGCACAACGATTAGGATCATGTTGTAGATCGATCCCGTGTAGAACCACAGCGCGAGGGCCATCACGATGAAGGCTGCGAATCCTATAATTGCAGAGATTTTTGGGAAACGATAACCTACAAGATTTTTCATCATTCGTCCCCCGTCTAATGGCATCAGCGGGCACAGATTGAAGAGTGTCCAGAAAATATTGATGAAAACCATGATCCTCAGAAACCCGAACACGTTGAGATGAAATCTGGATTCACCGTCCAAAATCGGACTGATGGATCTCAAAGTGAGTAAAGCGATCATGGCGAGTAACAGGCTTGACAAAGGGCCTGCTGCCGTAATTGCAAAATCTCTCCACCTTGTCAGATTGCTTCCGGGAAATGATGCCACACCTCCCATCCCCATTAGCGTTATCGTAGCACGGTGTGCTCCCAGCTTTAGTCCGGTAAAAGCATGACCTAATTCGTGGATCACGATTGAGATGAAAGCAGCAAGCATAAAAGTGAAAACCATCTGCCATTCATGGGCGTTGCTTGCAGACAATCCCCCTCCCAGAAATGCAACGACTAGAAAAAAAGACCAGTGAACTGCAACGGGGATACGGAAAATACTAAATTGGATCATGATCGGTAGGTAGTTTCTAAGGATGCGAAAAGCAACTCGAACATCAGCAAGAAATTATCTGCTGAGGTTGAAAATTATTCTGTTAGGAACTCAATACGTAAATAATGATATAAATTAATGATTTGAGTTTATGAGTCGGCCAGTTTGTCGATAATGGAAGCTCAGTTTTTCGTAAACGCGTGTTAATTCAGCCTCGAAGTCCTCGTTATGAAAACTAGTCCAAATACCATCTCTTCACCAAAAGCATCTTGCACCCAAATCACAGAAGAAAATCCGGTTCTCGTATGGATCGAAGACTCCATTTCGTTTCCGGAATTGCGAAAACTCGTTAAGGATTGTACGGAAGCTGAGATTGCTGAACTCATTGATGCGGTAGAAGATCGCGTAAAGCAAAGTTCACTTTTCCTTAACGAGTTGGAGTTAGATCAGTCGATCTCCGCTTTTGAAAGAATAACGTTGATGGATGAGGTCAAGGCGGAGAATTTCTATATGGTATCGATTCTTCTTCCTTTCCTGAGAAGACGCATGACCAGGATTGATAACAGCGCTGATCAAGTGAGGTTAGATTTTGAAGTGTGAGACACTTTCTTCCATCGCAGTAGACAGAAACTGCAATTGTTCAGCAGCCTGTTGGTTGGATTGGTTTCCGTTAGTTGTCGACTGAATCGCTTCAGAAATATCCTTGATGTTGCTTGATACGTTCTCCGTTTGAGAGGCGATTGTTTGTATATTTTGAGACAATTCGGTGCTGGTTCCGTCGAAATTTTTGATGGAGCTGGAAACTTCGCCTAGAGTCGCCGATTGTTGTTCAACAGCGCTGCTGATTACCGTAGCGATGTGATTCATCTCTTCCACCGTTTCGGAGATGTTTCCGATGTCTGAAACGCTATCTTTCGCGGTTTGTTGGATCTCTGAAATCTGTTCGGTGATTCGGTCTGCTGCCTGAGAACTTTGTTTGGCAAGTTCCTTCACTTCGTTTGCCACAACGGCAAAGCCCTTACCTGCTTCTCCGGCACTGGCTGCCTCGATAGTCGCGTTGAGTGCCAACAGATTAGTTTGATCGGAAATGGAGCTGATCATTTCGACGATTTCACTGATTTGATCAGCTGATTTACTAAGTGCGTCCATTGAAACTTGTGTCCCTCTCATGCGTTGGTCGGCGTCGTTTGCAATTTTGGCCTGGTTGACGCAGTTTTGCGCGATTTCGTTGATGGATCCGTTCATTTGTTCCAATGAATTCGCGATGGTGCTTACGGTTACAGAAAACTCTTCGGCTGCGGCTGCTACAGAGTTGATGGAGTCCTGAAGATCTGCGCTGGAACCACTGACATCTGAGGAACGTTGGTTCATTTCCTGAGATTCGAGCAGGATTTCCGCTACTCCAGTGTTAATGGTAGTCGCGTATTCTGATATCTCCTGGGCTTTGTCTAGGACGCTGCTTACCAGAGTCTTGAGGGAATCGTTTGTGTTGTTGATGGAGGTTCCGATGCTGCCCATTTCATCATCTCTTCTGACCTCAACCTTGTGAGTCAGATCACCTTTGGATATGTAACTGAGACCATCCACTGATCTTTTGATGGGTCTTTGAATACGTCGGTAAAGAAGGTAGTTTAGAAAGATCGTTGCCGACATCGAGATGGCAAACAGAATTGCCTGGAGGTAAAATGAGAGTTTCGCTTGTGACAAGATCTTACCATTATCTTGGTCCGCCTTTTTCTGAAGGAGCAGAACGATGTCGTTGGATTCGCTGAGTAAGAGCTCGTTGTTATCTCTCAGGAACGCGATTGCCGTTGTGTTCGAGGGATTCTGGATAAGGTTTTCCACCTCAGCCTTAAAGTCGTCCCACAGATCAGTAGTTTCGGACAATGCTCGGTTAATTTCAATATCTTTAGCGATTTCGGTTCTTTTGAAAGAAGTGAGCGTTCTGTCGAATAAATCTACAGTTTCCTCAAGTTTTTCCTCCACTTCAGACATGCCCGCATGCAGTTCTTCGGCATATTTCGTCATCTTCTGGCTGAGCATTCGTTGCCTTCCAGTTTCGTTGATGTGAGTAGCATCTTTTTCTGTATTTTTCAGTGATGGAAGGAGTTGGAGATAAACCGAACTGAAGCTTGTAAATAGGATGGTGAGGAGAATCCCGATACTGATGAATAGATTAGTTTGTAACAGATGTTTTATTTTCATGGGAAATTCGTGATTTGGATTTCGTCAGAAAACAGTGAGGGTTAAGGAAAAAGTGTAAAAAAATGATCACTAATGCTTATGTTTGGTGATCTTTTAATAAGAAATGCTGAATCAAAGGAAGAAGTTATTGGATGGGATAGATGTTGAACAATTGGGACTGATGAAATGGAGTCGATCTCTATGAAGGCAAAATACGTGGTCACCCACAATGGAGGAGCTCACAAGGATGATTTCCTTGCGTGCTGCGTTTGGATTGCGAAACAGGAGACGCGCGTTTTTCGCCGTGAACCGACAGAGCAAGAGCTTCGTGATCCGGGAGTATGTGTAATTGATATCGGGCATGAGCATGACCCACAGTGTCTGAATTTTGATCACCATCAATTCGCTCACGACCATCCGGCGACGTGTTCGTTGTCATTGGTGTTGGAGTATTTTGGCCTTTATGAGGATGGAAAGCGTTTTTGTGAATGGTTGGAAACTGCGGAATATTTCGACTCAAAGGGTGCGATCCAAACAGCAAGATGGCTTGGCGTGGAAAGAGGGGTTCTGCTCAAACTGAATTCTCCAATTGATATTAGCCTGCTAAAAGCGTTTGCTCGAGAGATCGAATGGTGCGAGACAGACATGGTCTGGCAGATGATGAAAATGATCGGCACCGATTTGGTCGAATATATCGAATCTCTTCACGATCGCATGGAGTTTATCGACAAGCATGCGGAACTTTGGACTTTGGATGGAGAAGGTGGGACTACCAGAGTTTTGTTTATGCCTCGGACGGATCCCCTTCCGGAGGAACCCTCTCTTGGGTTGGGTCGTTACATCGAAGAACACCCAGAAGAAATCACGGGTCTTGTGTATCCAGACCGGAGGGGTGATGGTTATGGCTTATCCCGTTTTCACGATCACCCAGGCTTTGACTTTTGCCAGTTGAAAGATGAGGAAGATGTTCACTTCGCGCACGCGAGGGGATTTCTGGCCAAGACTAGTTCGTCAGATCTGATCCGACTAAAAGAGTTGCTCGAACTGGCAATGCGAGCGCCTTTCTGAAGACAAAAAAGCCTCCAAATCGATTTGGAGACTTGTGAAAATGGCTGCCCGGGCTGGGCTCGAACCAGCGATCCCGACCTCGATAAATCGTGGTCGGGATTAACAGCTTAATGCTTCTTATTGAATAGTTTCCTAACTTTCTTAGGCGATTTCCATGCTTTGAGCTGCCTTTCTCTGATCATGGCTTCGGAGCGTGTGGAGTAAGTTTCGTAACCGATGAGATCCCATGGTCCGTTTTTGTGAGTCCACTTAGTGGGGTCTTGAGTCGATTTATCAGGATTATGCTCATGAACTCTTTTTTTATGATTTTGAGTGTGTCCAATATAGAGCTTCTTCTTCGGATTTTCGAGGACGTAGAGGAAGAATTTATTCATGATTAGGGGACACAAAAAAGACCCTCAATACTGAAGGCCCTCAGATAAAATGGCTGCCCGGGCTGGGCTCGAACCAGCGACCAATCGGTTAACAGCCGATCGCTCTACCACTGAGCTACCGGGCATCGCTTAAAACTGCGAAAGGTTGGTTTAAAACGAAATGAAGCTCTTCCGTCAAGCGATGAATCCTGGATTTTTGAAAAAAAACTCCAAAATCCTCCTATCTGGAAACTTTAGGTTGCGTTTTAAGGCAAATCTATCTTTTCTAAGCTCTTTTTCGCCTGAAAATCGCGTTAATTGAACCATTTAAGAAATGGAAGACTTAGTTTTATCCGTAAAAGAGAGAGAAGCACTGGGATCAAGTGCTGCGTATAAGATTCGTGCCGCTGGCATGATTCCTGTGAATTTTTATGGTCCTTCTGGCCATCGCCATTTGGCTACTCCAGAATCCGAGTTCCGTGTGTTTTGGAAGAAGGTCAAGGGCACTACATCACTCTTCGAGATTGAAGATGAGAAGAAAAAACGCGTGCGTTGTTTGATTCAAGAAGTCCAAGTTGATGCGATTAAACAGAAAGTCATTCACGTGGACGTCCGCGAGATCGCAAAAGGTGTTGAAATCGATGCCAAGGTTGTGGTTCATACCAAGGGTGAATCTTTTGGAGTTAAGAACGAAGGCGGAGTGATCGAAATCGTTTCTCACGAAGTAACAGTGAGATGTTTGCCACGTAATCTTCCTAACGAAATTGTTGTAGATATTACGGATCTTCACCTTCACGACACAATCAATGTGAAGGATCTTCCCGTTTTTGAAGGTGTAGGCTATTTAGACGATCCTGATCAGCTGGTAGTTTCCTGTGCAGGTCATGGGAAATCTGCTGCGATTGACACTGAGGAACCGGAAGAGGAAGAAGAAGCTGTAGAAGAATAATCTCTTCCGCTTTCCACCACCTATGTTGCTTTCCGATCATGAGCAGTCCTGCACCCGTAAAGAGATGGGCTTTGGTTGGATTGGGCAATCCAGGCGAGCAATATGCGAATTCTCGTCACAATGTCGGGTTTCGCCTCATTGACGATTTTACAGAGCAACAAGGTTGGAAATGGAAGCGAAGTTTGAGGATGAGGGGGTTATTGAGTAAAGGTGAAGTTGAGAAGGTCATGATTCACGCACTTAAGCCCTATACGTTCATGAATGCATCCGGTAAGAGCATCGCAGCCCTTATTAAATACCTCAAGATTCAGGCGGAACAGGTCATTTGCATTTACGACGATCTCACGTTGGACTTCGGTCGCCTCAAGCTAAGCATTGGTGGCAGTGCAGCCGGACACAATGGCATCAAGGATATCCAGTGCGCGATAGGAAACTCATTTATCAGATTCAGAGTGGGGATAGGATCCAAGCCTCATTCAGAAATGGACCTTAAGGATTTTGTCTTGGGTGGGTTTTCTGCCGAAGAAGAAAAAATTCTTATTGGGCGAAGTGAATTTTATAGGAACAGTATCGGCCAGGTGATTCAACAAGGCCCGGTATTGGCTATGAATAACATCAATCAATATAAACCTAACCTATAAATTATATGGCAGTACAAGTAAGCAATAATTATCGGGCCACGTTTGTGCTCGATACTCGAGGCGTGGAAGAGTCTGTTGAGTCTCTCTACGAAACGATTACAAAAGCACTCACCGAGCTAGGTGGAGAAGTAACCAAGGTAGAGAACCATGGCACTCGGGAGATGACCCGTGCATCGCGCAATACCAAACAAACCAGTGGTGTGTATGTGCAGTACGAGTTTGCGGCTCCATCGGATGTGCCGGGCAATGTGCACGAGAAGTTCCGCCTCGACAACAGGGTGGATCGAATTATCATTGAGAGGATCTAAACTTTAGTTCGAACCAACACTTAATCGTATTGTTTTAGCGATTGGGGTTCTAATCCTCTAACCGGAGCATCAACCATGGCAAATTTTAACAAAGTAATCGTAGCCGGAAATCTTACCCGTGATCCTGAATTGCGTGTCACCCCACAAGGGTTGTCCATTTGCAAGCTGGGTCTCGCTGTAAACCGCAACTACAAGACTGCTAATGGTGAGGAACAAGAGGAGACCACTTTTATCGATGTGGATGCATTTGGAAAACCAGCGGAGATCATCTCGAAATACATGGGAAAAGGTCGTCCGATTTTGGTTGAGGGCCGGTTGAAAACGGATTCATGGACTAACCAGGCTGGAGAGAAGCGCAGCAAACTCAAGGTTGTGCTGGAGAATTTCCAGTTTCTTGGTGGTCGCGGCGAAGATTCCAGTAGGAGTGGCTATGACTCCGCTCCAGCAGCTGATTCCTCCGCGGCGTCAACTCCCGGTGATTATGAATCCAAAGACATCGATGAAGACATCCCATTCTAAAACGTACAAAATGTTAAAGTCCAAATTGGGAAAATAGTATTATGGCAACGACAGAAATTCTTTTATTGCAACCTGTTGAAAATCTTGGCGCTGAGGGTGACCAAGTGAAAGTGAAGGCGGGTTACGCGCGCAATTATCTGCTACCACGCAAGATGGCATTGCCCATCACTCAAGCGAATCGCAAATACGTCGAGTCTTTGAAGTCTCGCCGTGCTGAACGTGAAGCGAAGGAAATCGCTGGCGCGGAAGAGCTGAGACAAAAGATCGAGAAACTCGAACTTGTTTTCGAAATGAAAACGGGTGAAGACGGAAAGATGTTTGGTGCGGTTACAGCGGGAGATCTCCTTAAGAGAATCAAAGAAAAGGGCATCGAACTCGAAAAGAAACAAGTTTCTCTCTACACACCTGCAAAATCAGTGGGTAAGCACACTACTCGTGTGCGTTTGCACAAGGAAGTTACCTTTGATCTTGAATTTGAGATCAAGAGTGATGCTCCTGAAGTGGAAGAGGAAGAAGAGGCGTAAGCCTTTATTTTCTACCCTTTACCTTGTTAAGCCGGTTTCACGAAAGTGGACCGGCTTTTTTTGAGATATAGTGGCAGTGGTTGATTCTCAAATCGCTAGTTTTGAGAACATCGTAATGCAGTCTCTCTGTGTGTGGTCAATTCCCCTGAGCGGGCTTTGGCGGTGGTACAAAAAAGCGCGTGCTGTCCTAAGGCACGCGCTAATTTGTCTGATTGATGGTCCTTTTGTCTTTCAGTCCGTCGCAAATGTATGGATTAAAGGTTAGCCAAGCGACTGAATCGATCGAGAGTATTGTTTTGATCGGCAAGAGCAACTTGTGCCGAGCGAGTCGGTGCAGGAGCTCCTTCTAAGCTTGCTACATAATTTTGATAACGAACCATGGACTGCTCAACCAGAGCCAATCCCCCAAAATTTCTCTTAGAGAGCACTTCGCGGTCTTCACGGCGATTGTTGTCTCCTTGTGTCACCCACATTCCTCCGCGATAGCGGCGAACGATGCGGTGAATAACATTGTAACCGCGTTCACTTTTGATGATGACGATGTCACCAACACGAAGTTTCTTGAAAGGGTATGCTTTATAAACAGTAGCGGTCTCGCCGCTGTTAAGAGTGGGAAGCATGCTGTTTCCGCTGATGCGGGTGAACATGAAATCGGTGCTTGAGATCTGCTGGGAACGAGCGGAAAGGGCAGATGCTGCAGTCAGGACAATCGCAGCGATCAGGAAAAGGCGGTTGAAAAAGTTGTGAGCGAGAAAGTTCATTTTAATCATCAATCAGTTTTAATCAGCACCTTGATTATCGTGAATTTCCCGAAAATATTGCCTTGGTTTTCCGGTTTTTACATTTCGTTGAAGGAGTAAACCGGCTTTTACAATTGCTTGATAAAGAAGGAGGTAGTCTTTACCCGGCTTTTACATCAAATTGTAAAAAGGAGGGCTGTTGTTTTTACAATTGAGGGATTTTGTAGTCAGAGGAGCGTAAAAAAAGTGTAATGAGAGGTAGGTGAGTCCTGGATTTTTATGAATAGTGTAAAAAAAGTGTAATCGCTTTAGTCATTCCCCCTTGATTCTAGTGGGAGGCGAAAAGTAAATCGGGAGCCCTCACCTGGATTGGACTGTACGGTGATCTTGGTATCGAGTAGTTTAGCCAGGGATTGGGAAATGCTTAAACCCAGTCCAGTTCCTTCATATTTGCGATTGGCTCCAGAATCAGTCTGAAAGAACGGACGAAAAATGGATTTGAGATCATTTTCAGATATCCCGGGTCCGCTATCCTCGATTAGTATCTCAATCTCTCCGTTCAACGGAAGCACCCTCAAAGTTACGTGGCCGTTTTCGGTGAATTTGATCGCGTTTTTGAGGAGGTTGGTGATGATTTGCTCGATCTTGAGCCGGTCTGAGTTTACTGGAATCTCTTGCTCAAGGTAGTCAAAGTGAAACGAGATATTTTTGGCCATAGCCTGGTGTTTGAAGAAGCGAAACTGGTGCTCTAAAACATAACATAGATCGAAAACTTCCTTTTTGACTTCGATCATTCCTGCTTCGAGTTTCGACATTTCAATGATGTCTTGCAGGATTTCTAGCATGCGTTCTCCGCTACCCTGAATCACATCCAGGTATTCGAGTACCTCATTCTTATCAAGGTCACCTTCACGAATAATGTCTGCAAAACCCAGAATGCCGTTCATTGGAGTTCGGATTTCATGACCGAGATTTGAGAGAAAGGCGGATTTTAGCTTGTCCGATGATTCGGCTTTTCGTCTTGCAGTTGCGAGTTGTTTGTTACGTTTGCTGAGCTGGTCGTTCAGCCGTAATTGCAGCTCGTGTGACCGCTTCGTTTCTGTAATATCAAGGAAAGCGGCAACGATTTCATTCTCAAGACTTTTGAACGCAACAAGATCATACCAACGTTTATCTGACTTAAATTTGTTTTGAAGTCTGACGGATTTACCAGTCTTCGCGACCTCACCAAATGTTTGAATCCAGTTGAAGGGTTCGTTCTCAATCCCTGGTAATGCTTCAGTTGCCCATTTTCCTGTGGGGTCGACTCCAGTGAGTTTCACGAAGTTTTTGTTCACCTTGAGAAATAAAGAGTCGATCGCCCTTCCAGCATCATCGAATTTGATTTTGGCGTATGCTACAGCGACTGGACCGTTTTCGAAAAGTAACTGATGCCTTTTTTTGATCTCCTCCAGTTGTTTTTTTATTCGATTCTCAGGGGTGAATCTCCGAACTCTTGAGAAAACCCACTCAAGTTCTCCATTGTTCCCATCTTTGAAGCTCGGATATGAATCCACCATGATCCACAGGATGTCCTCCTGGTTATCCTCTTTCTGGCCCATCACGAATCGTTTGACTGGTTTTCGGGATCGGATGACTTGGGCTACGGGATGTAGTTCTCCAGTCAGAGCGATGTTGAATTCGTCAACGATTCCTTCGGGCAGTTCATAAATGTTGTGAGTCTCCAATTTTTCTTCCGGCGAATCCAAAATCTTTAGAACCGCGGGATTATAAGAGGCAACATTCCCATTTGGATCACATATGATCCAACCAGATTCCATCGAATCAAAGAGTTTAGCTAATACATCGTTTTTGAGGGTTTTCGATGAATGTAGTTTCTTGAAGCTCACAATAGCTTTGCGGACAATTAATGTACCTTATTAATAAAGGAGCCAAAAACTCTTAAGAATCTTCTCTTCTAAGCTTGATTTCGAGAGGACTCAAGGTGTCCAAATGGAGGTCTCGTTGTGGGAAGGCTATTACGATGCCCGCTTCATTGAACTCTTTGTTTAACTGAAAGCGTAGATCTGACTGGATTCGCCTTAAATCCATGGGCCGTGAGACCCGTGTCCAGAAGAGTACGGTAAAGAGCAACGCGTTGTCCCCGAATTCTTCAAACAGCACTAGTATTTCCATATCTTTACGAACTTTGTCATGTCCGCGAGCGGCGTTCTCCATGAGCTGTTTGGCTTTGATTGTGTCTGATCCGTAGGCGATCCCGATCGATACACTGCCACGAACATCATTGTCTCCCAATGTCCAATTGATCACTTCTTGCTCAAGGAAATAGGAGTTTGGGAGAAGGACGTCTATGCCGTCACTCCGTCGAATCCGTACACATCGATTCCCGATGTCCGCGATTCTTCCCTCGTTGCCAGAGTATTCGATGATGTCCCCTATTCTTATAGGTTTCTCAAGCATCAAGATGATACCAGACATCAAATTGTTGAAGAGATTTTGAGCTCCAAATCCCACACCGATCGCAAGTGCGCCTCCCAAAACCGTGAAAATAGTGATTGGGATTCCAGCGATCGGCATCGCGATAAGGACCACTATAACGGAGAACAGATAAGAGACGATTTTTTGGAGGATGAATACCGTGTTGTTATCAAATTTCTCAAGCTTTGAGAGCCGCTTCCCTACTAACGAGGTCACTCTTTTGGAAATCGAGATTCCGAGAAATATTACAATCAGTGCGATTACGATCTGGTTGAGCTGAATTTGGCTATCACCACTGGAGTACAGCTCAAGGTTCCATATTCTAGCAATCCATTCCCACGCATTGATGAGTAATTCTTCGCTCTGCATTTTTTTAAGCCTAGTGAGTGCCTCCTGATGATCAAATCCCAATTGTGTGGATGGCACCTTTGTCGTTCATGTGTGCAATAATGTACATTGAAGATACTAAAAAATTCTTGTCTTTAGATTAGTAAAGCAAGACATTTTTGGATCATCGTATTCCCCAAAACATGAAAAATACTCCTATTATACTTCGAAGGAGCGTCTTATCGTTGCTTCTAACTACGTTTGCAATCGTATTGCCATTTTCCACCGCTTTCGGGCAGGAAGGTGTTGATACCGCTGCTGAGGCGGTTGTTTCTGAGGGCGTTGCCGCTCTGGATTCAGGCGACACCGCCTGGATGCTAACTTCTACTGTGTTGGTACTCTTTATGACATTGCCGGGTTTGGCACTGTTTTACGGAGGTTTGGTTCGTGCACAGAACGTGCTTTCAGTATTGATGCACTGTTTCGCAGTGGCCTGCCTAGCTTCCCTTTTGTGGGTCGCAGGACTCTACAGTCTTTCGTTTTCAGGGGGAAATTCCTGGATAGGAGACTTGGCGCATTTTTGGCTTAACGGAATCGGCATCGATGAGTTGAACGGAAACACCTTTCCGGAAACGGTTTTTGTGATGTTTCAGATGACCTTTGCCATCATCACTCCGGGTCTGATTATTGGTGCGTTCGTGGAACGTATGAAATTTAAAGCGGTTCTGCTTTTCAGTGCTCTTTGGTTGCTCCTGGTCTATGCTCCAGTTTGTCATTGGGTTTGGGGTGGAGGATGGCTCGGTAGTATGGGCGTGCTCGATCTTGCCGGGGGAATTGTAGTTCATGCAACGGCCGGTGTGTCTGCGCTTGTGCTTGCTGCAATGTTAGGCTCGCGAGACGGATTTCCCAAGAAGTTGCAGGTCCCGCACAGCCCCGTGCTCGTTATGATTGGTGCATCGATGCTTTGGGTTGGTTGGTTCGGGTTCAATGCCGGGAGTCAAATCGCAGCTGGAGGCCCCGCAGGCATGACGATGTTGGTGACCCATATCTCCGCGGCAGTTGCGAGCTTGACCTGGATGGCTGTCGAATGGATTCGTAACGGTAAACCCGGCTTGGTGGGAATCGTTACCGGGATGGTTGCAGGGCTAGCGACCATTACACCAGCGTCGGGAAATGTAGGTCCGCTAGGTGCGACGCTTCTTGGCTTTTTGGCCGGGATCATCTGTTACTTCGCCTGCGGTATCGTGAAGGAGAAATTCAAGATCGACGATTCCCTGGATGTTTTTGCTGTCCACGGTGTTGGTGGCATCATGGGAACCATCTTGCTTGCGGTTTTCGGATTGGAAGTTTTTGGCGGTTTCGGAGTGGATGATATGGGCAAACAACTTGGACTCCAGGCATTCGGTGTTGGAGTGGTTGTTGTATGGTCTGCGATTGCTACGGCTGCCATTGTTTTTCTCTGTAAACTCACCGTTGGGCTTCGCGTAGATCAGGAAACTGAGTTTAGTGGTCTTGACCAGGCAGAACACGGTGAGACTTCTTACCATCTCGACTAATATCACCTAACCTCAAAACTTAAATAACAAAAGGAATTTGAAATGAAACTTATCAAAGCAATCGTGAAACCATTCAAAATGGATGAAGTTAAAGAGGCTCTGTCTGACATAGGCGTCGAAGGAATGACTGTATCTGAGGTGAAGGGTTTCGGCAGACAAAAGGGGCACAAAGAAATCTACCGCGGAAGTGAGTATCAGGTCGATTTTCTTCCCAAAACCATGATCGATACCGTAGTAGACGATGAAATGGTGGACAAAGCTGTTGATGCTATCGTCAAAGCCGGAAGCACTGGAAAAATCGGTGACGGTAAAGTGTTTGTAATTCCGGTGGATCGCGCTGTTCGTATCCGCACGGGCGAGGAGGACGCTGAAGCAATCTAATAATCTAGAGATTTGGTAGTAGAGGCCCTCGGTAACATTTTTGCTGCCGAGGGTTTTTGGTATCAATTTTTTGCCGCCTGCTGCCTCTAATTTAATATCTGCTCTCAATTATAAAAGCGTGGGAAAAATTGCGGTAAAATTCGGAAATAGTTTATACAATTTACAAGGGGTAAAATATGACGGCATTAATTATCATGCTAAATATCTGAAATTTCGATTTACACTGGATGAAAAGTATCTTTACTCATCAAAAAAGTATTTTAAATCTTTACTGCTAGAAAATGAAAAGTATCACAAAGCAGCTTATTCAATCGTACCGAGATATTTAATGGGTATCAATATTTTAGCTGATATAAATGT
>JAKSBQ010000120.1 GCA_022361075.1 Opitutales bacterium | reverse complement strand
CAGGCAGACACCGATCGAACCAATAATGACGATTCCTGAGCTAACACCGTCCATATTGTCCAAAAGATTCACGGCGTTGATAATCCCAACGAACCACAAATAACTCACGAGAATATCAAGCCAATGAAGAGAGCTAAACCGGTATTCCAAACCCAGCAAAATCACCAAAGAAACCGCGATGAATTGCCCTAATAATTTAACACCCGGCTGAAGGTGATAAATATCGTCCAGCAAACCAACGACAAAAATCAAAGTCGCTCCAATCACCAATATTCCGATGTGGTGAAACCATTTTTGACCCACGAACAGTTCTGGAGAATTCTGGGAAAACCAAAGTGTTAAGATCGCAATACCGATGATAAACGCTATGAAAATGGCAACTCCACCGTGAAGCGCAGTTGGAGTCTTGTGCCAACGATCAGCCTTTGGTTGCGCGACCCAGCCAAAACGTAACGTCACTTTTTGCACACCCCAGGTACACACGAAACTCAGCAGAAGTATTCCTACAAAAATGATAGACACGCTCATGATTCAGAGTTCAACGAAAGATCTATTTAGTCTCATCTCCAAGCCAACGAGGCGGCCATGCCAGGGTGAACGATGGGTTGTATTTTGTGAGGTTCGGATTGTAATAAGGGTCGGTTTCGATCCACTCCTTCCATTCCTTTTTCATGAAACTCGATTCCTTTTCGAACCTCTCTTTCTGAGTATCACTAACCTCGTACCCCCTGGAAGTCGATTCGTGGTGGATGAGTTTGGCATAAGGAGTCCATGTCGTATGGAGATTAAGATCTCTCTTAGCCCGTAGGCAAAAATCGACATCATTGTATGCTACAGCGAGATCCTTTTCGTTGAAGCCACCCAATTTCTCAAAAACCTCTCTTCGGGTCGCAAGGCACGCTCCGGTCACGGCAGAATAAAACTGATTCAGATGTGCGCGCCCCATATGGCCAATGTTCCACTCCAGTTGGTGTTTAAAGGCTTCAACCGCTATCCCACAAACACCCATCAATATTCCAGCGTGTTGCACATGGTGATCGGGAAACAATAGCCAAGCTCCGACTGCACCAATCTCATCCCGCATCGCCTGAGAGGCCAACTCTTTCAACCAGTTACCCTCCACGACTTCAACATCGTTGTTAAGAAACAAGACGACTTCACCTGTGGCTCTTTTCGCGGCAAAATTATTGATCGCCGCAAAATTGAAAGGATGTGGATAGGGCAACACCTGCACTTTCTCTTCAGCACTTATCGATTGGATAAACTCCTTTGCCTCCTGCTCTTCTGATTCGTTATCCACCAACAAGATTTCGAAGTTTCTCAACTCGGTCTTCTCCAGGATGCTCCTGACACAGCGTTCAGTCACCGATGCCTGATCCCTGAAAGGGATGATGATTGAAACTTTGGTTTGTTCGCTCATCCCATACTTCACCCGATATGCTCCGGACCACATTCCCTGCATCACTTCGGCAGCAACACCCCGAGCCTCCAGATACTGCTCAATTGCTTTCTTCCCAGCATCAACCGCATAGGGTTTGCTCTCGATGCTCTTAGAAGTGGATGTGTCCAGGTATCTCCAATGATACAACACTCTCGGAATATGACGGATGCGCTCGGGAGTCGTCTTAAGCAGAAAACGAAATGCCATGTCCCAGTCCTGTGATCCGTTCAGGTCTTCATTAAAACCTTCAATTTCCCGAAGAATCGAGGTCTTATACACACCTAGGTGAGAGATGCAGTTGTGTGAAAGAAAAAGGTCTGGATTCCAGTCGGATTTGAAATAAGGGTCGAATCGCTTTCCGTCTGCGTCGATTTTGTCCTCATCTGAAAATATCAAATCCGCATCCGGATGTTCGTTAATTTCTTTAACAACGTAGTAGAAGGCGTGAGGTGGCAATGCGTCGTCGTGATCCAGGAGCGCACAAAATTCCCCTGTGGCTACATCCAACGCGCTATTAGTCGTCGCAGAGATATGACCATTCTCTTCTCTGTAAACGACTTTGATTCGCTCATCGCTTTTTTCGTATTTTTCAAGAATCTCACGAACATGTGGTAGTGGAGAAGCATCGTCAGCAATGCACAGCTCCCAGTTCGAATAAATCTGACTCTTGACTGATTCAATCACTTCGCACAACCATCTCTCCTCGGTGTTGTAAACAGGTAAAAGCACCGAAATCAGAGGTTGTTTCTCGAATCTTTCGATCGCCGACTCCATGTTCTGGCGATCCTGGATACCTACGGTGTCGAAACATTCCACCCAAGCCAGGTAATCTTCATCGAGTTGACGTTTTGGAGTAGTCTCAAACCCAAGGTTTACCACCAATCGCTTGAACAACATCGCTGAAGATCCATCTACAAATTTAGCGTGGATTTCGATAAAATTTTCCCCAGGACCAGTAGACACCTCACCATAGAATCCACAAGTCGACGTTACCTCTTTCTCGGGCGAAAACCGATCCGTCACATCCTGGCGCAATACTCCCGTTGCGATCGGGGTCTCGGTTTCTCCAACCACCGCCCACATTTTTGCTGCGGGTTGCCCGGATTCATCTCAGCACCACCCCGAACATTTCACCTTCTGCCCAACAGCAGGGGAAGCGAAAGATCTTGGAGCTTCAAGCTCGGCCATAAACTCGCCGGGGATGTCGGGATCCTTCTCGTATGTTTCTTCGAATGGATCGATGACCGGTGGCTTTCCTTTCTCAGAAGGAAGCATTAGTTCGGGCTGCGCGATTTCTTCAGGAATTTTGGGAAGTGCGCTTAGATCAACCTGGGCGGCAAATTCTTCCTTCGAAAACCTCTTGCCTATCTTCCACCCTCGGGTTTGACGGAGCGCATCAAAATGTTGCTGTTTAAGAACATGCTCCTGCTCATGCCTCAAGATGATCGCTTGCTGCCGGGCGATCACCTGCTCCATGTATTCCAAGCGT
>JAKSBQ010000148.1 GCA_022361075.1 Opitutales bacterium | reverse complement strand
GTGGATGTGAGAATGGAGGGTTTGATCCTCTCAAGAACTGTGAAGACTGTCATGACGGTTTCTGGGGATCAAATTGTTGCAGGCGGTGCAGAGGTAGTTGCAATGGACACGGAGAGTGTGATGAAGGCGTTCAAGGAACTGGCGAGTGCGATTGTGTCCAGAACTGGGATCCAGCAATGGATTGTGCCCAATGCTTGCCCGGCTTCGATCAGACACAAGAATGTACCGATTGTGAAAGTGGAAACTTCGGCGCGACTTGCCAGCCATGCCCGAACGACTGCAACAATCACGGCAGCTGCAACGACGGAATCATGGGAACAGGCTGCCAGTGCGACGAGGGCTTCAATCAGACAGCAGGTTGTGCCGATTGCGAGAGTGATAGATTTGGCGAGAGTTGTGGACAGTTGTGTGCTGACACTGAGTGCAATGGTCATGGCCGATGCGACAGTGGGTTGAACGGATCAGGCAACTGCACTTGTGAGGAAGGATTCGAGCCACCCACCTGTGAGGAATCAACAACCAGCGGTGCAGATCATCTCACAGTCAGTGTTCTCATCACCACCCTCTGGCTCTTGTTCGTCTCTCTTCGTCAGTAAACACCGCGAGATGTATTCCCGCGTACCAGAGTGTTGATAGCGTCAGAACGTCCGTGCCGCCGACAAGCCGACGTAACAGCAGAGGCGATATCGTCTCCCGCACACGCCGGCGCTCTGCGACAACGTACCTTTGTGGTGAGAGGCGTATATTGACGGATATGCACACTTCTTTGCTTTCTCTGTAGTAGGCTTTTGCCGAACTGCGCGCTCTGTAGGCACCGCGAGACTACTCGCTCAAGTGTCGGGACGTCTTTATATGAACAAACCATTATGATAGCATCAGAAGTTCGTATCACTCGAGGAATGCCCTTCTTAGTCATTTAGAATCCCCGATATCGCGGCAGAGCGCGACAGCCGGGCGAGACTGGGATCGTACGCAAGGGATGCGGCTTCTACGCTGCCTGTCGAGGCGCGGCGATGCGGAAGAGTATACTCTCTTCCTCCGTTGCGCCTTCACTTCCCTGAATAGAGAGCTCGCCCGCGTCTGCCTGCGACTACGAAGTCGGCTGTTCTGCCTATCAACGCGAGCGTGCGCCTTGGACGCCCCACCCACGTGCCGGCGAGATGCCGCCAAACGTCGGTTAACCCCGCATT
>JAKSBQ010000215.1 GCA_022361075.1 Opitutales bacterium | reverse complement strand
GGTTGGGAGGTTACAGTGAGGCTGCAGTGGCTGCTTAACCCTACCAACAAACCTAACCCTACCCAAGCCTGGTGAAGAAGCACAAGGTGCCCTCCACTCCCGCCTTCTCCTCAATCTCAACCAGCTTTGCAGTCTACACCATGTCAAGAGCAGGCCTTTACGGAAGGTACTCCATGCATTTCCTCGTGCCTGGCTTTGTGATCTTGCCGATGTATGTATGTAACTCTATTTGCGGCTTTCATTGGCGGGCTTGGTGCAGGGCAGTGTTTCTTCTGTTTGCGTTCGAAGATACGTGAACTCTGGTTAACACGAGCGGAGTCAGGTACCAGTTTCTGGAAGTCCAGAAGCGGAGAAGATGATTTTTTCGTTCGCGGAACGTGGTGCACTGGCAGTCCCGCCTGCCCTTGCGTGCTCTCAATGCAACTGTCAGCGTGGTTTCTGAATGCCCCCTCCGACTTGGGGCATGTGCCAGCTGGGCTTTGGAGGTTTTTCTCAACGACACTCTGTGTGTGGCACCTTGGCCGAACCACACCATCTACACTTCTCAGCACGCAATGTGATCTCAGAACAAGCTTTCCCTTCTGGTTTTTTCGGTGGATCTATTGTACACATTGTGTATATATATTGGCCCCCTCTTATAAATGCGAACGATACCCCATGTGGTACCCGACACAGCAAGTAGTAAGCACTGGTTTTTCTTTTTGTTGGTGGTGTGTTCTGTTTCAATGGGACAATACAGCTGAAAGCAGTGAGTCAACGTCACAACTCCTCCTACGGTGCCTGCGTCGCTGGAGACAAGAACACGGCGATAAGACATCACTCCAATCGAGCAACAATCCATTGAGTGTACCATATCTGGTGTGGAGACTTGATTACCCAGATACTCACATACCCTCTCAGACATGACTTCAACAGACACCGACTCCAATTCTCTTCACCAATCTCGCCCCCTCATCACCACCCACTTCACCATCCCCTCTCCCCGGCGCTGTATCCACTTCCTCCTCTCCCACAACGCGAGATTCGTCGTGTTGTACGAGATCGCCGTATCCATGTTGTCGTACAGCAAGGAAACGACATTCTCTGTGTGGGATCTCCTTGAGAAGAAGATGGTAGCGACGAAAGAACTGCGTGGTGAAGCTTTGGGTTGTTTTTCCCGAAATGACCGCTTCTTGGTATGGGCAACCACCAGCGAGTTGGTGGTTTTCGACAGTCATCAAGACTGGCAAGAAGTGGCCAAGGTGGCAGTGCATCTCCCTGCTGCAAGGAAATCCACTTTAGACGGACTCGTTTTTGACAACGACGACGGCTTTGTTCTTCTGCTCGTGAATGGCTGGTATTTACGTCGACCAGGACAAGGACTGAATGCAGTGGTGGTGAATACATCGACGTGGACTGAGCGTGTCTTGCCACACATGCCGGGTTGGGATGTACACACTGTGTCATCCACCAAACACATTATGTGCTATTCGTGTACTCCAAGTGCACCTCAACGCATCTCCATTGCAGAGTGTGATGGACAGTACTTGAGGAAACGAGTGACTTTTTTTGACACTGATACTCGAGTTGGATATCCTTTTGGCTCTTTCAGACCTTGCTTCTCACCAGATCGATCTACCTTGATTGACTTTATTCAAACATCCATCAAACTCCGCAATATCAACACACACAATACTCACTCCATTACTCGGCATAGATCTCACCTCCTTCTATTGAATGTCGTCGCCTCTCACAACAACCGCTTCCTGGCCATCATTGAAGGCAAGCCGTTCACATACGGCAATGACCTGATGACCAAGATAGTTCTCTCACTCTTCGACCTCCACACCAACAGCTTCATGTGGCGAAACTACGAAGATCAATTCATTGAGAAACATGACATTCGTGTGAGCTTCTCACCCCACGATCGTTTCGTCATCACACACTTGGGCCAAAGTGAGTTGAGTTGGAACGTACACACAGGAGAGGAAGTCTACCGACATGAATCGACACACAAGCCTCTTGTCGGCCAGCTG
>JAKSBQ010000208.1 GCA_022361075.1 Opitutales bacterium | reverse complement strand
GGGAGAAATCGTAAACACCGAAGACATGGTAGCAGCTCTGAAAGAAGGAAGAGTAGGGGGTTACGGAACAGATGTTCTTGATCAGGAACCTCCTGAAAAGGAACATCCACTGCTTTCAGAAGAAAAGTGCATCATCACGCCTCATATTGGGTCGCGAACTTATGAAAGTGTGGTGAGGCAGGCGACAAAGGCGATCGAAAATCTCAGTAGAGCCTTTAGCGGGGAAGAACCTTTAGCTCAGGTTAATAATGTGCCCGTAAAAAAGAGAGGCTAAACTATGAATGAGTTATTTTATGTTGTTTCTGAGGATACTCATAATGAGTTGGTTAGGGCTGCTTATTTACATCGTGGATTTAACGAATCAGAAGCAGACTATGCCGCGAAATTCAGTGCTTATGCAACCCGACACGGTATTCGTACCCATAATGCATTAAAAGCACTGCATCTGGATCATTTGTTTGGTAGTCAGGCGGGAGGATGTGTTCCTGGTGCGGAAATCGAAAAGAAGCCAAACCGTTTCACCTCTTCAGAGGTGTGGAATGCCAATCGAAAGCTAGGGCAGGCGACTGCTTATGAAGCAATTGAATCGTGTATTCAATTGGCCGAGAAGCATGGTATCGGTATGGTAAGTGTGGATAATGCCTTTCACTATCTTTGGGGGGGTGGTTATGTCCTTGAAGCTGCAAGCAGAGGTTATATAGCACACACCAATTGCACTGCTGCTTTGGCGGAGGTTGTTCCGTTCATGGGAAAATTTCCTACTTTGGGCACTAATCCTCACAGTTGGGCATTTCCTACAAAAGAAGCGATTGGATTTAATATTGTGATCGACTGGGCAACCAGTGTGGTGGCAATGGGCAGGGTGCAGCAGTTCTTGCGTGAGGGAAAGGAACTTCCGGAAAATGCGGCAGTAGACGCAGAAGGTAACTATACAACGGATCCTTCTAAAGTTTCTGCTCTTGTTCCTTTTGGTTCTCACAAGGGCTACGGGTTGAGTCTGATAAACGAATTGTTTGGCGGGTTTATCGGTGGGTCTCTGCCAACATTACGGAGCAGATGGGCTCAAAGTCCTGAGGAAAAACACACTCCGAACTTTTTCTTTATGGTGATTCACCCTGAAGCACTGAGTGGATGTGATTTTATACAGAGCCGCACGCAGATGGAAAATGTTCAGAAAGTTATTGAGGATATTTTGGGGCATGGAAATGAAAAATGCCTGCTTCCTGGACAATTAGAAGCAGAATTTCTAGAACGCTGCGATCAAAATGATGGGTTGCTTTTCACCCAGAACGAATTGGAAGCATTCAACGAAATTGCTCGGGAGTGTCATATGCAGGAATGGAGTTTAGAATCTTTAAAAGAAGCGGAGTAAAAAAATGCCATTAACGATCAAATCAGAAAATGAATGTTATTTCGACGAACTTTCTTTGGGGGAAGTGATGTTACGGTTGGATCCAGGTGAAGGACGAGTGCGTACGGCTCGCTCTTTTAATGCCTGGGAAGGTGGGGGTGAGTATAATGTTGCTCGTGGACTGCGGAAGTGTTTTGGACTAAAGACCGCCGTTGTAACTGCATTTGCTGATAATGAGGTCGGACGTCTTATCGAAGATTTTATCATGCAAGGTGGTTTGGACACCCGCTTTATTCAGTGGAAAAAATACGATGGTATTGGAAGGGAAGTGCGCAACGGTTTGAATTTCACTGAGCGTGGCTTCGGCATTCGCGGCGCTGTTGGGGTGCCTGATCGTGCAAACACAGCCGCCAGCCAGATCAAGCCTGGGGATGTAGACTGGGAGTATATTTTTGGAGAATTGGGAGTGCGCTGGTTTCATACAGGTGGTATTTATGCCGCCTTAAGTAGTGAGAGCGCTGAGACTACAATTGAAGCTGTCAAGGCCGCTAATAAGCATAACACCGTCGTAAGTTACGATTTGAACTATCGTCCTTCACTTTGGAATGCAATTGGAGGCCAAAGCAAGGCTCAGGAGGTTAACCGAGAAATTGCCAGATACGTTGACGTTATGATTGGCAACGAGGAAGACTTTACCGCCTGTCTTGGTTTTGAAGTAGAGGGAGTTGATGAAAATATTTCCAATATCAAAATCGATTCGTTCAAGAATATGATTCAGGAAGTTGTCAAAGCTTTCCCTAATTTTAAAGTGACGGCAACCACCTTGCGCCAGGTTAAAACCGCTACCGTGAATGATTGGGGTGCCATTGCCTGGCAGGAAGGAGAGTTTTATGAGTCAAAGGCGTATCCGGCTTTGGAGATCATGGATCGTGTGGGTGGCGGAGATAGTTTCGCAAGTGGGTTAATTTATGGCTTATTGACAACTGGTGATCCTGAGAAAGCCGTGAATTATGGTGCGGCCCATGGAGCTTTGGCTATGACGACACCTGGGGATACCACGATGGCGACTTTGAGTGAAGTCGAAAAGGTTATGGGCGGCGGCGGAGCCCGGGTCGTTAGATGATTTTATGGGGGGTACAATGTTCTAAATGGGGGTTTAGAGGGAAATTGCTAAAAGCAAATAATCCGTAGTTTGGCCCCCCTATTTTTATAAAATATGATGAAAAATTATCTTGAGGATTTATTTGGGTTAACTGCTAAGACAGCAGTTGTCATAGGGGGAACCGGAGAACTTTGCGGAGCGATGGCAGAGGGTTTGGCAAGAGCCGGTGCAGAAGTCATTATAGTTGGTAGAAACAAAGAGAAAGCTGCAACCCGAATCTCAGTTATCAAAAAAGCTGGTGGTCATGCTCGGTTTCTTGAGGCTGATGTTTCGACAAAATCTGCGTTGTCGGCTCTCAAAGATCGCATTTTGAAAGAAGTTAATCAGATCGATATTTTGATTAACGGTGCTGGAATAAACTCTCCTACGCCCTTTTTTGAAGTAGAAGAGGAGGAGATCGATCAGATTTTGAACTTAAATTTTAAGGCGATCTATTTGGGATGCCAGATTTTTGGAAAACACATGCTCTCCAAAGGATCCGGAAGTATTATTAATTTAGGATCAATCAGCGGAATGAATCCGCTTTCGAAGGTTTTTACCTACTCCGCATCTAAGGCTGCGGTTCACAACCTGACCAAAAATCTTGCCAGGGAATGGGCTGAAAAAGGAGTGAGGGTGAATACGCTTGTGCCTGGATTTTTCCCTGCGGAACAAAATCGAAAGGTACTGACCGAAGATCGTGTGGCTCAAATTATGGGACACACTCCAATAAAACGATTTGGTGAAAGTAGAGAGTTAATTGGGGCAACTCTGCTGTTAGCCAGCGAGAACGCTGGCTCCTTCATCACCGGCCACGAAATGGTAGTGGATGGAGGGTTTAATGCTATGACAATCTAATCGCCTGATGTTATCATGAAAGACCTGTTCTCGTCACCAAATAATCCACTGATTATGCCCGTCATAGTGATCAATGATGCCGAGAAGGCGATACCATTGGCCGAGGCTCTGCTAGAAGCGGGAATGGACTGGATCGAAATAACCCTTCGCACTGACTCGGCAATCGAAGCAATTGAAAGGATAGCGAAGTCTGTGCCAGAAATGAGAGTAGGGGCGGGTACTGTTCTGACGGAAACGCTGGCTCAAAAATCTATAGATGCAGGAGCATCATTTGGACTTGCTCCAGGGCTGAGTTTGACGATTGTTGATCTGTTTAAGTCAGCGCAAGTGCCATTTATTCCAGGTGTCTGCACCCCGACCGATATCACTTCCGCTACGGAACATGGTATTCGAAAACTGAAATTTTTCCCTGCCGAGGCTTCTGGTGGAGTTACATTTCTTAAAAGTGCGAATGCGCCCTTTAAATCCTTTGGAATTACCTATTGTCCCACAGGGGGAATTAATGACATGAATATGGTGGATTACCTGAGGCTTCCCGAAGTTTTTACTGTTGGTGGCTCGTGGCTAGCGACTCCTGATCAAATTTCAGAAGGGCAGTGGAAAATCATCACCGAGCAAACCCGTACAGCATTAGCCAAAGCAAAACAAGTTTAATAGTATGAAGCCTTTTATACACGAAGACTTTCTTCTGCCGACTCAATCTGCAAGGGAGTTGTATCATGAATATGCGGTCGATGAACCGATTTTTGACTATCACTGTCATTTGTCTCCCAAAGATTTGGTAGAGAACCGAAGTTTTCATAACCTTTTTGAGATTTGGCTGGAAGGAGATCACTACAAGTGGAGGGCAATGCGTTTAAACGGTGTCGATGAGCGATTTTGTACCGGTGATGCAGACCCCAAAGATAAATTTAGGGCATTTGCCAGGACCGTTCCCCATACTTTCAGAAATCCGATTTACCACTGGACGCATCTCGAGCTTAAGCGTTACTTTGGAATAGAGGAATTGCTGGATGAGCATACTGCGGATTGGATTTGGGAGCAAGCTAACGAGAAGCTCACGGATCCGAACCTTTCAGCTCAGGGAATCTTATCAAAATTTAGAGTTAAAATGGTTGGGACGACTGATGATCCAACCGATACCCTTGAGTATCACGCAAAGCTAAGAGACTCATCCTGCCCTGCTGAGGTATTGCCAACATTCCGACCTGACAGAGGTATCCTGACTGAAAACGTAGAAAACTGGAACTCCTGGGTGGATCGTCTTTCAGCGGTTTGTGGGAACGATATTATTTCATTTGGTGATTATAAGAGCTGCCTGTCTCAGCGAGTAGACTATTTCGACCAAATGGGGTGCAAAGCTTCAGATCATGGATTATTGCGTTGTCCTTTAAAAATAGGAAACGAGTCAGAAGCATCAGTCGTGTTTGAGAAACTGCGAAGTGCAAAAAGCGTTTCTTCTGAAGAAAGAGAAGGGTTTGCGGGCCACGTCCTCGCTTATCTTGGTGAACTGTATCATTCCAAGAACTGGGTGATGCAACTTCACCTAGGAGCGGCACGCAATATGAATGCTGCCATTTTTAAGCAGTTGGGTCCCGATACCGGTTGTGATTCGATTGCGGACGTGCCACAGGTCGATTCATTGGCCCTTTTGCTTGGAGAGTTGTCCCTTAGGCAGAGGCTCCCCAAAACAGTGCTCTACAATCTAAATCCCCGGGATAATTATGCCTTTGCCACAATGTGTGGGAATTTTTTCCAAAAAGATGTTCCGTGCAAAGTGCATTATGGCAGCGGATGGTGGTTTCTTGACCAATGGGAGGGAATGATGATGCAGCTCAACGCGTTGTCGAGCCTAAGTCTACTTTCGCACTTCATCGGTATGATAACTGATTCCAGAAGTTTTATGAGCTATCCAAGGCATGAGTATTTTCGCCGTCTATTGTGCAACCTGCTGGGTGAGGATTTGGAAAACGGAGCCTTACCAGAGCAAATGAAGTTACAAGTAGGTGAAATGGTTCGCCGGATTTGTTTTCAGAACGCTTCGGATTATTTTCAACTGTCTGTTTCTTAAACTAACCCCCAACAGTTACCCTAAAATGTTATCCAAATCACTATCTCAACTGATTGTCGGTTTTATTGCCGGCGTTATCCTGTGTTGCCTGCTATTTGCCTGGATTTTGCGCAACCAGATACAGTCTATGTCTGGACAGGTAGACGTCGTTCAGCTCAAATTTGCGCATGTGCTGCCCACAAACCATCCTGTTCACAAGGGAATAGTACACATGGCCAACCGTTTGAAAGAAATCTCAGGAGGTAAAATGGATTTGGTCATTTTTCCTTCGGGTCAAATGGGTGATGAAACAAAGTGTATCGAGCAAGTGCAGATCGGAACCCTGGCAATGACCAAGACCAGTACCGCACCGATGGGAAACTTTGTGGAATTGATGAAAGTATTCAGTCTGCCTTATTTGTTTCGATCAGCAGAACATTTTTGGAGAGTTTTGGACGGAGAGATCGGACAGGAAATGCTGGTGCGGTTGGCAACTCACGATGATGGAAGTGCGACTGGGTTTATCGGGTTAGGTTATTTTGATTCGGGAAGCCGTAATTTTTATTCAAAAGAGCCTATATTGAGCCCAGCCGATATGGTTGGTAAGAAGTTTCGTGTGATGAGAGATCCGGTTGCGATGGACATGGTTGAAGCGTTGGGAGGTTCGCCGACTCCGATTCCGTGGGGCGAACTTTATACAGCGCTCAAACAGGGTGTTGTCGATGGTGCGGAGAACAATCCTCCCAGTATCGTTTCTTCAAGGCACAGCGAGGTCTGCAAGTATTTGACCCTGGATGCCCATTCCCGGATTCCCGACGTCGTGATCATCAGTGAAAAAGTGTGGAATCGATTGAGTTTACAAGAACAGGAGTGGTTGAAAGCTGCGATGCAAGAGGGTAACCGGAAGCAACGTGAGATATGGAAGAAATCGACGGCTGAAGCTCTGGAACAAATGAAGCGTGAGGGGGTGAAAATCATTGAAGTGGACCAGGACCCTTTTAAAGAGGCTGTCGCGAGTGTTATTGAAAAACATGCGGTAGGGTCTCTAAAAGATGTGTATAACCGCATCCAATTGGTGGAATAAAACCTCGCTATCGCTATGAACTTGATAAACAAGATCTTACATCGCATTTTAGTAGGCCTCTCCATTTTCATCTTTGTTCTGCTGGTGGTCGATGTTTCCCTTGGAGTGGCTTCTAGATATCTGATTGGTAATCAGATTCGATGGACTGAGGAACTTGCTACATTTTTACTTGTGTGGCTGGTGTTCTGTGGTGCTTCTATCGCATATCATGACAATTCGCACCTGGGGATCAATTTGTTAACCAATAATTTGGAAAAACGTTCTCGAATTGTCGCTCTGACGCTGTCGAATTTGATCGTATTCGCTTTTATTGCTTCGGTGATGCTCTGGGGTGGTTTTTTGCTGACGATTGAGCGATTCGAATCTGGCCAAATGATGTCGACTTTGGGCATCCACAAGGCGTGGCTTTATCTTTCAGTACCTCTAAACGGTTTTTTTATGAGTATGTTTAATATTGGGAAAACATTGGAAATGCTCCGCCCAAAACAGGAGGAGGGAGGCGTGCTGTCATGAGTTTGGCTATTGTTATTTTGATTTTCCTGTTTGTTTTTTTCCTACTGATCAACGTACCTATCGCAGTTGTTTTGGCGGCGGTCACAGTTGTGGCTGCATATGCCCTTGGTTATGAGCAGGTGTTGGTGACCGTTGCCTCAGATATGGCATCAGGACCGGAGAGTTTTACGTTACTTGCGATTCCTTTTTTCATTCTCGCTGGGGAGTTTTTGGGTGCTGGTGGCCAAGCCCGCCGCCTTATTGATTTTGCGAGTGCACTGGTGGGCAGGCTTTCAGGAGGTTTGGCGTGGGTAAACACTGTAACTTGCATGCTTTTTGGCGCGATATCAGGGTCTGCAACGGCGGCCGTATCTTCGATCGGAGGTACACTAATTCCGGAAATGAACCGCAAGGGTTATCGCAAGGATTTTAATATCGCGCTAACCACGACTTCGGCAACTACCGGGCTTTTGATTCCTCCGAGTAATGTGATGATCGTTTATGCAGTTTCTATGGGCAACGTATCGATCGCGAAGCTTTTTATGGCTGGTATCCTTCCCGGCGTGCTCGTGGGGAGTATGATTATGGCTCTTTGCTATATGATCAGCAAAAAGGAGGGAATTAAGGGTATGGATATCGGCACTGGTAAAGGGATTTTGAAGAGTGCATTTGATGCCTTTCCCAGTCTGTTATTGGTTGGTGTCGTTTTAGGTGGAATCATGGGTGGAGTCTTTACTCCTACCGAAGCTTCTGCCATAGCCGTGGTGTGGGCTTTTCTTTTGTCCTTTGTTGTCTATAGGGAGCTGAAGTTCAGTGATCTGAAACCCATCCTTTATCGGGCAGTGAAGACGACAGCCGTTGTTCTTTTGCTAGTTGCTTCCAGCAGGGCGATGAGTCAGTTTCTTACAGTTGAACAGATTCCACAGCAATTCAGTTCATTTCTCATAGGAATCAGTGAGAATCCGGTTATTCTCATCCTGACGATCAATCTTCTGTTGCTTATGGTGGGGATCTTTATGGACATGACACCTGCTGTGCTCATTTTTACACCGATTTTAGCTCCGGTCAGTGCGTCATTAGGCATCGATCCGATCCATTTCGGAATTATCATGATCACCAATCTTTGTATCGGACTTTGCACTCCGCCGGTTGGCACATGTTTGTTTGTCGGATGCAGTGTGGGTAGAGGTAACATCGCTAAAGTATCCCGTGCAATGCTTCCGTTTTATGCGGCGATGATTGTAGCTCTTTTGCTGATTAGTTTCATTCCCGAAATCAGCATGTGGCTACCGCGCTTTGTTTCGTAATTGACCCGACTAATATTACTGAAATTTCCATGAGTGCCATAAACGACTTTTTGATTCAGAATGATATTCGGATTGTGGATAATCCCTGTATTAGCCCTGATTTCTGTTTGGACTGGGATTTTCTGAAATCTGAGATCGAAAATGGCGGTGTTAAAAATCATTCGAAAAGTGAGGTTAGGCTACATGATGCTTCTCTGCGTTTGGTTGAAGGAAGCTTAGGAGACTGCGCCTGGCAATGGACTGCCGAGAAAAATGGTGGAGTTTCAGATGTGCTGGAAAGTGGGATTGAAAGAGGGGGTATTTGGTATTTTCCAGCAACTTATAATAACCT
This sequence comes from Opitutales bacterium, assembly GCA_022361075.1. GTDB lineage: Bacteria > Verrucomicrobiota > Verrucomicrobiia > Opitutales > JAFGAQ01 > JAKSBQ01. The sequence continues at coordinate 1,560 of JAKSBQ010000208.1, read as the reverse complement.
GATCCATTTGAAGAATCTGCTTCAGGAGGCCGATGATGAAAGTACTGTATTTCCGGGAACTGAAGCGAATTTGTCTTCAAGCACCTTAGGAATTGGTGCGCGTTTTACTACACTGCACTGGCCGGGAGTGTTTTGGGCGATGAAGCATTTGGACATGGGATTCACTGCAAATCAGAACAGTATTCCGCGCGAATTGGTGTATGATGTGGACAAGATGCTCGAAGGTAATCTTGATAAAGTGCCTTTTCCATTTATAGGGGCGGACGTTCCTGAGGGGCATCAGGGGCAGAGTGTTCAGGGCATGAGCCATGGTGCGGTGATCGAAAACCTGAAAACAGGATTTCATAAAACGAAACTTCCCTGGAGTTTTAATGCAGATCATCAACCAATCGGAGGAAAATACGATGGTCGTGAGAATGCTCTTGTCGAAGGTTGTTTGTTCGCGACTTACATTACATTCGATCTCTCTCCGGAATTGTCCGTTACGAAAGTTCCCGAGTCCTCTGAGAAAAGGTCTGCTTATGTTAAGAGAGAGTTGGGAGAGCCTCTGCTTGAGGAGATCGGGAGGAAACTCAGTGAAGTCGATTACACAATCGACGCAGAGCAGCTGGAAAAGCTCCTTTGTTATGTTTGGCCCGCAATGAGGAAAATGAAAGTGCGGGATAGGAGATATCGGCAGGTCAGAGAAAACGCGTTTAGCACTGAAAAAGGTCGGTATTACCTTAGAGAGTTGTCTATCGACGAATTGCCGGGACTGACCAGCCCAGAGACAACCGCAGTGATGTTGACTCTTTGTGAGTTGATGGACATGTCGATTCAGTTTGTTGCTCCCGCTTTTGGTTTTCAAAAAAATATGCCCTATGAAGACAATCTGGAGCTGGAGTCTCTGATTCGTAGGCAATGGGAGGTTTGCAGAAAATTCGACGTGAGCATTGGTTTCCACTCTGGCTCAGGAAAATCTGCTGAGAATTATCAAGTGATGGGTCGGGTGACCCACCAAAACCTGGAAATCAAAACCAGTGGTCGATACACTTACGAGATGGGGAGGGCTCTTTTTGATTCTGAAAATGACCAGGATCAAAAACTGTGGTCCGATTGGTTTGGTTTTACTTTGGATATGGCAGTAGCCGGAGCCTTTAGTAATCAGGATACTGAGAGGAAAATGGCCCGTTCCTTTATAACGCAGGCCTACCAAACTCTTGCTAAAGAACCTCCCTCTCGAATCTATGATTGCTCTGAGTCCTGCAGAAATGAGCTGTCATCCCTGAGGGCGAACCCGGATTTAATGTTCTGGTTTGAATACAATTTCCTGTATGTTCTGGCTGCCGAAGGAAGAGCAGATAAGTCGGCGTTGGGCGATCATTCCCCAGCTGGCTATAAGCAGCGAAAACGATTTTACACTATTAGTGATGAAGGGCGGCTTCGTTATAGTAAGCATGTTGCTTCTTATCTCATTTTTCTGGCCAAAAACACGGGATTAGTGGAAGCAGATTGCTGCGATCGGGCTAAGTTTCAATTGGATTCCATGTCCTGTTGTGATGATTTTCTGGCAGGCATTTG
>JAKSBQ010000255.1 GCA_022361075.1 Opitutales bacterium | reverse complement strand
GGAAGTGGAAATGAAACTCAGCGACAGATGGAGGCAAGGCGCCTGACTGCCTCATCCGCGAATCAAATTGACGACATCGAGGTGGGGAAATGTGCCCGCGCCACTGTCCGGGAGAAAGGGTCGCTTGTCCTGCCTCGCGTGATTATTTCCCCTCAGTCTATTTTTACTTTGCGTGTCTTGCCACTGTGAACGCACTTGCTGTAGCGCCTTTGTATTTATAGATTCTTCAATGGTATTCTTGAAATACTGTGTTTGGGGCAACTACGTTGATTCGTTTGGGAATTATCTTCAGTGTTCGAACTATCGTGGAAAGTAGCAACAACATGGCGCCCACTGCATCCCCAGTCTCTCTGCTGCTCATCTTGTTGGTTGTGTGCTCTCGAGGTGTCGATATCATTGTAGATCAAGCGGGAGGTAATACGGACAACAATTGTGGACGTGATGGAATGCTACCTTGTGCAACCATCGAAGCGGGGAGTATGTCGGCGAATGGTGGAGATGTTCTCGTCGTTCAAAGGGGGACTTATGAAGGTGAGTGAGTGTATTCGCAAGGGGCATTCTGAGTGACTGTTCAACACAGAGCAGTTGGAGATCAATGGGGAAACCAAACCACTGAGTATTCGAGGAGAGGTACGTCAGTTGTGTGATATTGTTGGATTCTGATACACTGTTGAGGGGGAAGTAATCATCTGCCCATCAAACCCATCGCTCTTCGCCTTACTCATCCGAAACGGCAACACCCAGACAGAAATCTCACATGTCATTATCGAAGGTGGAACGACCCAGCCAACGTTGGACCTCTTCGGAGGCTCTCCTATCGTGCACGATGTGGTGTTTCGCAACAATACTCAATCAGCCGTGCACATACTCGACACCTTACCCGGTGATGTCTACCATATCTCGAATTGCACATTCGAAGGGAATGCAAACTTGGGCCTGCTGACATTCATCAATGGTGGTGGGATCAGTGCAAGAGGTGAACGTGACAATGAACGACTGATCATAGAGGGGTACGTCTGCATTCACTC
>JAKSBQ010000054.1 GCA_022361075.1 Opitutales bacterium | reverse complement strand
TTTTGGCGAGTCACAAAATCTATTTGCGGGTGGATCTTATCAACGCGGCGATTTTAATGCCTCCGTCCCATTTATGCAGGAAGAATGGGTTTATCTTGATGCCTCTATCAGCGACGATGCATATGGCAATGATTGGCATTACATCCGTTATCACGGAGAGGTCTATTCGATAAATCTTGACTGGACCTTCTGGAGCAATGATTACTTTAGTATTGCTGCCAATTATCAACTCAATGTGGTTGAATCGGATTACTCTGAGGTGTTGCCGAGCTTTAACCTGGCCTATGACCTGAGTGATGATTTGATTGTCAGGGCGTCATTGTCCAAAGTCATGTCCCGCGCCGGTTACAGCAGCTTAAACCCGGCTTTTTCCGCCATTGCCAATATCCAGCAGACGGCGACCCAGGGTAACTCGGCGATTGAACCGTTTACCGCCAAGCAGGGCGATATTGGTGTGGAATGGTATTTTGAAGAGGGATCGCTATTATCGGCGACGTTGTTTCATAAAGATATTGATTCGTTTGTTACCACCGAAACAGAAATACGTAATCTGGATGTGCCGGGGCAACCGACGTTGCCGTATACAACGACCATTCCGGTACAGGGGGATAGTGGTGAAATCACCGGCTTTGAGACCCAGTTACAAAAGCAGTTCGCCAACGGTTTTGGGTTTTTGGTTAACTATACCTACGCCGATGCGGAAGGAAAACTGGATAGCGGTGAAACAACAGACTTACCCGGCACCTCTGAAGTGTCTTATAACCTGACCGGCTATTTTGAAAATCAGTGGTTCTCGGTGCGCTTGGCGTTTACCCATCGCGATGAATTTCTGGCCGAAGGTACCGCCTTGGGTACGTCGTTGGATTCGTTTGAGGAACAGGAGTTTGTCGATTTATCGGCGACATGGCATGTTACTGAAAATGTCGATCTGACCTTTGAAGGTATTAACCTGACGGAAGAGGAGACCATCCAGAACTTTGGTTCGGGCTTAAACAGCCTGCGTGTAGCCACCACCAATGGCTCGCGCTACTTCCTGAAGCTGGCCTATCGCCTGTAGGGTGGATTGCAATCCACCACAACAACGTTATTCCAGTTGTATTAATATGCGGTTGTACTATATGTGGTTGTACTGTATGTGGTTGTACTTATGCAAAAAGAATGTCACAAAGAACAGCATAATGAAGGCATCAATTCCATTGTTATAGTCGGCGGTGGCACCGCCGGCTGGTTAACGGCCTGCACATTGGCGAGGAATTTGGGTTCCAATAATCCGCTGGCCATTCAGGTGAGCGTTATCGAGTCGCCGGATATTCCCACTATCGGCGTCGGTGAGGGAACCTGGCCGACAATGCGCAGAACCTTGCAAAATATTGGTATCGATGAAGGTGAATTTATCAAGCGCTGCTCAGCGACCTTTAAGCAGGGCACTAAATTTACCCATTGGAAAGCGGCGTGTAACGGTAGTATTAATAACAATGTTACCAACAACAGCGATTCTAACAACGACTATTATAATTTATTCAGTTCTATTTATGACCCCGCTGAGTTCAACCTGGCGCCTTATTGGGCGCTGGGTTATGCGGGAGATACTATCAGTTACGCCGAGGCTGTCAGTGCCCAGGCGCTGGCTTGTGACAGGGGGCTGGCGCCGAAAAAGATTACCAGTGCGGCCTATGAAGCCATCCAGAGTTACGCCTATCATCTCGATGCGGGAGCGTTCGCCAGGTTGTTGCGGGATCATGCGGTCGACAATCTCGGTGTCAAACTGATAACAGCCAATGTGCAACAGGT
>JAKSBQ010000304.1 GCA_022361075.1 Opitutales bacterium | reverse complement strand
CGAAAGTTCTGACGGTTTGTGGACGGATTCGACCGTCGAGAAAAAAGGTAGAGATTTTCAAACCATTCTTTGGACGTTCGAATCCTACAAAATGAAGAACAACAAACCCGATGTATCGCTTGTTCGGATAACGCCCAAACCAAAAAAATCCTTCCTTAAAAAGAGGATACCAGAAGAAGATATAAAATGGAAAGTGCCTTTAGGCGAGTCGTCTGGAAAGGCGAAACATCCGATACCGTCCTACACTGAGGAAGAAAGACTTGAAATCAGCAGACGAGCAAAGTTGGCCTATCAATACTGGCAGAATAAACAATATTGAACCAATCGTGCGAGGCAATGAGCGCTAACGCACCCCTCGCCTCCACTTGACGTTAGGAAATAAAATGTTTGAAGAACTAAAAGAGATCAACCATAGGCCAGAACCATTCGAATACTACACGGCGGATGATCTGTGGACTGATGAACACACCTCAAAGCAAATGCTGGCTTACCATCTGAATGAAGAAGTCGATATTTCCTCAAGAAAAGGTGAGTTTATCAACCGATCTGTGAATTGGATCATCAAAAAATTCGATCTGAATGAAAATAAAAGAGTTGCAGATTTCGGGTGTGGTCAGGTCTCTATTGCAATCGATTGGCGAAGTGTGGAGCAAAAGTTACCGGAATTGATTTCTCCGACAGGTCAATATCCTATGCCAAGGATGTTGCGAACAGAGAAGAATTACCCATTCAATACATAAACCAAAATTATTTGGGGTATGAGACCGAAGATAGGTTCGATCTGATCATGATGATTATGTGTGATTTTTGCGCACTTAGTCCCTATCAGCGTCAAAACCTCCTTTCGAAATTTCATAAGTTTTTGAGCCCCGAAGGATCACTTCTCCTCGATGTATATTCAGTAAATGCATTTCGACAAAATGAGGAAGTCTCATCCTATGAATTGAACCTATTGAATGGTTTCTGGTCTTCAGAACCCTATTACGGTTTTCTAAATACTTTTAAGTATGATGCCAAGGATCTCATTTTAGATAAATACACGATCATAGAAGAGTCGCGTACGCGAACCGTCTATAACTGGTTACAGCATTTTACACCAGATCGCTTGAGGAGCGAATTTGAGCAAGCTGGCTTCGAAACCAAAGAAATCCTTGGTGATGTGGCTGGTAAAGCTTTTGATCCGGAATCCAGGGAATTTGCGATAATTGGACAAAAAAACTATCCCAACAAGGCGGGTCAAGGAACCACATCCCAATCCTTTAGCTAAAATCTCCACACCTAGAAATTATGCGAAATAAATGAAGTGGATCACTATAAAATCCGGAGCAAAAATTGCAGCGATTTTGCTAATCGCCATGGGTGCTATGTGTTGCGGCAAGGCGCCAGTGTGGGTCGAGACCGGTGATAAGAATTGTTCAACCTCATCCTGGTCTCAAGCCGGACTGAAAGAAGCTCAGCGTATAGCAGAGGACGCGGGAGCCACTGCTTTCATACTTTTAACCGATGGAAAAACAGTTGCATCTTGGGGCGACCTAACGACCCCGACTTCGTTGCATTCAGCGGTTAAGGCGATATTGAGCACTCTGGTCGCCATGAATCTCGGTGAAGGTCCAAAGCAGATCCCCTTGCACGCCACGCTTGAAGAACTGGATATTGACGATGTTCCACCTCTCTCAGATGAACAGCGGCAGATTCGGGTGATCGATCTTTTGCGTAGTGTTTCAGGCGTTACACGTGACGCAGCCTCCGAAGTTCCCAATATGCGAAGAGAGAAAAGGAGACACCTAGGAGACGGAGCTCCTCCAGGCACCACATGGGCATATAACAATTGGGACTACAACGTGTTGATCACCATTTTACAGATGCGAAACGAAACGTCGTTGGGCGATTTATTCCTCACTCATCTTGCTTCGCCACTAGGCATGCAGGATATAGGACCTGATACAGTAACCCTTGTCTACGATTGGCCTCCACCCGGCGGATATAGTCATCCTCACGTGAATATAGTGCTTTCCGCAAGAGACATGGCTCGCTTTGGTCAGCTGCACCTAGACCACGGGAACTGGAATGGGCAACAACTCCTCCCTGAAGACTGGACAACGAGGATTCGAACGGACTATGAAAGAACCACTACTGAATCTCACGCAGCCGGTGCGCATAGCTATCTCTGGTGGCTGCCTATGGGTGAAACAGTACGTGCTGCAGGTGTACCCGAAGGCACTTATTATGCCAGTGGCCTGGCCGGGCAGAAAATAGTTATTTTTCCAGAGTGGGACTCAGTTTTAGTGTTGAAAACAGATACGCGAAACTTTGATGCAGGGCTTGAATTGTTCGCTCGGGAGCGCTCTATCGATCCGAGAGCTCCAGATACCATGGATGCCTACTTAAGGGAAATTGCGACAGCGGAATGCGGGCCGATAAATGAACGAACTGGATGGTGCGCCATGGTTCCATTTGTCCATATCGGTGAATTTGCTGAAATTGTTAATGCTTTAATTGCGGCGCGAGCTGATACGGACGGTATCCATAGATGATGACCGAACAAAGCAAACGAGGTAAAAACAAATAGCCACATCTCCTCTTTGCGCTGGAAAAAAACTTAAATCAAACCAACGTTGTAACTCTCAACAATTTCAATATGCCACAGGTTCCTGGTTTACGAAGTGTATACTCCAAGGTGGGTCGCCTGATCTACTTTGGTCGAATGCTGGATAAAATCCGTCTCCATGCTTCCGGAAAGCTACCACACGATTATGTTCCATTGCTGGGAGACGAACAATTTTACACCCTCGATGGTCGATGTTGCCGCTTCCTGGGCATCCGTTATGCAGACTTTCGAAAAAAGGCTCTTCAGATTAACGCAGACGAGGAAATCCTTGAGTGGGCGCACGAAAATGGAATCCCTCGAACCGACGAAGAGTGTCATGTTTGGAATCGGTTTATTTTAAAGCTCGGCTGGCGGGACGAACGTTCGGAAGTACTCGCAGAAAGAATCAGTGATCCCATCTTCAAAGGAAAACAAATAGAGACGATTGTGGATCATATCGAATACGACGAAGGACGTGATCCGGTAGCAGAACGAGCCTGGGAAGATGTATAAAGTTCGAACAAAGTAGTTGCGTGAAACCATCACTCAATCAGCTTTTGATGACTCCACACGTTGACGTTACGGATAAAGAACCAATTAATTGCCAACAAGAAGACCATTTGCCCGTCACCAACAGTTTTCGTTAAGCCTCAGAACCATCGACCTAATTGAACAATCCAGATCATGAATGACCCATTTATCCCACGCGTCGGAGGAATTCTTAGCGCTGACATTGCTGTCCCCGAACACGAACGTGAATTGCGTTTCTACTCACGTGTCCTCAGCACCGGGGAACATCCTCTTTGGCGAGAGGATCTCATGAACAACCTAGGCTCTCCGATCATCGGCCTAGGTGAACGCACCACGGAGTATGCTGATTTTCCGCTCCAGTGGATGCCGCACATTCAAGTCGCTGATGTCGCCGCTAGTGTCGAGCATGCGCTCGATCTCAACGGAAAAGAGCTGATGCATGGCAAAGACGACGCTGGAAGGAGCCAGTGGGCAGTGCTGCTCGATCCGAATGGCGCGGCATTTGGGATCATCCCCGTTGTTCCCGCGGAGGCTCTTCCCTCCACTCAGGGCAACAGCTCGGCTCCTGTGGGTTGCATCGCCTGGGTCGACCTGACGGTCTCCAACGCCCCGTCCACACGTGACTTCTATAGCCAGGTTATCGGCTGGTCGGTGGAGGACGTCGAGATGGAGGATTCAGGTGAACGCTACGCGGACTACAACATGTTAGGAGATGACGGAAACCCGGCAGCGGGAGTCTGTCACGCGCGCGGCGGGAATTTAGGTCTGCCACCTGTTTGGATGATCTACCTACCCGTTCGCGACCTCAGCGAAAGTCTCCGTCGAGTCCGAGAAGAAGGAGGTAAGATCATCAAGGAATCTACCGAAACCGATGGCGGATACGCCTACGCGATTATTCAAGATCCCATGGGTGTCACCCTAGCTTTAGCGCCAGGTTGAATAAACTGGCCGCCCCATCTTGCGGTGGAACAAAATTCAAGCATCCTTTGGCATCAAATACGTCGCTGAAACGCCCTCTTTATTTCAAGTTTACCAGGAGAAATTCATTACCCCCCTCCAAAAATTCATTGAAAGCACGACCAAACTCAAACACACTACCCCCATGCTAAGCTCCTCACCCACTCCTCAAAAGTCCAATTACATCGGAATTTCCCTGTCACGCGGACAAATGAGTCACTTATAACTGCTGTTGCAAAGCGAATGAAAAAGATCTTTGCAGCTACATTTGCAATAGCATTAGTTTTCTCAATGCAGGCAAACAATAAGCTTGAGTTAACACTTTTGCCATCTTTCGAATTCCACAATACTCCAGTCAAAAACACGATCGAAGGTTTCCAGTTTACGAATTTGAGCACTGCGATTCAAATTCTTGACATCGATCACTTTGTTAATTCGGGGAAACCGGTGACGAACTGTTTTTTGATCTGGGATCACATTAAGATGTTTCCCAGTACTGGTTATAGGCATGCATGGAAACTAGGATCCTTCGCAGAAAATTCCTATAGAAAAAAACTGAAGCAAATAACGGCAAAAGGAACACCTCAAGGTCTTATTGTTATAATTCCTGGTATGGTTTCTCGGACTCTTACCGTGGATATGGTCAAGTTATTTACAAATTTAGCGTATGAGACAGGGATAGACAGAATGATCTTTCTCACAGAACTCAAAGCTATTCAGAGCTTTAAAAGAGCAAAAGTTGAAGTTGATGGAAATTTTGAATGTATAATAGTCACCTCTCTGACAGACTCAAAATCTTTGGAACACCAACTAAGTAAGAAAAAGACAATTGCCTCCAAGTTGCCTGAAGGTTTTCAATTTGGACTAGATACCAGAGAATTGAAACAAGTAGATAGTGATCTTCTTCATTCTATGCTAGACCAAGAAGAAGAGATATTTATCTATTTCGATCAGTCCACAGATTCCATTCAACATCTCGCTTCTTTGTTGGACAATTACGGAAAGAAACCAAATTCCGACAAAGCAGTAGAGGAGAAGTTACTGCCACGTTCCGCGAGCCAGTAACTCTTCAGTTTGACGTCCAATAACCAATTTATGAAATTAAAAACTTACTCCTATCTAATACTTGCTCTTACACTGATCCTCCTCAATGGATGCGAATCTCTTCAACGTTCAATCTCACAAGTAAGCCTTCAGGATCTTGAAGGAAACTGGAAAGGAGATTACCGCAATAAGGAAAACGCTCATCTAGAAGGCTTATCGGCCACAGATACCCATAATAATCCTCTTCCAAGTCCAAGTGTTTTTAGAAAAAGATGTGATGTAACCATCCGTCCATTAAGTGAGCCATTTGAGGGATTTACTCACGGAATATTTCTAGATTTTGGAAATACTCAAGCTTACTCAAAAAAAGATGGATTGGTGAAGCCCGAAAATCTCTTGTATTATCTGGTTAAGGAGGAATTTGGTCAGGTTTCAATTCATTCTATACAAAACTCAGCAACAGGGATGATTAATGTATCTCGACTAGGTGTTGAAGTTAAAACGAAATTCAATCCAGAATCACAATCAATAACACTCAGACACTCTGGGTTATCATCTCCTGTTGATTTAGGAGTATATAAACATATTGCAGGGCAACACGGTTTCGAGACTAATTGGAACGAATCATCAAGAACAGAAACTACCTTCAAACTGAAGCGCTCTTTAAACCAATAAAAGTATCCGAAAAAGTAGTT
>JAKSBQ010000279.1 GCA_022361075.1 Opitutales bacterium | reverse complement strand
TCTTGGACGAAAAATGGCAGCCTTTCCGCTTCATCCACGTTTTTCCCGTCTCTTCATTGAAGCCAGCAAGAGAGGCTGCCTGCATTTGGCTGTGCAAATTGCCGCATTGAGTCAGGATCGGTCCATTTTGCTACCCGTTCAAAATAAGGAGGAGGAAGAGAGACGATTAAACGCATTGACTATTCCTGAATTGGAAGAGTCGGATATTTATCTGGAGTTAAAAGCATTTCAACTCGCTGAAGAAAATCGTTTCGGCATGGATTTTTGTCGTTCGTTCGGCATTCATGCAGGGTCTGCCAGGACAGCCGCTCGTGCGGCAAATCAATTCCTGGCCATTACCCGTCGTATGGATCTTCAACCTGAGCCTCCTGAGTGGAGCGACTGGACACAAATCGGGAAATGTTTGCTTGCTGCATTTTCAGACCAACTCGCCAAACGACTTGATCGCGGCACCTTGCGCTGCGATCTGGTTCACCAGCGGCGTGGAACAAGGCGTAGGGAAAGTGTGGTTGATTCGGAGTGGTTTATCGCGTCCGAAATCGAGGAACGTAACGTGAAGGGCTCCGTTCAAATCATGCTGGGGAAAAACTCGGCCGTTTCGACGGATTGGATTGAAGAATTGTTTTCTGAGGAAATAAAAGAACACGATGACCTCGAATGGGATCCCTGGCAAAAAAAGGTGAGAAAGTTGCAATCCAAACGGTTCCGGGGAGTCGCGTTTTTTGAAAAAGAATTGATGGAAATCTCCAAAGATGAGGCTGCGATCGTCGTCGCTCAGCAAATTTCCCAGGGCAATATCAAACTGAAGAGATGGAACCAGCAGGTGGAGAGCCTTATTGAGCGGATCAACTTTGTTGCCCGACATTTCCCCGAATATGAAATTTCCCCTATTGAAAATGACGACCGTACCTTGATCATCGAACAGCTGATTTATGGTAAAACCACCGAGAAAGAGTTGAATCAACTCGAAGTACTTCCAGCGATTATGGATTGGTTAAGCCCTGAACAGGTGCCGATGCTGGAGATCAACGCACCGGAGGTCATCAAAACAAACGGAAAGGGGAAGCTGAAAATTCGGTATGAGGATGGGAAGGCGATTCTGTCCGCCCGCATTCAACAACTCTACGACCGGAGTCCTGTTCTGATTGGAAATCGTGTTCCTGTCACGTATGAGCTGCTCGCCCCCAACTACCGACCGGTTCAGGTCACAGACGATCTGGAATCCTTTTGGGAAAACAGTTACCCGATGATCAAAAAGGAACTCAAAGGTCGTTATCCCAGGCACGAATGGCGTTGAAGTTTGTTTGTGGAACCACGGAGGACACGGAGAGCACAGAAAGTGTGGATAGGGTTTTTTGAGTCAGCTGAAAGTGACATGAAAAGTCATTGTCCTCATGATTATTGATTGATAAAACATATTCTCCTCAAACTAATTAGTATACTCAGATTCCGTGTCTTCAGTGCTTTCCGTGGTAGATGAAATTGGTGGAACCACGGAAATCACGGAAAGCACGGAATTAGGGCTTAAGGTGGATGTTTTCAGTGAACTCGTTAAGGCGGAGGTTAAGGTCTTCGAAATCGTCAACAGGTTCGCCGGCTACGGAAATGTTTTGGAGGGTTACGTCACGGATGACGTGATCTTCGTTAGCGCCGTTGATGTGACTGGGGATTTCGGTTTTAAGAGGTTTGTGGACGTTGATGTCTTTGATGATGATGTTGGAAACCTGGCCGAAGCCTGTGCCCTTGGGTGCCCAGAGGTGTTTTTTGATCTCCAGCTCAACGAGACGATGAACTGTGTTTTCGATGCGGATGTTTTCGATCAGGATGTCTTTCACGTGACTGGGTCCGCCGTGTTTGAGACTGATAACCCCTGCTTTTCCTTCAAAGTGGAGGATGTCGATGTCTCGGTAAATGATGGGCCGAAGATCCTCAATTCCGTTCCAACCGAGACGAAGGGGAGCTCCGGCGAGTTGTCCCCAAACAACGGAACGCTCGACGACGCAGTTCCCGGTGTTGTTGAGAATGAACGAGTCGTCGTTGACGCATGTGAAGAGATCGGTTGCTCGGGTATGCGTCATGTCCTGAAATCCGTCGGAGTTCACGTACCAGCCCAGCACCGAGGTGTGGGACACTTGGTTCAGTCCGTTGGGATCGTCACTTTCGATGCGAGTGGACCAAAATGGCGCGTCCACGATGACGGGACCATGAACCCGAATGTTACGACCTGCAACGTTCAGCGGACGCGACAACCTCTTCTCCGCGTAGCCTTCGCCAAACTTCAGATCGAGCCGCGATACATGAGTGGCGCTGAGCGTACCACGACCTACGATTTGGGCGCCGTCCAGATCCTCACCATGAATTCGCCCTTCGATCCAAGCACCGGGTTTCAAGTGGACTGCCTGGTTGCCTTTGATGTACAGAGGATCGGGATCAAGCCGATGAATACCTCGTTCGAAAGTAATGATGTTTTCGGGTTCGATACCAACTGGCTGGGGTTCTTCTGGGTGGGCAAAGATGAAACAGACATGTTTCAGATCGTCTTCCTTTTCGATGGTGACCTTACGTCCGACAGGAATTTCGAACGTTATGGTGTTTCCAACTATTTCGTGTTCGATACCGAGAGAAAGTGGCCGGACCACGACAGAATCGAGCGATTCCTCTTCAAGGAAAGTGACTTCGACCTCAGTGCTTTGATCCGCGACAAAAGAAGTCCAGGACATCGAGTCCATTTTAATCACTTTTAGGTATTTTTCCGCAGTTGTTCGTTTGAAGTTCTGGTAAACGAAGGAGGGTTCACCATTCACTTTGATTGCGAAATGTCTGGATGCCGGAAAATCGTCTCCAGGACCTGGGTCGATGGCAACGTTGGCAGCTTGGCTGTATTTTCCGCAGCCAGCGAATAGGATCATGCTTGCGGTAATTACGGGAATTCCGAGAAGAGGGATCAGTCTTTTCATTTTATAAAGGAAATCAGTCTTTTTTCACTGGGTATCGGTCCTTCAGGGACTCGGGCATTGGCGTAGGGTTCACTGGATAACCCGTTCCCTTGTCACCCATTCTTCGATCAAAGGATGTGTAGCGAGGTTTGTAGGGTTTGCCGGCTGTCCGTTCCCACCAATCGTGCCAAAGTTGGATCATCTGATCGGCGCGTTCCGGGTAGCTGTGAATGAGGTCGTTGCGTTCGGTTCGGTCAGATTTGAGGTTGTAAAGCTCCCATGGACCGTCCTCGACAGCGGCGAGTTTCCAGTCGCCCAGACGGAGCGCACGGTGGTCCATGAACTGGAAGTAGAGTGGCCTGTCAGTATCAAACGAGCCACCCTGAAGCAGGCTGGCAAAGCTTTGGCCAGAGAGTGGCGGAACTTCGAGCCCATCAGTCACTTCTTCGTAGCTTTGATTGCCGAGTTCAAGGTAAGTCGGCATGATGTCGACGAGGTGTAGGGGTGTGCGGTTGATGGTTGCCTTTGGGTTTAACATCGAGGCGTGCCAAACGATGAGCGGTGAGCAGATGCCTCCCTCATGTTGATTGCGTTTGTATAAACGAAACGGTGTGCTCGAGGCGTATGACCACCCGACGCCGAGCTGCCAGTTTGAACGTCGTTCGCCGGGGAGAGTGCCGTTTTTAAGATTGTTTTGATCGGCGTGCACGAAGGGGTTGGTCCCATTGTCGCTGTGAAAAATGATCAGAGTATTGTCTGCGACCCCGAGCTCCTCGAGTTGTTCAACAAGTTTGCCGACGTTTTGGTCAATGCGATCGATCATGGATGCAAACACCGCCATGCGTAGATCCTCAAGATCTTGTTGGGCCGGTGTGAGATCTTCCCAGTCGGGCAAATTCTCCGGATGTGAAGGAAGGGCCAGATTGTTCGGCATGATACCGAGCTTGATCATGCGTTCGTAGCGATCATAACGGATTTGTTTATAACCTTTCAGGTATTTGCCCCGGTATTTGAGATGATCGTCTTCGGGAATTTGCAGAGGATTGTGTGGTGCGTTGTAGGCGAGGTAGACGAAGAACGGTTTGGCAGGGTCTTCTTCAAGGGAGTTCCTGATGAAGTCGATGGTGTAATCTGTAAAAGCGTCAGTCGCGTAAAACCCCTCGGGAAAGTCAGTGTAGGGCTCTGAGTCCAGTCGAAAGGATTCATTACCTCTAAAAAAGTCTGCTGCTCCGCTGAGATGACCAAAATAGTGATCGAAGCCGCGATCGACCGGATTGCCATCAAGATGCCACTTGCCGACAGCGCAGGTTTTGTAGCCGGCACCTTGCATGGCAGTTCCGAGCGTGATGCCTTTTTTCATGCCGACTTTAGCTTCGGTCCACCAAAGACCACTCATGAGGGAAGCCCGGGTGGTCTCGCACTTCGCACAGTTATAAAATTGAGTGAAGCGAATACCTTCTTTCCCGAGACGATCAAGATGAGGTGTTTCAATTTCACCGCCGTAGCAGCCAAGATCCGAATATCCCATATCGTCGACGATGATGTGGATGATGTTCGGCTTCGAAGTTGCTCCGGAAAGTCCGGTAAGCAACCAGAGTAGGGTTATGAAAGAAATCAGGGGGTAGGGTTTATTGTATTTCATATCAATATGCTGCAATTGTGAGTTCTTTTTTGAAAGAAATCCACAGAAAACCAATTGAATTTAGGGAAATTATGAGTTTGTAAGCTTTGTATTTCTGGACTTTATTGGATTTATGATCCGAAAAGCTTTCAAAATGTTCGTGGATTCTCATGCGCATCAGGAATATGAACGCCGTCATCGGCCGATCTGGAGGGAACTTGAAGAAGTCCTCAAAAACCACGGAGTAAGCAACTACAGTATTTTCCTGGACGCAGAGAAGAGTGAGTTATTTGGATACGCCGAAATCGAAAATGAAGAAGAGTGGGCGAGTATTGCCGCGGAACCCATCTGTCAAAAATGGTGGGCGTTTATGAGCCCGATCATGCTGAGCAATCCGGATCACAGTCCCATCTCCAGGGAGCTTCGTGAGGTTTTTCATATGGACTGAAGAAGCTTTATGACCGCCTGAGACGAGCGAAAAGGAACGTTTGCGGGTTTCGTTGTTTAAAGGTGATCTAACAATTTTTGAAAAACATTTAGGGATTCTCCGTCCACCAATCGTTCAGTCAAAGGCGCAGCTTGTAAACTAATGAACAGGTGACTATTGAGCTTCGTTGTGGGTTTCGGCGATCAGTTGTGAACAGGTCAAATAAGAGAATGATTTACGAAACAGAGAAACCATTAGACTCCTAGCTATTCGGAGTTAGCTAGATTGGTGGAAAGACGAAGGTGATCAACTCTGGTATGAATTCTTTTCAATCACACTTTCAACTCTCTTTCGTGCAATCATATTAATCCCAAACGGCATCATTTGATAACCAGCTTCGAAAAGCAAGTGCGTGATTTCGTCTATCTGATCGGAGGTGAAAGTATCGATCTCAAAATTGACTATTTCGGGAGACCACCTCTCAAAATCGATCATTTTGATGATGTTGTAATCAAATCCTTCGGTATCGATCTGCAGGATATCGATTTTGTCGCAGTCATGTTTTTGCAACAAGTCTTCGAAGGTTAAACTTGGGACTTGAATACGTTCGATCGCTTCTTCTCTGTTTTCAGGTAGATCCCTCAAATGCTTGATGGACAGGGCGTTCAAGAGATGTTGCCGGTGCAAACTGGCGTGTTGAGGAGCGAGTCGTAAACTTTTATGGTATTCCTCCTTGATCCTATAAAAATCTACGGTGCCGGTTTGTGCCGCTATTGCTGCGTTTTCGAATATTATACCCTGAGCGTTTTTATAGTTTTCTTTTAGTTTCTCGAAATATTCTGGCTGAGGTTCAACCAAAATTGCTTTGACTGGATTGTCTTTCAGAAATTCCCAAAGAAAGTCGTTGGAGATCCCGTCAAACGCCCCAATCTGAACGATTACAGAATCAGTTTCCAAACGTATTTTTGCCTCAATAAGTGTCTCCGCGACTGTGAATCTTAAATCGGCTAATTTGTTGTATTTCTGAAAAACTGTGGGAACCCGAACCAGTTCATATCCCTTTTTTCTGAGAAAATTCTTAATCGCTTTCTTTAGTCTGTTCATGAGTTTGTGTAAGAACAGGTAACGCTGTTTCCTGGCTATTTCTGAAGGTATTCTCCTAGAATGTCGAATAATTCATTTTCGATAAAATTCCTAAAAGGATGAAGCTAAGATACTTGTTCTCAAAAAGATCGAATTGAGCCTGGAAACTGTTCAGAATATTTGTCGAATTCAATTCGCTGGATTTTTAATTCATGCAGATCGCTGATTTTTTGAAAATGAAATTTGGAAAAGTTGATATACCTGAGCTGGTAGACTTCAAATTACTGGATGATCATGCGGGCATTGCAGATGTTTTAGAAGGAGGTAAGTGGGAGAAGGTTCTTATTAGTATGGTAGGTTGTGCCAAGTGGAACCGCAATGAGCTTAAGAATTTTTACCCGAAGGGTATCGTTCATTATCTAGCTTATTATTCTGGCCAGTTTAAGAGTATCGAATTGAACACAACGTATTACAACATATACGGCAGGCAGCAGATCCAGAAATGGAGGGATAAAAACCTCCGAATAGTTTTTTCTCCCCAAGATCGTTTTCCGATTTTGATCTCAAGGCTAAGCGATTCAGCGAGCGGAGCAACTGATTCAATCGCTCTTACAAAGGGACTGCCATAGGTTCTCTGAATGCCCTTTTCCTTCAGCTTTTCGGCTAATTTTTTGGACTGATATTCTTCCAATGAAGTTAGTGGCTTGTCACCTTCAGGTAGCTCTTTACTCGGTTGGAACTCAGTGTCGCGGACGAGAATTAGCTTTTTGATCCCGAATTTATGATTACTTCGCCGTATGGATCAAATATCTGCTCCGATCATTCCCATCGAAGTGGGTTTGATGTTCAACATTCGAATAGTGTTCGGACACTTTTTTCCAGAATTTCAGCGCGGGTTTGTTCGCAATTGAGTACGAAATTTCCCACAGTCCCTCAAAGCGTTCTAGTGTCTTATTTGCGACGGTCGTTCCGATTCCTTGATTTCGGTATCTACGAAGGATGAAAAACTCCGCGATTTGATAATCCCAGTCTTCTTTGTCGGGATTTTTTCTGACGAGAACGAACCCGCCGAGATTATTCTCGACCTTCAGCAAGTAGGCATAGCGGCATTCTTCCTGAAAATAAGCGTCAAACCATCGATAATGAAAGCGTCCATCAGATCCAATTTCAAAGGGTTCAAATTCAGTGTAATCATGCATGCAGAGCTGCAGCAGATTTGCCAGGATACCTTTTTCGGAATCAGATACTTTTTGCAGTTCGATTTCCATGAACAGAGCCTCCGGTTTTTCCAGGTGTAATTTGAAACAATTCTGTTGAGCAATTCTCGACGCCTCACAGGTCAACGCTGGGTAGAACCAGATTATCCCTTTCATACTTTCCCGATTTACAGGAAATGCCGGCGTGTTTCGCGATCATTTTTTCTTCTTATCCCAGTAAGTGAGCTCAAATTCGTAGCAACTTGCCTGCACGTCATCTAGTCTGTTTCTTATGAAATACTCAGCGTCCTTAACCCCTTTGTTGTAAGCGTAGGGGCCTATTTCCTTCATGAAGTAATTGAGTAACAGCTGGGCCTTGAGGTCCGTGATCTCTTCATCAAATTCTTCCAGAATGTATCGCTTAACTGAAGGGAGGATCTGCTCAACTTCTTGCTTGGTCAGTTCAATCGCCATGGTTGTTTTTTTTAATTGTCTATCAAATTCCTGAAAATGGTTAATCTTATTTTTGTGAGAGACCGTCGCCATCTTTGCGAAGCCAGCAACCCCCTCTTGGTGAGAGAGGTTCGGGCTACCCTATCGAAAAAATCTTTGAAAGAGCTTATCGACATGGCTTTTTCTCCCAGAGGAATGGCGAGCTGTATAGGGTCCGATGTCATGGTGCTTTCTGTATGCGCTTACCTGCTTTCACTACCTTTGAGGCGATAATAAGGAATATATTTACTTGGCTTGAACTTGAGCTTTTGAGCCAGTTTTACAGATCCGGTATTTCCAAAACGGCACGACCACACGGGCTTAAGATTATGATCGAGACAGTAGTCGATAAGCTGACAGCACACATGGAATGCGCATCCTTTTCCACGATAGTTTTCAGCGGTTTCGATCCCGAGTTCGAGTTGACCGGAGTGGATGAAGGCGGAAAAAGCCGTCGAGGCGACATTCCCATCATCGACTAAACTAAAACCGATGCCATCTTTGAGAAATACCTCACGATCTCTCCAAAAGTGATTGGCGACAACACTTCCTTTTAGTCCGTTGTATTCGTGGACACCCGTCCTCACGATTTTACCGAAAGTCAATTCTCTCTGATCCCGTGCATTTGAGGCGAGGTATGCGGAATGGTCGAACTCGAAGTTCACTCTTGTCTCTTTGTTGATCGTGTCCCCAACCTCAATGATAGCATGATCATCGGCCTTGAACCCCATCCGTCGGTTTAGAGCCGTCCATATTTCTTCGGGCCACACCTGAAGCCATTCGTCTTTTGTATGGTTCTTAGGATAATTTTCGAGATGTTTCCAAAACTCATCCCAGGCTTCAAAGGCTTCTGGCTCACCAAAGATCAAAGACATTCCATAAGGATGCCTTACGTAATAGATCTTTGGGTTTTCGAGTGAATCGACATAGACTCGACCATCTACTTCTTCATTCAACACTGTCTTTGCAAACAGGTGATTGATCTTTACATCG
The DNA here is from genome assembly GCA_022361075.1 of Opitutales bacterium. Classification (GTDB taxonomy): domain Bacteria; phylum Verrucomicrobiota; class Verrucomicrobiia; order Opitutales; family JAFGAQ01; genus JAKSBQ01. Next base: position 4,356 of record JAKSBQ010000279.1, on the reverse strand, counting down.
TACAAGACCTCTAGGGCTTTGCTGTATTCTCGTGAGGATATTCTGAGCATGGCTCTATTTTTCGATATACTTCTTCGGGGCTTTATTAAACTCGGCGGACTTTCCGAGGGGGATACTCAAGCTCTGCCACTGATCACCCGCCAGGTGTTTTGCCAAGTAAACAATCTGACCAACGTGATAAGAGTAGTGGATCAGTTGTCTAGTGATCGCCTGAAGCACACTGAGACCCTCGCCTCTGATCTTTACCGTTTTTGCGAGATCCGTTGTTTCCAGCGAGGAGAGTGAACCGAACAAGATTGCCCACGAATTTTCCCAACTCTTCAGAACCGATTCGTAGCAGTCGGTTTCAGTAATGATGAACTCAAAGTCTCTTTGTCGGTCAGGTTTTTCGCCGTCAGAATTGAGGAAATTGGTCCAACGCGATTTCATGTTTCCGGCCATGTGTTTGTAAAGGATGGCGATGCTGTTATCCCCCGAACTTTCGTTGTTGAAGAACGCCTCTTGTGAAATCTGCGCTACGGCGTCATCGGACAGCTTTTTGAGTCTCCTAAATTCGCGGATTGCGAGTGTGATGAAGTTTTCAGTGGTTTCCATTTTTCACTTAGTTTGGAGGTTTCAGGGTCTTTAAAATAGACTACAACCAGTTTGTAAAATGATATGATCTTTGGGTCGACTGCATTACCTCTTTTTTTTTTTGGTGAGAGATCGTTTCCAGATCGGTTGACTCATCGTTGTTTTTGGTCCCGAAAGCTTACACCCAGCGTGATGAAATTACTACGATCCGCACTGTTAGTGCGAAAGATTTCTCAAATTCGTCATAGATGTTCGGTCAAAGCAGTACTGACCACGTTGTCAAAGGGGTATTGAACGGGCAGTCAAAGCCCATTTGACTGAGCGGTCAAAGAGCACTTGAAAGAAAATTAAAGGAGAAAAGAATCCACTCCTCTGTTAAAAAGCATTAACAAAAGACGGTGGGTTAAACTCCGCTTCGCTCCGTTCACCACCTTGACGTTATCTCGTTTATAACTCACGGCACATCCAAACGCTTGGGATCGATACGTTGAACCCTGACTTTTCGTATGCTTTTCTGGCGGGAGCATGGCTTTCATCTCCTCCTGTTGCAACCATCGCAACCTTTAGACCCACATCTTTCATTTTTGAAAGGGCAAATTCATACATTCGCGTACCAATTCCTTTCCCGGATTCAGCCGGTCGCACAGCGTTTAAACCGATTTCTCCGAGTTGATTTGCCTCATCCAGCCTAAAGGAAACGAAACCAACTGCCTCACCGTTCGATTCTACAACATACAAGAACCATTCTGTTTCACTTGAAAACATTGAAGCCAGAATTCGACCTTGATCTTCGTCTTCTCGTTTCTGGGCTGTCTCGTATATTGCATCTCCCAAGATTTGCCTGAATGATTCAAAAACAGGGGCGAAAGCCTCTGCCCGGATGGCTTCGAGAATTGGCAAATCATCAGATTTTGCCTTGCGGATATTAATTTTGAGCTTCTCCTCCATTTTCTGTCCTGTTTTGAAATTGATCAGCGAATCGGCAGAGGTTCGAAGCGGAACGGATCAAATTGCTTTGAGGTGATCTCAAACTCCATCCCAGCACCCATTGGGTATTCAACTTTGCGTCGAAACTGCATCCCGAGCCGCTTCATCACCCCGAAAGATCTCGTGTTAGGCAGGTCGGCCCCTGCCCAGATTTGTGCTGTCCGTCCCTCTTCAAAAGCGTGTATCATGATTGAATGTGCCATGCGAGTCGCGTATCCACGTCCCCAAACCCTGGGATCTAAGATGTAGGTGAGTTCCAATTCTTTTGTTTCGTCACCAGCCAGCTTTACCACGCCAGCGCACTCGTTTTCATTTTCAATAACCAGCAGCCAAAGCCCACCAGGATAATTGTCTGAATCTGACGCGGCAGATAAAATCCACTCAGACGTGATCGTTCGAGAGGGAGCTTCATCATCCGCTAAATACTCGAAAACCTCGGGTACGCACAAGAGTTCGTGTATGCGATCTTCGTCTTTTGGTGCGGCCTTTCGCAAGTAAACGTTAGGTGGGTGCATGATCGTTTTTGGATCTTGTATCTATCGGAGCGATCATGCGAAATCGCAAGACTCAGTTCCTCTGATGTTCGGGTCATTCAGTCGATAGAACCCAAAGCATTTGTGGACTTGCAGACCAAGCTACTTAGTCTGACAGTGAAGCATTTGGCAGCTTTGCAATTTCGGATGTCATCGAAAAGTGTTTGAGAGGGTTGGGAAATTGGGCAAATAATTTGCAGCTGTCAATTCGCTGGATTTCTCATATTTTGAATGACTGATTTTGTGGTTTATGGATTTTGGAAGAGTTGAGCATCCACATTTGATAGACTTCGCTTTGCCCGAAGATCACCCGGATACGAAAGATGTTTTGAGTGACCGCAGGCAAAGGGAAGGCTTGGATATCTATGTGGGTTGTGCCAAGTGGAACCGCAATGAGCTTAAGCATTTTTACCCAAAGGGTATCGTTGATGATCTGGCTTATTATTCCGGGCAGTTTAACAGCATTGAACTGAACACAGCGTTTTACAACATATACGGCAGGGAGCAGATTCAAAAGTGGAGGGATAAAACACCCGAAAATTTTAGATTCTTCCCGAAGATTTTTAGGGGTATCTCTCACGACAGCGCATTGCAGGGTGTCGAAAGCCTACTCGATCAGTACTGTGAAAGCATTCGCAGTTTTGAGAGTAGATTGGGCATGGTTTTCCTTCAGTTGAGCGAGAGCTTTGACCCTTCAAAATTTGAGCGTTTAGAACGGTTTTTGACACTCTTCCCGAAAGATTTACCGTTGGCCGTTGAGCTTCGGCATCGAGATTGGTTTCGGGACAAGGAAATATACAATCGTTTTTATAACAGGTTTAGAGAGAGTGATGTGACTCATGTGATTGTCGATACTGCAGGACGCAGAGATATGGTGCATATGCGTCTTTCAACCCCGTCAGTTTTCATTCGATGGGTGGGCTCCAATCATGACTCCGATTATTCAAGGCTGGACGAATGGGTTATACGCTTAAAATCCTGGTTCGAAAGTGGACTTCGTAACCTTTATTTCTTCGTCCACCAAAACACAGAAGAGGAGTCTCCCCGACTGGCAGCGTATTTCATCGAGAGATTGAACGCTGAGTGTGGCACGAATTTAAAAATTCCCGATTTGCCACCCGAGCAGCAGCTCTTGTTTTAACCGGGATGATTTTTGTGCTTGGGCGTGGAGGATAAATATAATGTGAATCTCCATATTTGCTATTGAGTTTATGCCTGGGCTGATTTCTTTGCACTCATCGTGCGAATGATAAACTGAATCCTTAACTTCCTGTATTCCTGTTTTTATGAAACCTATTACTCTAACTGCTCTCTTTATTGCGATTCACTCTTGCCTGGGTGGACTTACGAATGCTGACAAAACTAATGTAGTCTTTTTCCATCCTGACGGAACTGGAATGGCAGGCTGGGTTGCCAATCGTATGGTGGAATATGGCCCGGACGAGATGTCACACTGGGATCGTTTGGACAGGGTGGCCCTTTACAGAGGGCATCAGAGAGATTCGCTGAATACTTCCAGCCACGCGGGAGCCACAGCTCATGCATACGGAAAGCGTGTCCCAACGGATTCTTTTGGAATGTTCAGAGATCAACCACTGGTGGCATTGTCGGGTTTTGAGGGCAGTCTCTTGCAAGAAGCCAAATCCAAGGGAATTTTTGTGGGGATAGTGAATTCAGGGCATATCGCCGAACCCGGGACAGCTGTTTACGCAGCGAGCTCAGAGTCCCGTAGTGATACCGATAGTATCGCCAAACAAGTAATCGAAAGTGATTTTGATGTGATTTTGTCCGGTGGTGAAACGATGCTACTTCCTCAAGGTGTCATCGGATTTCACGGGGAAGCGGGGATCAGGAAGGACGATCTAAACGTGATCGAACTGGCTAAATCAAGGGGCTACAAAGTGATTTATACCAAAGAAGCACTTTTAGCGATTGATCCAGAGAAAGATCAAAAGGTCCTCGGAGTTTTTGCAGCGGAACACACTTTTCATGATGAAACAGAGGAGTATCTTAAAGAGCATGCGTTACCTCTGTATGATCCTGAATCACCAACCATCGCAGAGATGCTCGACGTCACCCTGAAAATTGCAAAGGCGAGCAAGAAACAATTCTGTATCGTTGCCGAAGAGGAAGCGACTGACAATTTTGCGAACGATAACAATGCCACCGGGTGGCTCGAAGCTTATCGCAGGTCAGATTTAGCTATCGGAGCGGTGATCAACTTTATTGAAGACAATCCCAATACTTTTCTTGTCACAGCGGC
>JAKSBQ010000110.1 GCA_022361075.1 Opitutales bacterium | reverse complement strand
TCCGATGCATATTCCAGATGCAAAATTTCGATAAACCCGGTTCCTTCGGGCTCCGGGATCGCGATAAAATGTCTGGAGTCGCTTTCTTACGGTCTTCCCGTTGTTGCGACACCTGAAGGCGCCAGGGGATTGGATGATCTTAGTGATGATGTCGTTTTTAAGACATCAAATTCACTCGAGTTCACCAATCGCATAATCGATCTAATGACCGGCCCGGATAAGTTGGAAAAGTCCTCCGCAACCTGCTCAAAAAAACTACAAGAATGGAATGCTCTCAGCCAGCGAAACTTGCTGAAAGCCATCACCCCTGAAGAGCAGTAGCAATACGACTTCACGCAAAACAAGTTGAAAGAAACTCTAAAACGTCTCTTCTCCCAACTTCCTATACGACCTTTCTGGGACGGACCAACAGGGACATCAAGCGTCGTAAAGGTGAAAGAAATCAGGTTTCACAAAACCCACGAGGCCACTGTCACGAAATCCGGAAACAAGTCGAATGAACATGGGGTCTGGGAGATCAAAGACGGTCAAGTTCTTGGAAATACGGCAGCGGTTGTCTCCGATAATAAACTTTTAAAAGAATTGTCTTATGAGTTCACCGATCAAACTCAGAAACACTCGATCTTTTCTCAAATCGTCTTGGGCAAGCGGTTCAGACTTGAAGGAAATGTTTTATTGTTGGCGGACCAATTCTCAGCCACCGGAAATCTCATGCACTGGTCTATCGACTGGCTTCCGCGACTGGCCGTTATCCGAGAAAAGTATCCTAATTTTGATGAAGTTGACTGGATCGTTGCACACAGGCCGACCACAAAATACAACGAATACCTGTTCGATCAACTAGCACTTCCAATCGACAAAATCGTATGGGCCGATTTCAAAACCAACATTGATGCAGAAACGCTAATCGTTCCTTCCCCGATTCACCTGCAAGGTGATCCACCCAAATGGGCTGTCGATTACGTGAAAGACACACTTTCTCCCAATCAAACGTCTCCAGAGAAAGACCCTTCGCGAATATACATCTCCAGAGAAAGAGCAAGATCCAGGAAGGTTCAACCGACCGCTGAATTTGAGGCCCTCATCGAAAAATACGGTTTTCAGAAAATCATCCTCGAGGATTTGGATCCGATTCAACAAATTCAACTTTTTCAGAGTACTGAAGCGATCATCGCTCCTCACGGCGCAGGTCTCACACACCTCATTCATTGTAGAAGAGGAACAAAGGTTCTTGAATTATTTAGTTCAGCATACGCCTACATTTGCTATGCGAACATCGCGAAAACACTGGATCTCGACTACAGACACATCGTGGTGGATTCAAAAGTTCGAACAACAGTGCCTTTTGAGCCATTTTCAACAAACAACGGACATCCAGAACTGTCGAAGCTGATGTCCGACAATATCGAACTCACGGAAACTCGGGATTGGGATTCACTCAATGAATTTCTTGAGACTCTCTAATTCTTTAAAATGAAACTGCTGTTAGTTCACTTCAGCGACCTTTTCTACGGCTCTGGCACAGCAGTCATTTATCGCCGATTATTGAATCTGCTTCCGGAAGACTTGCACATCCACCATTACATTTCGACCTGGAGAAGTGACTCTTCCGATAAAATTGCAGAACAATACCAGACGCACCTGCAGATCACACCACACTTTGCCTCATTCAAGCCCGTCCGCGATCTCTATGGTAGAATCAGCCGCAGGTGGAATGGAAACAAGGCCGACTTGAGGATTCCCGGTTTACTGGATGCCCGACACATCAAAGGCTTAATCAAAAAATTGAAACCTGATGTCATCTGGTGGAGTGGAGACTATCTTCCCATCAGCACATACGCTCTTGCCGCAATCCCCCAAAATTACTTTCAAGACCGCCGATTCGTATTCAGCCTCTACGATCCACCAGGTTTTTGGAACCCGGGGAGATGGTCATTTGATAAACAATTCCAAACTGCTCTGACTCGAGCTGATGCGATCGACGTGATCGGCACGAACATGTCTAAACTTGTGAGAGAGTTCGGATACAAAGATGAGGTGGTGATTGTGAATGATTACGTGAACCACAAGTTGACTCCCAAGCCTTCGATTGAAGGAAAATTCAGAATAGTGATGGCTGGTCAAATCTACGGAGGCGAACAACTCCAGCAATTGATTGATCAGATTGAGGAGGCTTTCTCAGAGCGGTCCATTGAAGTGCATTGGTTTGGAAATTCAGAGAATTTAAAGGTCGCCAAACAGGTGAATTGGAAAGGTGTCCAGTTAGTGGAGAGAGGAACGTTGCTACGGGATGAATTGCCTTCTGCGATTCAAGCCTTCGATGCCGGATACCTCAATTTTTCATCGGCAAGGGAAACTTTTGCCACCTATTCGGTTCCCACCAAGTTGATCACTTATCTGGAGGCTGGTCTTCCCGTGCTCTACCACGCTCCTGAAGACTCTGAAACTCATATGCTAAATCTCGAGTTTCGATTTGGCATTAATCTGACAGAAAGCAGAGATTTGAAAGCTGTCTGCGAAAACCGCATTCAATTTCAGGAAGGCGGAGAATCTCTCATCCGAAAGCAATATGAAAAGGACATGCTGCGTGAAAAACTCCTGAAACATCTGCAATTAGGATGATTAAAAAAGAACCAGTGTTTTCTATCATCATTCCTACCTGCAATCGCCCGGATCTTCTGAAGAAGGTTTTGTCCTGCGTGAGTCCGGAGCGTCAACAAATCGAAGGTAACTTAGTCGAATATGAAATCATCGTCACTGATGACGGCGACGATAAGGATTCGCGGACACTAGTGGAGAAGGAATTTCCTCACGTAACCTACGCAGAGGGGCCACAGAAAGGACCTGCATGTAACCGAAATTACGGAGCTTCACTGGCTAAGGGAGAATGGTTACTATTCACCGATGACGACTGTCTACCCTCTGAAGATTGGGTAGCCGCTTACTTTGGAAACGTAGACGCAGATCACGCGGTTTTAGAGGGAAAAACAATTGCCGACCGGCCCAAGCGAAGACTAAACGAAGGCGCACCGATAAATGAAACAGGCGGGTTGCTGTGGTCGTGCAATTTCGCCATTCGGAAGTCCACTTTTCAACAACTGCAGGGGTTTGACGAATCATTCCCATTTGCTGCGATGGAAGATGTGGATTTTCGCGAGAGACTTGTAAAGGCAGGTCACACTACCAAATTTGTGGATTCAGCAGTGGTAGTCCACCCGATGGCGCCGTACAAAGGTTTGCAAAACTGGAAAAACAGTCATCAGAGCTGGCTTTATTTAATGAAAAAGCATCCTCACTTGCTCAACAAAAACATCCCGTGGAGCCTGCTGCACTCAGGTGTGCACTCGATGCTCAAACGAACCTTTCCAGGGCTATTCAAATACAAAGGTAGAGGATTCATTTTCTCACTGACGAGAGACTTGTTCATGATATCTCTAGGGATCAAATATCTCTTTCTTAACCCCTAAATAAACCCCTCATGCAATCCATATTCTATACCGTTTACGAGAAAAGATATCACTTGGGAGTGGGATCCCTGATAAACTCAGTTTTTCAAAATGGATTCACTGGCACGATTGTCCTCTACTATCGTGATGAGCCTCCACCATGGTTGCAGCTGACTGATCACCCACTCGGGCACTCCGCAAGCATCGGCGAACGTGAAATCATCTGTATCCCAACCGATCCAGATCGTCATCTGGGGTTTCAAAAAGCCTTCGCAGCAATTGATATTACCGAGAAATTCCCAGACCTGGAATACCTCTACTACGCCGACCCTGATGTAAACTTTCTTGCGGACTTCGCTTTCTTCGAAAAATGGGCCTCTTGTGGGCTCGGAGTAGCCATGGATGCAAATTATCCTCACATGCCAAAATCTCACCCTTGGCGAAAGATGTGGGAAAACTGGCTAAACAAACAGGGCTTCGAGATCAGGCCTTACGAACCCTACTATGCGAACAGCGGAGCATTTTGCTGTAAAAGACCCTATTTTGGCATCTTTTCGGATTGGTGTGAGATCATCCTCCGATACGAAAAAGACGGTGGAGACACCAGCAACCTGCGACATAAAAAGAGAGGTTTTGACTTTATTGCTGGTGATCAGGATGCACTTGCACTGGCTCAGATGATTACAGATGTTCCCATCAGCTTCATGGGCATGGAGGCGATGGGATTCACCGGGCAATATTTCCTAATGTCTCACGCAGTAAACACACCTAAACCCTGGGATTGTAATTTCATTCTGTCCGCCCTTCGAGGAGTTAAACCTAGTGTCGAAGCAACCAAATGGCTTGATTACTGCGAACAACCGATACCAGTGCTCTCCGAAAACCAGATCCGGATGAAAAGATTCACTCTTCTTATGGCAAAGGGCATTTCAAGAATCTGGAAAAGATAACGCTGAAGTGAACATCCTTCTGATCAGCGGATCCGCAGAACCCGGCAAAGACGGTGTAGGGGACTACTGCAGGGAGCTTTCGGATCAGCTATCAAAACTAAATCACAAGATATTTCGTGTTGCTTGGAACGATGCGTTTATTGAAAAAATAACCGAAGCTGATGACGCCCTTAGATTCCCATCAAAGCTAAGCGAAAAAGAAAAATGGCAAAGGGCCGTCGAGTTCATTAAACGAAATCCAATCGACTGTATCAGTCTGCAATGGGTCGCTTATTCCTATCAAGCGAAAGGCCTGCCTCTTGCTTTCTCGAGAGAACTGAAACGTCTGGCGAAATGGGTTCCTCTGCGGCATCTGATGGTCCATGAAATCTGGATTGGTGTAGAGTCCGACACTCCACTTAAACACAAGGTTATCGGCAAAATCCAACGCCTGATCTTCGCAAAAGTGGTCCGTAGCTGGCAGCCCCAAGTCTGCCATACCCAGGCACCTTTTTATCAAGAGCATCTTAGAAAGCTGGGCATCGAAGCGAAACTGCTCCCTCTTTTTGGAAACATTCCTATCTCGAAAATGGATTCTAAAAAAATGGATGATCCCGACTTCCTCACCGGCATTCTTTTCGGATCGATTCCGGAGGACGCAGACTTTGGTCCCTTCTTTAAAACTCTCGATCAACAAGCAGAGAAAGCAGATTGTCAAATAACGATTAAGTGCATCGGCCGAAACGGAAATGCTTATGAAGCATTCGCTAAGGAGGTGCAAAAACACAACAATCTGTCGATCAGCAAGAGTGGCTACCTTTCCGAAAAAACGATTTCGCACGAACTGCAATCCGCACACTTTGGCCTGGGTCTGGCTCGTCCGCATCTCTTGTGCAAAAGCGGTGCCGTAGCAGCATTTAACGATCACGGCCTACCCATTCTATCGACAAGGGAAGGCATTGTACCTGAAATCATTCGTTCAGGAAATTATCTCGAAGTCCCTTTGATCGAACTACACGAACTTGATCATACTTCCCTTCGGGACTTGAAAAGAACTATCCCCAAGGCCAAATCACCTACCATTGCCCGATCAATGGTCAACGATCTCACGTCCGTATGAAGAACAGGGTTTTGATTGTGTCACCTACCCAAGGAACCTACGGAGGTATCGAAATCACCGCAGTGGCTCAGGCGGAATTGCTTCAGGACCACCTGGCGACCCTTCTTCACTTCAAACTCACAAAAGGCTTCGAAACTCAAACGTCATTGACAGAGGTCGCGGATGCATCAGCCATCCACTACAAAATCACCGAACGCGGATTCGGGAGTCTATGGGAGAGTATTCTAAAATCTGACATTATCCACGGTCACAACGTCTCCATCGATGTGGTCATCCCGGCCCTTTTGCTCGCCAAGCCCCTGTATTTCACCATTCACAACAAATTTCACCCAGATTCCTGGAGGCATTGGGTTGCGATGATTCTCCAACACGTCTCGCGATATCGAGTTTATAATTCTGGATTTGTGCGACGCACGTGGTTCGGGGATCACACCCGGCATTCCACCGTTTTTCCATCAATATCCAGGCTGCCCGAAGTGAAGCCCTTGCCTCCAGCAGAGAAAAGAGGGTTCTTTTACATCGGAAGATGGATCGCCAACAAAGGTATAGAAACCTTAATCGAAGCGTATGCTCAGGCAGATATCGATAAATCGCTACATCCTCTTTATCTGGCGGGAAGCGGCCCTCTTAAAACTTCTATTTTAAAGCGTGTTGAAGAAGAAAAACTTCAGGGCATTCAATATCTCGGATTTATTTCAGAAGAGGAAAAATTCGAAAAATATCGCAGTGTAAAATGGAATGTGGCGGCTGCGAACACTCGTGAAGACATGGGACTCACCCCAATCGAAGCAAGGCACAGCGGAACACCTTCGATTGTGTCCAGAGACGGAGGTTTACCCGAAGCTGGCGGTCCCGCAGCCATTATCTGCGAAGCGGGTTCGGTCGAATCATTGAAATCCGCGATTGAAGCTGCCGCCCGCATGGATGATCTTGTTTACCAGAAACGATGCTCATTAGCGAAAGATAGCCTCAACGGGTACCTGAAAGATTACAGTCTCTTTCGGCATCACTACGGCCTCTCAAACGAAGGCGAACCGCAAGTTTGATATGCCATCTATCTACCATTCCCACCCGACAGGTAATCAGTTTTTTAAAAACGCAGCTTTGGCGTTCCTCGAAACCGGGCATCTCAAAGAACTTTGGACGTGCATTGCCGCATGTGGAAATAACTCCTGGACAAAATTGTCCAGACTCCCCGGCATGGGTGAGATCAAAAGACGGTCGTATCCATCCGAACTCCGCCCCTATCTTCGGCTACAGCCTTTTCGCGAACTGATTAGGCTGGGGCTAAATCGCACAGGGATTCGCAACCCCACTGCCCGTGGTGGTTATTTTGGCGTCGATAAAATCTATCAAAACCTGGATAAAAAAGTTGCCAAAAGAATCCAAAAGTCCTCCGAGGAGGACCTGGGGGTAATTTACGCCTACGACGATGGCGCGCTTCGTTCATTCGAAGAGGCCAGGAAAAGAGGCTGGAAAACAATCTTTGACCTTCCCATCGCTTATTGGGAAACCATGGAAGAACTTCTACGTGAAGAAGCCGAACGCTACCCTGAGTGGGCTCCGACTCTAATGGGAGAGGAGATACCCAAGTGGAAAAAAGAACGAAAAACCCGCGAACTAGAACTGTCCGACTACGTTGTGTGCCCAAGTGAATTCGTTGCCCGCAGTCTACCCAAAACCTGTGAGAACTCCGGGAAAGTCTCCGTCATTCCCTTCGGAAGCCCAACGATCATCTCTCAAAATGAAATTCCGGAGCAAAAGTCATCTCAGAAGTTCAAACTTCTATTCGTAGGAGGAATGAGCCAGCGCAAGGGATTGGCAGATCTATTCGAAGCCATCAAACTGCTTAAGTCCCAAAATATTGAACTTAACATCCTCGGTGAGCCTTTGATGGGTTTGCAGTTTTATAAAAAGCAAGGGGTTGATTTCAACTATCACTCCACCCGTGATCACCAATCGGTTTTGACGCTTATGACTTCATGCGACGCGCTCATTCTTCCCTCGATTGTGGAGGGACGAGCATTGGTGCAACAGGAAGCAATGGCCAGAGGTCTTCCACTCATCGTCACTGCAAACGCAGGTGCTGAAGATCTAATTGAAGAAGGCGTCACAGGACATCTTGTTCCCATCCGGAATCCTCAGGCTATCGCCACCGCTATTGATTCCATCGCGGTGCGTTCGTCTGATGAGTTGCATCAGATGAAAATGGATTGCTTGGAAAAAGTGAGCTCCCTGACTTGGGTGAACTATCGCAACTCTCTTAGCCAGTTAATGAGTAGAGCACTTTCCGCCTGATGAAGAAATCTGCACGTCAATCACCGAACCAAATCGTCAAATATCTCATTTGGTGTTATCTGTTTCTGTTGGTGTTTGAGGGTGCCCTGCGGAAATGGGTG
>JAKSBQ010000334.1 GCA_022361075.1 Opitutales bacterium | reverse complement strand
GATGATGGAATTGACGGAATTGTTTCTGTCGGAACGACGGGTGAATCGCCCACGCTTTCTACCAAAGAGCACCTCGAGGTGGTGGAACGAACTGTGGAATATGTCGGTGGTAATGTGCCGGTAATCGCTGGTACTGGAGCTAATTCCACACCCGAAGCGTTGGAGCTTACTCAAGAAGCAGATAAGGCGGGTGCGGATGCTTTCCTTCAAGTGGCGCCTTATTACAACAAGCCCAGCCAGGAAGGTTTGTTCAGGCATTTTGCTGCGATAGCTGAGGCGACCACCAAGCCGATCGTTCTTTATTCGATACCTGGAAGATGTGGAATCGAAATAGCAGTGGAAACCGTGGTTCGCTTGCACGAAGAGTTCCCCCATATTTGTGCTTTGAAGGAATCTGGTGGATCTTGTGACCGAGTGAGTCTCATTTGCAAGGCTTTAAAAGATAAGGATTTTGCGGTTGTGAGCGGGGAGGATAACTTGATTCTGCCCTATATGGCTGCGGGAGCAAAAGGAGTGGTTTGCACGACGTCCAATTTGATCATCCAGGATTTGGTCAGGATGGTGACGCTTGGACTGAACAACGATTTTGCCGGAGCACTGGAAATTCATCAGAAGTATTTCCCTTTGTTTATGGATTTGTTCATCGAGCCAAATCCAGTTCCGGTAAAATACGCTCTTCAGAAGCTGAAAGTGATCCCCTCAAATGAAGTTCGTTTGCCGCTATGTGAGATGGCTCCCGCGAATCAAAAACGCATTGATGGGGTGCTCAGCGAGTTGGGACTGAATGCGAAGACTTTCAGTTAAGACTCATTTATTCGAATTTTACCGAAAATCGTCGTAGCTGAACTCAGGCAATTCCGGGAATGACTCGGTGAGTGTTGAGAAATCAAATATTTCCTCCGGCAACTCAAGGTTCATTGCTGCTTTGATGATCTGAATTCGAGTCTTGTGCCCTTTGTTGACGTAGTCTCTGTAATCGATCGTTTTGGGGATGTAATTTCCGGAGGTCTTTTGAAAGGAAATCAATTCGACGCCTTTTACGGGCTCGTTTTCACCGTTCGAAAAAGTTGCTTTAAGAAGTGCGCGGAATTCGTCATCCAGATCCATTTCAACGGACTGGATCGGATTCCCAAAATCTTCGGGTGCAAACACCTTGAAAGTCTGAGAAGGACGGGCTTTTACCTGGCTCGGGTTCAGGTATTCGAAATCGAACCAATACAGATAAGGTGCAAGTAAATCGAAAACACTGAGGGACGTTAGTGGGATTAGCGGGGTGTTCCACTCGGATGAAGGGATTTCCGACACGGACCTCTTGCTGCCCTTATCAGTGACAGTCCAGGCTCTATTGAACGGACCACGGCAAATTATGATTTCTTTCAGAATCGATTCTTCCTCCACGTCGACATAACCGTTTTTCTCGATCTGAATTCGTTGCCAGTGGCTTTCGGTTAGAGGGTCGTAACTTCCGTAAATCGTACCGTAGTGAGTGAAAGATCTTTGTCGGGGAGGGTAGTGTTTGATTTTGAAGCGAAACACATAGTCTTTCTCATAAGAGAATGACCGAAAGCTCTGCAGGTATTGCCAAGCTTCGACCTCTGTGAGTTTTTCGGCTTCGTCGATGTGGTAGTTTTCCCTCCTTATTCCGAAAAGTGAACTTCCGGCGAGTATGCACACGCAGGAGAGAACGGTCTTGATCAAGTTGCTGCTCATATGGCCCTTGAGACGCATTTGCAGGAGCAGCTATTCAAATTTCGAGAAATCTTCAGGAAGGATTCCTGAGAGTTTTATTCCTTCGGAGTTTCAGGTTGCGCTTCTTCGGCAGCAGGTTCTGGAGCTTGTTCTTCGAGGTCGTCCAATGAAACTGCTTCAACGCCATCTTCTACAACCGGAGTTTCCGCTGCGGGAGTTTCGGTTGTTGTTTCTTCCGTTTGTTCAGCGACTAATCCACTCGCGATACTTTGGAGTTCACTACCCGTGTCCCTGCTTTCACTTGGTTTTGCGACAGACAGGTTACCCAGATAAAGTAAGAACGCCAAAACGAAAAATCCGATGATCGTATAAACAGTCGTACGTGTCAGGACGTTAGCTGCGTCACCTCCGAAGGCTTGCTCAGCAGCCCCTCCGCCAAGAGCGGAGCCCATACCAGCGTTTGCACTGGGTTTTTGCATTAGAATGATGAGCACCACGAATGCACTGAGCAATAAAAGCACGGTTGTAAAAAATACAATGAGAACGGACATGTCGTAAAAGTTAAAACCGATGATGCAAACCCGCTGAAACAGCGCTGTCAATCCAAACTACATCGAATCAGGGGATAAGCTACGTTTTTCGGAACACTATTTCTTATTCTTGGTTGTTTTTTGGAGATCACAGCGATTCGACGCCCATGGATTCCAGAATACGCTGAAGGTCGTCGAGACCCTGATAGTGGATGATCAGCTGACCCTTGTTTTTACTGTGTTTGAGTTTCGTCTCTGCGCTCAATTGTTTGGAGAGCTTTTTCTCAAGATCCCGGATCGCAGAATCTTCGCTGGAAAATGACTTCTGACTTTTAACATCGGAGGAAGTACTGGCAGTGTGGTCTTTACGGAATTTCTTGAGTTGACGCTCCGCTTCTCGAACGCTCCAGCCTTCTTCGATGATGCGACGGGCAAAAGCCTTTTGCTCTTCAGCGGCTTCAAGTCCCAGGACGACCTTTGCGTGACCTGTGCTCAGAATTCCCTTTGCGAGAAAGGCCTGGACTTCATTTGCGAGACGGAGCAGACGGATGGCGTTTGCAATGCTGGCCCGGTTTTTGCCGAGACGTTCGGCGGCCTTTTCCTGAGTCAGGTCAAAGTCGCGAATCAAACTGGCATAACCTAAGGCTTCGTCGATTGGGTTGAGACCCTCTCTCTGCAAGTTTTCAATCAATGCAAGAGTTGCGGATGACGCATCGGTTGCTTCGATGATCCGCGCTGGGATTTTAGGCAATGCGAGTTTGCGAAATGCCCGAAAACGACGTTCTCCAGCGATGAGCTCGTAACCCTCTCCAACCTTGCGAACCACGATGGGTTGCAGTAGCCCCTCTTCACGGATGCTGTCTGCGAGCCCTTGTAGCGCCTCTTCGTCGATTTCTTTTCGAGGCTGGTAGGGATTCTCAGTGATTCTACCGACTTCGATCTCGGTAAATCCACCAAGGATGTCCGTTGTTTGGTCCGCTGTGTCGGATTCGATTCTAAGGTTTTGCAGGCGCGAGGCGGTTTCAACCGTATTGATGGGTTGAGTATCACCTGAGCCTTGAGAGATGAGACCACCGAGGCCTCGTCCGAGTCTTTTCTTGGGAGTTGCCATTATTGTAACTAGAGTGGGCGGATTTCGCCCGAGTGCCTATTCGTCAATAGGGACAAATAGCTCCTGACCAATTCGCACGTTGTTTGGATTGCTGATCTTATTGGCGTTTTGAATGTATTTCACCGAGGAGCCAAACCTTTTTGCAATTTTGCTAAGATTGTCACCTGATTGCACGGTGTAGATCACTCCGTTTTTTGGGAAAGTTCCTGTAAACTCCACTTTTTGAGAAGTTGTTTGAGTTTTGGGAGTCGTGGTGACAACCCTTGCTGTGGAAACGTTCTCGATTTTGGAGGACAACATATCGAGAACCTTTTGATATTGTTCCTTCACATATGTCTCAGTGTCCTTACGGTGACGATCAAGTTTTGCATCTACCACTTGATCGACGGGTTTTGTTCCCTGTTCACTTTTGAGTACTGCGATATCCTTACGAAGTTTATTGTTTTCTGCGGACAGGTTTTGAACCTCGAGTTGAAGGAGGCTGTATTTACGTTCGAGTTCGGTGAAACGCTGGGCGAGATCGGCCAGCTGTTTACGAGTGGTGGTAGTGGACTGTGCGTGAGCTGAAGTCGAGATCAGAGCACTTGCGAGGAGCGCGAAGAGGACTGTAAGTAATGAAGTGTTTCGAGCGACGGTTGTATTGAGTAATTTTTTCATAATTCTGCCTTTCCTCAGATTTTTACTGAAGCATCTTAATCATCTGAGGGTAAATTAGCACTTTAATTACAAGATATCCAGCCTAGATTCTAATTGCCTAGTAATGAGCTTCCGGATTGCCCAGCGAGTTGAATTTCTATCGGGTGTGTTCTTGGAATTATTCGGTAAGGCAGTGCTTTTGAGCCAGTTGGTCATCAAATCATAACATCCATCGCAAGGATTCCACTGGTTACTATTCGCTAGCATTTCTCTAAACCCACCAGTTTTACTTTTCTGGAGATTGTGGTTGCCGTCAGGAAACGTCACCACCGTAAGCAAGTCGCTACGTATGGTGTTTTGGTAAAGGTTCAATGTGCTCTTTTTTCGAAAACATCGGCGTCTAAACGTATTTTGTGCGACCATAAAGAATCTCGCCCGAGACAATTGTTTTCAAAGCAATCGAATAGAAGTCTGACGAGATTATGAGAGGTTGGCCGACGCATTTCCGTACTGTCCCTTCAGGAATGTTCTTGATCGAATTGATGCAAAACAACGCATACTCTGGTGGTGCGAAATTGTGATACTCGTTAAACTCGGAAAGGTTAGAAAAGTGGATTTTTTGCGTGGCGGTGTTTGGATGATGTTTTTGGACCACGGAAACCACAGAAAAGCGGATAAAAACAGAGTCACTTCATGTGCGAAAAGAATGGGATCTGCAGATCATTCTCCTATGGTTTTTTGAAATAACTGTCTCTAACAAAATCAAATCGAGCGGGGTAGGTGAGTTGAGTTTCAGCGTCGACCGAAAATCCATTGAGAAACTCTTTCACGGGAAGCAATTTACCACCTGGTTTTTGGATAGAGTCGAGAAACAGTGCACCACTTTCGCAACAAATGATGAGAGATTTGTCTTTTTGAATGAGCAATCCATTCGGTGCGGCCTCAAAGCCTGAGGGACGGGATGCGGGGGTTGCTGCTCCGATTTTGAGACGAATTCCTTGATAGTTGAAGAAGGCTCCTGGCCATGGGAAAAGGCCTCTGATATGGTTGAGAATTTCTGAAGGAGTGAGATCAAAATCGATCCATCCGTCATCTTTATCGATTTTCCGACAATAGGTTGCTTGTTCGGGGTTTTGTTCCACGAGATGAGGTTCTCCAGAGAGGATCTCAGTGAGCCCTATACGCATTAGTTCTGGGCATAGGTTGGCGAGTTTCTCACGGAGTTGCAGGGCGTTTTCTTCGGAATCAATGGAACACTCGGTTTTTGCAAGCATTGGTCCTGCATCGAGGGCCGACACCATTTTCATGAGGGTGACTCCTGTTTTTTGCTCTCCGACCGTGATCGCTGTTTCGATGGGGCT
>JAKSBQ010000329.1 GCA_022361075.1 Opitutales bacterium | reverse complement strand
TCCAAAAGATTAACGATATGTTGCTGGGTCATGGTACCTATCCACTTGAAAAAGATCTACTTAGGACGATAAAACTAGACGCGTAAACCCGAATTTTCGGAATACATGATTGAATGATCGAGAATCAAAGCTAACGTAGACTCCTTATGCAGGAAAAGCATCATACCAAGCCTTACACTGAGAAAGGGCAGCAACTGGAAGCGTTATTTAAGGAACGGATCGCTGTTCTTGATGGTGCGATGGGTACGATGATCCAGCGTTATCGCCTGCAGGAATCCGATTTTAGGGACGAGAGTTTACTCGATGCTGAGAAGGACCTGAAAGGGAACAATGACCTGCTCAGTTTTACAAAACCCGAAGTTATTAAAGAGATTCACCGAGCGTTTTTAGATGCGGGTTCGGATATTATTGAGACGAACACTTTCTCTGGTACGAGTATCGCCCAAGCGGACTATGGATTGGAATCTAAAGTCTGGGACATCAACTACCACTCAGCGAAGATTGCTCGGGAAGTGGTGGATGAATTTGTTGCCGAGAACGGACGCAAAGCATTTGTTGCGGGTGCTTTGGGACCGACCAACCGAACGGCTTCTATTTCTCCGGATGTGAATCGACCCGAGTTTCGAGCGGTCACTTTTAACGAGCTCAAGGAGGCCTACAAAGAGCAAGCAAAAGCCCTGATCGAAGGTGGGGTGGACCTTCTTCTGGTTGAGACAATCTTTGACACCTTAAACGCCAAGGCAGCTCTCTTTGGTATCGAAGAACTTTTTGATGACATGGAGGAGAGGTTGCCAGTGATTATCTCAGTGACGATCACGGATCAGTCAGGAAGGACATTGTCTGGACAAACGACTGAAGCTTTTTGGAATTCAATTCGTCATTTTAAGCCACTTTCGGTAGGATTGAATTGTGCCCTGGGAGCTGATCTGATGCGTCCCTATCTCGAAAAACTTTCAGAAGTCGCTGATACGTTTGTTCATGTTTACCCCAATGCGGGTTTGCCGAATCCGTTGAGTGAAACGGGTTACGATGAGACTCCGGATCATACGGGAAAAGCAGTGGGTAGCTTCGCGAGAGACGGACTAGTGAATCTGGTAGGGGGCTGTTGTGGCACAACCCCTGATCACATTCGAGCGATTGCGAATGAAGTGAAGTCCTTTGGAACGAGAACGATACCTGCGGTAGCTCCTGCTCTTAGGCTGGGTGGTTTGGAAGCATCCAACTTCGATGAAGGTGGTGCGCCGTTCATCATGGTTGGTGAGCGCAACAACGTCACCGGTTCTCCGAGGTTCAAGAAGCTTATCAAAAAAGGTGATTTTGAAGGCGCATTGGCGATTGCCAGGAGTCAGGTTGAAAAAGGAGCGCATTTACTGGATATTAATTTTGATGAAGGCATGCTCGATGGCATCGAGTGTATGACGAAGTTTCTTAATCTCGTCGCCTCCGAACCGGACATTTGCAAAGTCCCAATTATGATCGACAGCTCCAAATGGAGCGTGATCGAAGCAGGGCTTCAATGCATCCAGGGCAAAGGGATCGTCAATTCGATTAGTTTGAAAGAAGGTGAAGATCTCTTTAAAGAGCAGGCAAAGAAAATCACTCGGTACGGAGCGGCTGTAGTTGTAATGGCTTTTGACGAAAAGGGGCAGGCCGCTTCAAAAGACGGCAAGGTAGCAATTGCGAAGAGAAGTTACGACATTCTTGTGAATGAGGTTGGGATGGACCCTCAGGACATCATCTTCGACCTCAATATTCTTACCGTAGCAACAGGCATGGAGGAGCACAACGGTTACGCTGTGAATTTCATCGAAGCCACGGCGGAGGTTAAGAAATTGTGCCCTGGTGCTCGAGTGAGTGGTGGGCTATCCAATATTTCATTTTCTTTTAGAGGAAACAATCCTGTGAGAGAAGCAATGCACTCGGCATTCCTCAAGCACGCTCAGGCTGCGGGAATGGACATGGCGATCGTCAATCCAGGGATGTTGATGGAGTACGGGGAGATTGATGCTCCTCTGAAGACAGCTGTTGAAGATGTTTTGTTAAATCGGGATTCCGAAGCAACAGAGCGTTTGATCGAACTTGCTGAGAAATACAAGGAAGTAAAAGGCAAAACTGCACCTAAGAATCCGGGATCTGTTGAAGACCGGATCAACACCGCGATGTTGCAGGGGATGACTTTATTGAGAGACCTTGCTCAGCAGGCGATCGAACAGGGAAATCCCGAGATCATTGAATCGTTTCTGTCAGGTGATGGGGTAAAGGCAGTGGCTTCTTCTGAGGAAATAAAAACAGCTGCTAAATCTGAAGACTGGAGAGACGGCAACGTTGAAGAAAGGCTGAGTCATGCCTTGGTTAAGGGCATCACGACCCATGTTGATGAAGATGTTGAAGAGGCGAGGCAAAAGTATGATAAGCCGCTCGAAGTGATCGAGGGGCCTTTGATGGCCGGAATGAAGGTTGTTGGCGGACTTTTTGGCGAGGGAAAGATGTTTCTTCCTCAAGTTGTCAAAAGTGCAAGAGTCATGAAAAAGGCTGTGGCTTACCTTGAGCCTTTTATGGAAAAGGAAAAGTCGGAAAGCAGCAACGCTGGCACTTTTCTTATCGCTACGGTTAAAGGGGATGTTCACGACATCGGTAAGAATATCGTAGGGGTTGTACTTGGCTGTAATGGATACAAAGTTGTCGACTTGGGAGTGATGGTTGAAGGCCAGGATATTTTGGAGGAGGCAAAAAAGGTTGGAGCTGATTTTGTGGGATTGTCCGGTTTAATCACTCCTTCGTTAGATGAGATGATCATTAATGCAAAGGAAATGGAGAAACAAGGATTTGATGTTCCTCTTCTGATTGGTGGAGCAACGACTTCAAGGGCCCACACGGCGATTAAGATCGCTCCTCACTACAGCGGTCCAGTTGTTCATGTCGGTGATGCTTCTTTGGTGACTCAAGTGTGCAATCAATTGATCAACCCCAAGTCTCGTGATGCCTTCGTCGAAGAACTCAAAAAGAAGCAGATCGAGGTCGCAGAACGTCATGCATCTAATCAAAGCTCCGTGCGTTACGAGTCGATTGAAACCGTTCGTTTGAAGCTACCTGATTTAGAATACAACCCGGTTAAACCTGAGAAGATGGGCCTTCAGGTCTTCGATGGACTCCCAGCTGAGGAAATCGTGGATTATTTCGATTGGAGTCCCTTTTTCCACACCTGGGAATTGAAAGGTCGGTTTCCAAAGATCTTGAAACATGAAAGCAGCGGGAAACAGGCAACCGAGCTTTATCAAGACGCTTTAAAAGTGCTTAAAGATCTCGTCGAAAATGATCGCATCCGAATTCGAGGAGTTTTAGGGCTTTTCGCGGCAAATTCAGTTGGTGATGACATCGAACTCTATCATGATGAGGAGCGATCTGAGCTTCTGAGTGTTTTTCATTTCTTGCGGCAACAAAAGGAACGCAGTAATGCAGAGGATCCTTATCTATGTCTCGCAGATTTTGTCGCTCCAAAATCGTTGGGTGTGGAAGATTATCTTGGGGCGTTTGTAGTTACTGCTGGTAAAGAAGTGGAGGAATATGCTGGTCACTTCAAAAAACGAGGAGACGACTATACTGCGATTCTGATCCAGGCGATTGCGGACCGATTTGCTGAAGGAACCGCCGAATATTGCCATAAACTAATTCGTGACCAGTGGCAGACTGGAAAATCTGAAATTATTCAATTTGGGCAGCGCTTTGAGTCTCCCAAAGGAGAAGTCCATGAATTCGCAGACTGGTTGATCAAAGAAAAATATCAGGGAATTCGACCAGCGGCTGGTTACCCTGCTTCACCGGATCACACCGAAAAGGAGATTTTGTGGCAATTATTGGATGCTGAGAAACACACGGGAGTTGAACTGACCTCATCCTTTGCTATGAATCCGCCTAGTTCAGTTGCGGGTCTCTATTTCAACCACCCTGAGTCTAAGTATTTTGAGGTTGGTCGGATTCAAAAAG
This sequence comes from Opitutales bacterium, assembly GCA_022361075.1. Taxonomy (GTDB): domain Bacteria; phylum Verrucomicrobiota; class Verrucomicrobiia; order Opitutales; family JAFGAQ01; genus JAKSBQ01. The sequence goes on along the minus strand of JAKSBQ010000329.1, from coordinate 33,954 downwards.
ACCAAATAGAAGACTATGCTAAACGGAAGGGAATGTCGGTAGAAGCGACCGAGAAATGGTTGCAGAGCAACCTGAGCTACGACGTTTAGAGGAAAAATTATTCTCCAAATGCTTCTGCTTCATCCTGAACGATCGACATGTTCCTCAGGAAGTAGTGGAAGTCGTTTTTATACGTATCGAGCTTTTCCTCCGGTCCTTCGAGCCTGAATTCGATTACTTGGTTCTCGAGTTCCGTAAAGTAGGTCAGAAATCGGGTTTTCGTCCTTTCCGATTCTCCTCTCGTAATGGTGTAGTCCACCATTGATGTGGGCTGGCGAAGGATATTAGCCACGAAACCTGAAGGGCGGAAGTCTTCAGGGATATCGTTAAAAGCGATTTTGGCGCGATGTAATTGTTTGAGCCCTGCCAGAAATGCCAAAAGAGAGTTATCCTCTCTGGATATTTGAAATCTGGATTTCTCAAAAATGGAAACTGCGATGATCACAGTGGGCTCATATCTGTTTTTAAAAGTGATGGAGTTTTCAGCATTGGAAGATGGATCGTGTTGCCACAGATTGAGTGGGGCAGTTTTAAAGGAAATAGATTCGCCTTTTAGCGCTAAATGCCGACCTTCAATGCCGTCGATCACAAACGACCGAGTGATGGGCTCCAATGTTTCATCTGCACTTCTTGGGCGAGGAATCAACGCTTCGTCGAATGCCTCGATTCTTTCTTCAAGCGTAGGGGTGGAATTGGAGTTGGTGGGCGCTTCACCAAATTCCTGAGAAAAAAGGCATGGAACTGTCGTGAAGACGAGCAAGCACAGGGCAAAGTGTTTCATTAGATTTTATTAAGGTGCATTTAGCTATTTTGACGAACTGATATTCCACTAAATCGTCAATTAAAACACCGTCCCAGCAGTATATTCGGCTTCTGAAATATCCTGGAATTTGGTTCTCCTGAACGTTCTCACATTCGGTGTGCCTGGAGGGAAAACACCGTTGTCAAAATTCTCATTGAACCCCCAATCACGTACGGGCGGAATATAGAAGTGGTTGAAGTAGTCGTGATAGGGTTCGGTGTGTACTTCGCTTTCAAAAAGTGCAATGAGGGATGTTCTTAAGGTTACAGTATTCCCATTCCAGTGCTCAAGGAATCTGGGTAAATTGATCGCACCTCCACTTCCGGCCCCATTACTTGGCCACATTACGGTTCCTTCTGGTATGGTAGGAGTGATGCCAGTTACCAGTGCCGCAGAAACTTCAAGGCGTTGGCTATTCACCTTCCGGTTCCACTTGTCGGATTCGGAGCTGTAGTATCGGTGATTGCCATTGCTGACATTGGGTTTCCACTGCCGGGAGAGAAGAGTGATTGTATCGGCCATCAGTGCAGCAGGCGGCTCGTCATAGGCAACATCATTGTAATTTCTGTAATGACTATGCTCAATTTCCTGGGCGTCGTTTGTATGTGCTGAACCGTCTGCGTTGTAATGATCGATCACATACATGGGAACGTTCGTTGCGATGGTCATCCCCGAATCTTTCATGTAAGTTGGCGATGGGATTAGCCCCCCGTTAATTAATTGGAGACCCAGATGGACTGTTTTGGTCAAGGTTTGAGTGGTTGTTGTGGTCTGCAAGTCATACCGAAAATAATATTGATAGTCATCATACCAATCGGGTCGTTCCCATCTGGAGACATAACGTCCGTAAGAGCTACTCCAGGCATAGTCTCCGTTGTAGTTTCCAACGTTGATATAACTCTCATCAGTTGTTGTTTCTTCATACTCGATCTGAGTGTCTGGATCTGCTCGAACAATCTTATCTGCAGCTCCTCCTGAATCGTCCTCCAACGGAAATTCGATATAAACAACCCCATTCCAATCGGTAGTTGGTGAATAAGTAATTGAGTTGGTGTCGGGATCTTTCCAATATTCATCACCAAGATTTGTTCCAACAGGATTCGCGTTGTCATCTACGACCTGACGGAGCACTTCTACATCGAGAGTAACGAGACTCATCTCGATGTCTTGCCGGTGATCGTATAGACCGCGGTCTACCTTACCACTACCATCTTCTTCATAGAATTCAGGTTGTGGGATATTGTCTGTGAATCCCGTATTGTCCACTCTTGTGATGTTAGGATTAGCTGCACCGATAAGTGGGTGTGAAACAGAGACACCAGCGATTGCTGGATCAGGAATCTGGATCTCGACTAAAGTTGGGTTTCCCTGAGCGTCGACAGTGAGATTGCCGTCGAAAGGTTCGAGTGTGTTTACTGGAACACTGGAGTTTTGGCGGGCCCACTTATAGGCTCTCACTCGAAATCCTGTGTCGGTGGTTGTGTCTTTCTCAACTCTGAAAATGAGGCCTGCTTTTGCCATCATTTTTTGATTTCGAACCGCAGCGTCTTTAACGTCTGGGTGCGATGAGTGTAAAATGGGTTCGATGATCGCATACGCGTGGTTTTCCAACTCAGAAGTGTAGGTGTTAGGATCATCCGGAACATGATCTGCGATTCCTGCAGCGTTATAGGACGGAACGTTGTGAGATTGGTCTTGCACGTTTCCATCCCAGGTTTGAGAAGACAGCTCTCTCCAGTTTGCATGTTTGGAGTCGAGCCAGTCGTTGTCATTTGCTCCGGTGCCACCCAGTTTTACGGGCTGAAACGTGCCCCCGGCATCCGCGATGTAAACGTCACCTCTAAGTCCTGAACGGTGAGGGTTGGAGTTTTGATCCTCCTTGTCGCCATGGTAGAACTTCCCTGTGGCTGATACGGGTTCATGAAATTTTAAGTAACTGCCATTGTTTACGCCTACCCAAATATCTTTGTTTGTGTGAACGGTACCATAGACGTCCATGTTTGGGCCAGGGTTGAGCTCTAGGTCCAGATTATAAAAGATCGCATTCGAAAAGAGTGGGGAATCTCTTACCTGTAGCGTTTGTTGGACATATGCTACAGACTCACGGTTGTTCAGTTGTTGGGTTTTGGCAGTAGCTTTGGCGTAGATCTGAATATCTCGAACAAAGATACGTTTTCCTTTGAGTGGATCAAATTCCCATCGAGGATCGTCCTCATCCAAATAGATCCAGTATCCGTCTTCAATTTGTCCCCCTTTAACTTCAGTTTTGTTGAGGTCCATATTACTTCCACTGTAAAATGAAGTTGAGGAACTTGGAACGTAAATTGGATTGTTTTTTAACTCATTGCGTGGAAAAGAAGTTTTGGTGCGAAATCTAGTGGCAACATCTGCGCATCCATACTCTGCGTAGGATTCGGCCGCATTTTTGGCCTCGTACATGATTGCGTTTGATAAATTAAGCTTCTTGGACGTTACGCCTCGATTAAGTTGGGATGAGAGAATAACTAAGAGTGCGATACTCAAAATCATCACCATGACTATCGCCGAACCTTTTTTTCGGAGATAGGGCATTTGTTTTTTCTTAAAACTATTCCGAATACGCATGGTGATAATTCCTTTCCAGTCGTCGGTTACCGAGGAGTTACCGTAAAATTGTATAGGTTCGTTTCGATTTGAGAACCGTTAGACTCCTTTATCTTTCCACTGAGCATAATTGAGCTCCCGCCGAAGTTATAAAATATATCCTCATCCAATAGACCGGTCATTTCATCAATGATAATGTCATGCGTCCCCATTTTGGAAACCGAAGGGAGGTTTTCTTCAATTGCTAGTTCACTGTCGAGGTCTTCGTCCAGGAACATTCGCACGGGTCCAGTGTCTTGTGTTTCGTCTGCGTCTAGATAGATCCCGATAATCTTTTCGATCGGAGCTGGGGTAGAATCGTCTGGATAGGGATCTACACCGTAAAACAATAACACTAGAAATTTGCCCGATTCTCCATCCCTTAGCCGGCCGAGGCCATGAAATGCATCACTTCGAAAATTCACGAAATCGCCATCGATCCAGGCGCCTTTGTAATTATCATACAACAGGAATGCATCTGCTTCTCTCGCTTCTGCGACCATCTGATCCGTAGTTTTTCGAATCTCGTCATTTACGTCCAGTTTAGTGTCGGCTGACATTAGGATCTTTGAGGACTGCACGTACATCGGCATCACACCAGCGACCACAACGCCAAGAATTGAGATTGCGAACATAATTTCGACCAAACTTAAACCACTTTTCCGCTTAAATTTCCTTGTATGGTTCACCTTCATCCTCAAATCCTCGCTCTTATTGTTTGGACTTGTTTGGTCACCCAATTTCCTCCCATCACGTCTGGAAGTTGGTAAGAGTAAACGATCTTAATCTCAAGAGCTTCAACTGGGTTCGTTCCTGTGTTTTTATCTACAACGGTAACCGTCATATTTACAGGCATGTCGATACTTGAGTTGTTTCCATCACCCCTGGCTGTTAATTTAACTGTTCTTTGGTTGGGTTGTTGGGAGGGATCCAAGCTCAATGGAGCGTCCTGAACGGTCATGTTGAGTTGGTCATCGTAATACGGGTTAATCGCCTTTAGGGTAACATTTGAAGGATCTTGTGACGCGAGGAGGACTTCTTCGTATGGCAGACTCTTGATTTGCTCCAAATGACTCTGAGCAACCAACATAGCGGTATTGTCGTAAATGGTAGATTCTGAGATGAGAGTCGATAAGCGGACAGAACCAAAAATGCCCGTCATGAACACCCCAAGGAGCGTCAATCCGACCATCATTTCCACAAGGGTAAACCCTTGCTTCCGACTCTGTCGTCGATTTTGAAGCATAGCGAGAGAAAAAGCACCGTATTTATACGATACTTAAAATGTAAAAATCAAGTAAATTATTCTGAGTATAAACCTCTGTTAAAAACAACTATCATCAAGTGCCTATAGTAAACGGAATACTAGATATAATTTCAACCTTCTCAGAGGTATTTTAGTTTTACTTTACCAAAAAACCTACAAATTCTCTATTTTTACAAATTGTAAAAAGTGTAGTTACAAGAGCTTTACAATGTCTATTTAACCCTTAAAGGATGATCCTTTTTGCTTTTTTTAAGAAACCCCAGTGTTTGTAAGGGTTTATTATCAATCAAGAGAAGTCTAATTAGATTCCATATTTAATGACTATAAATCTTTCTTATGACTGATTTGTAAAAGTATATAGAAATAAATTCTACTCAAATAGGATAGGAGTGAAGCTAGATGAAGGGATCCAGCCTCGCTGATTTTCAAGACCTGGAACAGAGCAGAAGTAATAGTTGTCATGTTCCTCCAAGATGTTCAGTAGCTCGCCATTGTAGGTTTCATAGACATCGGTGGCTTTTTCGAAAGGTGACTGTTTCAGGGGAATTTCATCCGCGATCACAATTCCTGCGTTTTGCCTTGTGGAAGAGAGTCTCGCTGCTGTGAACAGTAGTACAAAAAATACGATTCCCGCTAAAACTAAACCTTTATGCGACTTCCATTCTAATTGGTTAGGAGGGGAACGAAAATTGATCAGAATCCGCAACAAGAGATAAAAGAGAGGGAAGGAAAGTGTTACCCAAGACGCGAAGAACCATACGTTTGGATGGAATTTGGTCAAAAGCTTTTGGACAGGTGAGAGTGTTTTCGGTTCAATACCAATTTGAGCAAGTAGGACTCCGAGGTTATTAAGTAAATCAGGATGGTTGGGTTCCAAAACTAATGCTCTCTCAACATTAAGGCGGCTTAAGCCCCAATTTTTCAATTTATAGTGCGAATTGCCCAGGTTTTGGTAGAGCTCGACAGATGGGCCTCTTCTTTCAAGAAGTTCGTTGTATATTTTAATGGCTGTTTCATAATCTTTTGCCTCAGCGTAGGCTGTATTTGCTTCTCTAAACAAACGTTGTTGCTGATATTCCTCCTCATCGGATCCAACAAGTACCTGCAGGAATATGCAGAGTTGGATCAAAATAAAAATACTTCTCAAATGTTTCACTGCTGACCTTTTGCCTGTAGTTTTTTCCACTCAGATGTAAGAGCCTCGTGTTGTGATTTTATGTCTATGTCCTGCTGAGTGGATCCCGCGTATTGCTTCATTTCCTGAAGTTTCAGTAAGTTTACGATGTTGGGAAATTAGTCAGGCACCTTGTTTTGAATGTCCGCAGAGGTGATGGCACCTGCGTTTGTATTTAGAAGGATCGAAGCCAGTAATTTGGAATAGGCGGCAGCTTCATCTAAGAATCCCTCAACGTCGTTGTGTTTGATGTGTCTGGAAAGCTCCTGAAGGTGTTTGTGAGCAATCTTATTTTGAGATTTTAGCGATCTGGATTTCTCATCGGCTAAGTTCTCGCGAAGAACCGAAAGCAAAACAATCAGCGTGATCAGTGAAAGAGGAGTCATCCCCATCGCGATCAAATAACCTTTTCGGTAGGGCATTGCTTGAATGGCCCGGCCAGGTTTTTGAAGTGTGACCGCGATGCCTATGAGGCCTTCATGATCGATGATGCGGTCCTCTTCGGATTCTTTAGAAGTTACCAAAGCGGGACTCCCAGGGTTGTCGCTCGAATCTGGAACCTCTCCTTGGATTGCCAATGATACGGGAGGAGTTCTGACTGTTACATAATTACTCTCCCGTGGATCGAAGTAGGTGAATTCTAGCTCCGGTAGTGTTTTGAATTCAGTGTTGGTCGGGATTACCGCTTGTTTGAAGGTTTTTTTACCGGAAGTATTTGATTTATTGGTCGATTCGAAAGATTCCTCTGGTTCGTAAGTTTTAAGGAGGTCACTTTTGGGAAGACCTTCGACGGAAACTCTGTCAAAATTGCCTTCCCCCTCAATTTCAATGGTAACCGTGATTGGGTCTCCAACTTCAAGTTCAGTAGGTTGGGCGTTGAGGCTTATGTCAAAGGAGCCGATTGCTCCATTAAATGATTCGGGTGATGGTTTTGGGAGTGAGAGCAACTCTAGCTCCACTTTGTTGGAGGTCGCGATGATGGGAACATGCTGGTAAGAGGGTGAAAAGAAGTCGTTATCAAAAATACTCCGGGACATTGAGCGTGAATCCCTCCTCGCCCTGAGTAGAAGGGTTAATTCTAGCGAAGATTCTAACGTGGTAGATTCTTCTTTTGTAGGAGAGAAATGCACATCCCAAGAGAGGACATTATAGAGGTAGCCATTTTTTTGAACGACATCCCGTTCGAACTCTTTTCCAGCCAGTGGAGGAATAATCAGAGCATCATTCTGGACTGTGGGAGGGGCTTCCAGCTGATTGAAATTGACCTGTTGATTGAGGTAAAGGCTCACTTTCAGCGGAACCTTCTCGCCGATGTAAGCTTTTGTTTTGTCGGCTTCGAGTTCAATAAAAGCGAACTGTTTGATTTGATCGGCTGTGAGGGTTCTCGTTTGTTGACCGGTATTGGTTGTCGAGCCCTGGTTGCCTCGGGAAGCGGTAGTAGCTGATTTAGAAACTACCACATCAATCGGTTCGGAATAGGAGGTCTCTCCGTCAATGGTGATTTTGAATTCGGGGATCTGAATATTTCCCTCCTTTTCTGCTAAAATGGTGTATCGGTAACTCGCAGTGCGCGAGAATTTCCCATTCACAATGGTCATGTTACTCGATTTACCAGATTCCCGGATGATCAAACCATCGACCACTGGCGGTTCGATTTCAACATCACCCCCTCCTTGAATGTTGATGTTGAGGAAGGCAGATCCACCTAGCGGAATCGTTCTACTAGACAATGTGACCTGGACTGGCTCTGCATGGACGAGTCCCGTTAAGAGAACGGAAGCAAAAACACTCATCGATCTCAGAGATGTGAGCGCTTGAATCATTATTCTTGTTGGAAAGTGGAATGACATAGCTTCAGTTACCAATCTTTGTCAGTTTGTTCCTGAGTTTCGGGGTTTTGCAATTTGAAATACAACTCCTTAAAATCACCATCTTCGTCCTTTAGGGATTCGAGCAACCGAAGCGCTTCTTCCTTTTGAGCCTCTTTTTCAGCCTCACTTGCCGCTGCGGGTTTAGGCTGAGGGGCTTGCTCTTGTTTTTGTGGAGCTGGTTTTTCGGATTCCTTCTGGTCGGATTCTTGTTCTTGTGGTTGAGGTTCTTCTTGGTCCTGTTTTTGCTCTGAATTTTCCTGATGGTTTTCGGGAGAGCTTTCAGCTTCATTTTCTTCCGATTCAGAAGACTCTGGTTGTTGCTCAGAGTTTTGCTCCTGCTGATTCTCGTTCTGATTTTGTCGGGATTGATCTGAGTTTTGTTGCTCTTGATTCTGATCTTCTGACGATTGATTATCTTGGGAGGAGGAATCCTGGTTTTGCTGGTCGTTTTGTTGATTTTGATCCTGCTGTTGATTGTCGTCAGAATTCTGTTGGTCCTGATTTTGTTGCTGAAGCAATTCCTTTAATTTCTCGAGTAAGCGTTTTACTTCGTCACGATTTTTGATTGCGTCTACATTTTCAGGATCGAGGGCGAGGCAACTTTCATAGTTCTCAATGGAAGCCTCCCAGGCTTTAACAGTTTCCTGAGGTTGAGAATCTAGGACTTGGCGTCCGAGTTGGTAGTGTGCATTGCCCAAATTGAAGTAAGATTTCCCCTGAATGGAAAGGTCTTCAGAGAGAGTGGATTGAGTTAACGCATTTTTTGCAGATTCGTAATTCCCGGCGTTAAGTGCGCTCACTCCTGCGTTGTAGCTGAAAACATGGTCTTTTGGGGATTTGGGTGCAGCCTCGAGGTAAAGTGACTCCGCCTCATCGTAAATCCCTTCGTCGAAGGCTTTTTGGGCTTTGCGTTGGGTAGATGCATCGATTTCGGTCAGACTGAATCCGAGGAAGAATATTGATGCGGTCAGTGTCGTTGAAAAGTTTTGTTTTAATTTCGCAGATGATCTTCTGTCATTAAGAAACAGTTCGAAAATTAGTAGGCCAATGATCACAAAAACAAGCCAACGGTAACGATCGATTGGGATCTTTCTGAGTCGAGCAGACTCTCTCGTTTCAAGACCAGGTCTGATGTAGTTTTCAAAGAGTTCGTTCAATCCTTCTCCAGTGGTTCCGAGGTTTTGATAGCTACCTCCTGTCTTTTCCGCGATGAGTTTCAGGGTAGCTTCGTCTAGTTTGGTTTTGACAATGTTGCCCTCTGCATCGGTTACGAAGCCAGTGCTGCCATCTTCTTTGGTGATGGGAATCAATTCACCTTCCTCCGTACCGATTCCGATCGTGTGAATGGTCCAGCCCCGTTGCGCGATCCCGGTGAGACGGTTTTCAATAGATCCCGCAAGGTTTTCACCATCGGTAATCAAAACCATGATTTTGGTTGTGTTGAGATCTTCGGGAAACGCGTTTTCTGCTGTTTCAACCGCTGACAAGAGGTTTGTGCCACCAGATGGGATGATCGTGGTGTCAATGTCCCTCAAAGTGTCTATAAAAGCTGCTCTGTCGTAAGTGAGCGGGCACCATAGAAAGGCGTCACCTGCAAAAGGAATTAGGCCGACGCGCACCGCTTCTAGCTCCTGAACCAAGTCTTCGACCGCCAGTTTGGCACGGAACAGACGGTTGGGTTGGAGGTCAGGCGCTAACATGCTGCGGGAGGTGTCGAGAGCAAAAAGAATGTCCGTAGTTTGCTCTGGCTGTTCTTCCCAAATATACCCCAGCTGAGGACGGGCGATTGCCAAAACCAAAAGCAACACGGCTATCATCATCAGAATCCGCTTCAGACTGCGTCGAGGACCGGATATCTGCTGAGTGAACGGTATTTTCAGGCGTGAGGTGATTACCGAATTCAGAATTGCGGAGCGACGGCGGTAGCCATTGTAAAAAAGCCAGCCGGTGATGGCCAAAATCGGTAGCGATGAGTAAAGCCACCATTTTTCCTGAAATATGATGTCAAAAATACTCATGGGATTTTTAAAAACAGAGTTTGCGAAAGAATGATTTCAAGAAGCACGATGAGTAGCGCTGCAGCGAGGAAATAAGGAAACAACTCTCGATCTACAGTAAATCCTTGAATGGCTTGTGTGCTTTTTTCGAGTTGATCGATTTCTTTGTAGACGTTTTCCAGTTCACCTAAGTCTGTTGCTCGGAAATAGCGACCACCTGTAAGCTCTGCTATTTCCTGCAGGGTTTCTTCGTCGATCCGAACTTCCTGGCGATCTACGAACTCTCGGCCAAATTGATCTTTGACCAAAACCTTTGCCAACCCCTTGGTACCGGCTCCGATAGTGTAAACTTTTATGCCAAGTGGGACAGCGGTTTGCGCTGCCTGAATGGGTGTGATGTTTCCACGGTTGTTTTCTCCGTCAGTGAGAAGAATCACCACACGGCTTTCGGCATCTCGATGGTGCAATCGGCGGATGGAGCGAGCGAGCGCGGTTCCAATCGCGGTGCCATCTTCGATGATACCTGTGTCGATTCGATAGAGCCGGTCCAGGAGGAAATCATGATCCAGTGTCAACGGACTCATGAGATAAGGTTTCGCTGCGAACATCAGTAGGGCGATTCGATCGTCTGGACGATCTTTAGTGAACTGCTCGACTGCTGCTTTTACGGCTTCGATCCGGCGCACCTCCCGACCTTTCAGGCGAAAGTCCAGGGCGTTCATCGAGGACGAAACATCAAGTGCGAGTATGATGTCGATGCCCTTCGCCTGGATTTCTTTGTGCTGATGGCCAATCATCGGCCTGGTGAGTGCCAGAATCAACAACGCGAGTGCTAAAAACCTGAGTCGGAAGAGCCAACGCATCGGATTTTGGGACTTCTTCTTCGAAAAAGCGCGAGCCACGTGAGTCGAAGGAAACAGCATAGCTGATATGCGGTTTGTCTTCCCAAGAAGCACTGCCAGGAGCGGTATCAACAAAAGCAACCAGAGCCATTCGGGTTGTTCTAATTTGAATATCATGATTCTCCCTCCTCTCCCGGTGCGGCCATGATGGACGGGCGTGTGTTTTTAATGAAATCAGACGCGGTGCTGAGCATGGATTTAAGTTGCTCAGGTTGCATGACGTGACGTGCGTACTTCGCCAGGTCACAATAATTGAGGAATTCACGGAGGTTTTCGTGATGACCTTCCGGGATAGTGTTTTCAGAAGTCAGTGCGTTTTCGAGAAACTCCCGAGTAGTTTTGCTTCTGGCGCGAACGGCAAATCGATCTTCGATGTAGCTCCTGATAATCTCGGAGGCTTTGTAGGAAAACTCCCGGGCCTTACTTTGCTTAACAAGCGGGTGAAGTTTGCCCAATGCGTCAAGTGCAAGAACATCAACGGGAATAATCGGGACAGGTTTTTCCTTTCTCCGGCGTCGTAGAATCAAGATTACGAGCACTAGTAGAAGGATCAGAGCGAGTACCGCTGCACCAAGGTAATAGGGCCAAAGAGGTGGCAGGCGTTCGATAGATTCGTGAGGAGCCAAATCCGCCTCTCCGAGAATTTCACTCAGCAGGGGCTGGTTCATGCCCATACCTCCTTGAGAGGGTGTAAGCATTTGTGGCTGCAGTGATGGCTGAGGTTGAGGGACAGGAACTTGCAGGTCTTGTTGCTCGGGTAAATCGGGCAGAGTGACTTGAGCATGTAATTCAAATGATGCGCCGAGAAGTAATAGCAGCGCCCCCAAACCTAACCAAGCGGACCTAAATGCGTGCGTGAGGCACTTCTTGATGGTTCCATAGCTTCTTTTATCCACGGCGTTTACTTCTCAATTTAAAAAATTTATGCACTTCCTTGATGTAGGGTTTACCTGTTTCGAGCTCGAGTTGGTCGATTTTCTTTTTGCGAAGAAGTGTTCGTAATCGATCCGAATGCTCTTCACTCATTCGGTTAAAGGCCTCAAGCGTTTTGCGGTCACGAGTGTCGATGTAGGCTTGTTCGCCAGTCTCAATGTCTTCAATTGCGAGTAGCCCGCAGGAAGGAAGTTGTTTTTCGAGCGGATCGGTGACCGAGAGCGAGATCAAATCATGCTTCCGGTTAGTGATGTCCATTTTTCGAATCATTCGCTCAAGGTTTTCTTCGTAGGGCTCGTTCAACCAAAAGTCGGACAACAAAAGCACGATCGCTTTGCGATGAAGGATTTGATTGACGTAATCGAGTGCTTTGCTGACGTTGGTCTTCTTGCCTTTGGGTTTGAAGAAAAGAATATCGCGAATCACGCGAAGGACGTGGTTGTTGCCCTTTCCCGGTGGAATGTAGTGCTCAACTTCGTCTGAAAATAGAATCAGTCCGACCTTGTCCTGGTTTCGAATCGCGGAGAATGCGAACATACTGCCAAGTTCTGCCGCAAGGTCTCTTTTGGTCTCCTCGCATGAGCCGAACCATCCCGAAGCACTCACGTCGATCATGAGCATGATAGTAAGCTCCCTTTCTTCAACGAATTGTTTGACGAATGGTTTGCCGGTTCGGGCGGTGACGTTCCAATCGATATTTCGCACTTCGTCACCTGAGTGGTATTCGCGTACTTCGTCGAAGTTCATGCCCTGGCCTTTGAAGGCCGAGTGATACTCGCCAGCGAGAGAATCGTTCACCAACCGATTGATCTTCAGCTCCACCTGATGGACACGACGCAGAATTTCCCGTGTTTTCTCGGACTCCTCTGTTTTCCTGGAAATCATATTTACTTCCTCACATGGGAGGTGTCATTCGTGCCTACGGCACTGGGAGCGTATCCAGGATTTGAGTCACGAGATCTTCGGAAGTGATGCCTTCTGCTTCCGCCTCGTAAGACACTGTGACACGATGGCGAAGCACATCCATTGCGATCATTTTGACATCCTCTGGAGTTACAAAACCTCGACCATTGATGAATGCCGATGCACGACTTGCCAGGGTGAGGCTGATCGTTCCGCGTGGCGAAGAACCATTCAGGATGAAATCTTTGATTTTCAGCCCATGAGCTTCGGGATCGCGTGTCGCATGGATGATAGAAACGACATAGTCCTTGATTTTGTCATCCATGAAAATCTGATTCACCACACCTCGGGATTTTACGATGTCCTCGGCGGACATGACTGGGTTTACTTCGATCTTCGCTTCGGAAGTGCCCATGCGATCGAGGATGAGACGTTCTTCCTGCGGAGTTGGGTGGGTGATGATCACCTTCAGCATGAAGCGGTCGACCTGGGCTTCTGGAAGAGGGTAGGTTCCTTCTTGCTCAATGGGATTTTGGGTCGCCATCACGAGGAAGGGGTCGGGAAGTTTGAAGGTGTTTTCGCCAATCGTCACCTGACGTTCCTGCATGGCTTCGAGCAACGCACTTTGCACCTTCGCCGGAGCACGGTTAATCTCGTCGGCTAGTACAAAATTGGTAAAGACCGGTCCATTTTTGATGATAAACTTAACATCCTTCGGGTTGTAGATCTCAGTTCCCACAATGTCGGCCGGGAGCATGTCGGGCGTGAACTGGATGCGCTTGAATTCAGACTTGATTGCTTTTGCTAAGGTGTTCAGCGCTAAAGTTTTTGCGAGACCGGGAACTCCTTCGAGTAGAACGTGCCCGTTCGCGAGAAGGGCGACTGTCAAACGGTGGATGAGGGACTCTTGTCCGACGATGACGCGTTGCATTTCCGTTTTGAGTGGAGAAACCCAAAGTGAGGCTTTCTGCACCCGTTCGTTAAGTTCCTGGATACTGATGTTTGATGATTCCATAGAAGGGTCGTTGATTTAGTTGTAAATCAAGGGATTTTAAGTAGAGACAAAATTTCTTAAGAATTGGTTCAAAATCACTTGTCAACCCGAATGATTCGGCGAGCTAAGATTTGAACAGGATCTTGCCCATTCGCGGCTTTGAGAAGGCTTTAATGGCCTTCGAAAAGTCTTTTAGTTCAAAAACTTCCTGAATAGGTGTGTGAATGTTGTGTTTTTCGATCCATTCGAAGAGTTCCTGATACAGGTTCGCGAGATCTTCTTTTGAGTGGGTGCGGGTCCACTTATCCATCCAAAAGCCTCGTAGTTGCACATCGTTGAAAATCAGGAAACGTGTGGGAAAACGAACCGGATCTCCGACCATTCCTCCAAAGGTCACACAAACTCCGCTTTCACCGAGGCATTTGATCATTCGGCTCACGCTGTTTCCTCCGATAGAATTCAGGGCGAGTTTAGGTGAAGCGCCGCCAGTGAGTTCCTTAAGCTTTTTGGGATAGTCGTCTTCGTCAACGAGGACAACATCTGCTCCGAGTTCCTCAAGTGGCCCGAAAAGTGATTCCCTGCGGACAAGGTTAATCGTTTTGTAGCCCATAGCCGCTGCGAGCTGAATCACCCAGGTGCCGACAGACGAATTGCCCGCGTTTTGAATGATCCAGTCTCCTTCTTTTAAATCGACGAAAGATTTGAGAAGCATCAGGGCTGTGGGAGGATTGATGAAAAGTGCAGCTGCTTGTTCGGGATCGATTGAAGAAGGAATCTTAAATAGGTCAGCGGTCGGAGCTGTGCAGTGGCTTTGCCAGGTTCCAGCGGATTCCGGATAGCGAACACGGTCACCTGCTGAAAGTCCGTTTGTATCCCCTTTGATCGATAAGATGGTGCCAACTCCTTCTCGACCGGCTGTTGCAGGGAGTTCTGCAAGTTTTCCATAGCTTCCTCCGATCATGCCCATGTCAGATGGATTGATGTTGGCATATTCTAGTTTGATGAGTGCTTCGTTTTCCTGAGGTTCTGGGATCGGAGCACTTTCAAGCTCCAATACTTCGAGGGGCTTACCAAACGAACGATAGATCAGTTTTTGCTGCATAAGCAGTCAGCTTTAACATGTAGGAAGGAAGCTGAAAAGAACGAATATTGTCTAAGGTGAAAAGCTCGTGCGCTAGAGGGACTTCGCAAAGAAAGGATTGTGCTGTTTTTCGTCTGCAATCGTTGTGACGGGGCCGTGACCTGGAAGAATGAGGGTATCTTCAGGAAGTGAAAGTAGTCGTGTTTCGATGAGTTGGAGGGAGTGGAGATAGTTTCGTGAGATTTTGCCAACAGATCGCGCGAAAATCGTGTCACCAGAGATTAGAAAGTTTTGGTCTTTTGCTTGAATGAAGTAAGCCAGGGCGTCGATCGAGTGTCCTGAGCAGGAGATTGCGGTTAAGGTGTAGTTAGATTCCTGAAGGATATCACCCGTTTGAATGCTTTGATTTGAGGAAGACAACACTTTCATCTTTGGAAATTTTTTGCGAAGTTCGGAAGTTCCACCGATGTGATCGGAATGATCGTGGGTGATCAGTAGTTTGCTGGGAGTGAGATTGTGTTGGTTTAGGAAGGTAAGGTAATCATAAGCCCGAGTTCCGGCGTCGAAGAGGACGCAGTCATTGTCGCCTGTTTTGAAAACGTATCCGTTTACTGTGTAAGGACCGAATGGGAAAATGATTTGCTTGCAAAAATCGGGCAGCTGAAGCTCGGGAATATTGGGGTTTTCGAAGATTTTTTGTAGAGATCGCCGATCCAGGTGAAGTTTGCTCCAAATCTCATTCGACCGGTCTGCACCACTCCTGATTGAATCTAATAAACTCTGGGAGGTAGTGGACTTGAGCACATTTGATAAAGAGTGGTCTGATTTTGCACCACTGTAGGCTTTTTGGATGATGTCGATGGCTTCGTCTTCAAGTGCGGTCATGATCGCAAAAATGTGGGATTGAACACTGAGGATAACATTGCACTCTAATCGGCTGTCTGTTAATCGAAAAAACTGTTCTCAAGAATTGATCCTTCTATTTGGTATGATGAAAGAAATGAAAATCGGAAAATTAAGTCCTACAAAAATCCAGAAACTGAAAAAGAAAAAAGGGTTTACGGTGATAGAGCTCGTTTTGGTTTTAGCAATTTTGGGATTATTGGCGGGGGTCTTGATCGTAAAGATTGGAGGTATATTCGGGGGAGCTCAGGAAGACACTGCGAAGTTTCAGGTTAATCAGACGTTCAAGACTCCGCTTTTGAAATACCGTATTGATATGGGAAGCTACCCCTCCACTGCCGATGGTTTGGAAGTGTTGAAGTCTCCTCCAAGCAAAAAGCAAAATCTTTGGAAAGGGCCTTACGTCGATAGCATTCCTGATGATCCCTGGAAAAATCCATACGAATACCGTTACCCCGGAGTGAAGAATCCAGGTGGTTACGATTTGCGTTCTGCTGGTCCTGATGGTCAGTTCAACACTGCGGATGACATTGGTAATTGGGAGGAAGAGTAGTTCTTCCAGGGCGCTTTATCGGCTTAAAACAGCGAATCGCCCTTAGAAAACCGAAAGATGGAGAGTGTCTGTGAGCGTCAAGTCTTCTAATGGTTTTACGATTTTAGAGTTGTTGATGGTGCTCGCGATTATAGGTCTGGTCGCTGGGCTTTTGATTGTAAACGTCGACAATGTCATCAATTCCGCAGCGAATTCCTCAGCTCAGGAGCAGTTTAAGCTTGCCGTGAGAGATGCTCGCCTGATTGCGGTGACTGGGAAAAAGGAAGTGTGGGTACGTTACAATGATCCTGCAGGGGCATTCGAAGTCGTTGAGTGGGATGGAAATGTTTTGAAATCTCATGAGTTGAATGAAAAAGACCTTTCCTATTGGGAGGAGGTTCTTTTTTGGCCGATGATGACGAAGCCTTACCGAAGACAGGTTGAAAGGGATACTTTGATGGGGCGCGCTGAAGTTACGATCCCGGCGATTCGTTTTCACCCGACTGGTGTCAGTCATTTTGTAGCTGTAGAATGGGTTCCTGCGGAACGGGGAATGGCTTCCGAATGGATAGTGATTGATGCTTTCTCGGACGCTGAGGTGGATATTGGAATGGATCTTGGATGATGAAAGCCCGCAAACTGAGAAATCATTCAGGATTTACGTTGGTAGAGGCTCTATTGGCGGCAGCGATTGTAGGACTGTCAGGCTATTTTCTGCTCATGGCTTTCAACAATGGGCAAACAGCTCTTCTGAACTGGGAATCGGAGTCTGAACTCGAAAAAGTTCACGATTGGGCGATCGAACAAATTGATTTCAAAAGCAAGTCTTTGGATGAGTTAGAAACTGGTGGTGAGCTTACCAGCCTTGAGGGATATCGGGTGGAATGGTACGCTGAACCTTACCCGACCGATACTCTTGATCTGTTTGTGGTGGAGTATCGGATGGAAATCTCGGACCGACGTGGCCGCCTCAAGGATTGGATCCGCCAACGAGTGGTCAGAAGCGGGGAATGGTATGAAGAAAGTGACAGAGAGCGCCTTGTTGAAGAAAAAGAAAAATTCTTCGAACAGATTCAGGAAGAAAGGGCACGCAGGTGACGACGGGATCTTGCAGTTGTTCCAAAAAGTGTAGCGGATTTACTTTGATCGAAGTTCTCGCTGCAATGGCGATTGCGATGGGAGTCCTGTATGCAATTGGTCTCATTTATTATTCGGTTGCAACTGCCTGGATTTCCCATCGTGAGGGAGATCATGTGTTGCAGCATCAGCATTCGATCTTTGCGTTTCTCGAAGACCAACTGAGTATTCAGCAAGAATTGATTGCTCCGGGCTATAATGCGGAAAATAGTGGTGTGGAATGGAGAAAGCTCCCGGAAGCGGGTGAATACGAGCCGTATTACCTTTCGTGGTGGATGAAAAATCCGCCTGTTTTTGTGCAATGGGGAGAATGGTGGGATGGATTTGGTGCAAGATGTTATCTCGAGTTTGACCGAAATTCGGGATTAGCGCTGATTTGGCATCCGGAAGACCCGAAGATTGAACAGTTGTCTATGGGTTTTCCGTTTGAAGTGGAGGATTACATGTTTCGGTTTCATTTGAGTTCGGAGGTCCTCCAACTTGAATACGCATATTACGATGGGGAAAAGGATGAGTGGGAAAATTTGAGTGCATTGTCGAATCAGGAAATCGATGAAAAGGGCCTGCCTGTCGCAGTAATTTTCGAAGTAGAGGAGCGTGAAGTGATCAGACGTTCGATTTACCTTTCGGGTTCAACAGGAGGTGAGGATGAAAGCTAGATTAACCCACGGGAGAAGAGGTGCCGTGTTGCTAGCGACCTTACTGTTTATCTATTTGTTGGCCATCATCGTCACTATTTTCATTGAGGAAGTGGTGGATCGTATTAAATACAGGACCCAGACTGTTGGCGATGTCGAATTGCGTAGAGTTGCATACGATTTTCTCGAGCACAGCCTCGCTGTAATGGCGGAATTCAAAGAATTTGACGGTGCGTTTCACCATCCGATAGAAGGATGGGGGAGTCCCCTGGATCATACTCCATTTCCTGTTGAGATAGAGGGACTTTCGGCGCAGGTCAGTATAGTTCCGAATAACGATCGAATTCCAATCCGTTTAGTCACAGAAACGGACTTTGAGAGTCTGATGGAGACCATTGGGATTAATCCACACGACGCAGGCCGATACCGGGATAGCTATTTTGACTGGACTGATGCCGATGATGAAACACTCGTTCAGGGTGCTGAACTCCAGGAGTATGAGCGGGATCGGATGGCCTATTTGAATCCTCCCAACCAGGAGATCGAGTCGTTTGAAGAGTTTAAAAATATGATGCACTACCGAGACTGGTTCGATCCTGAGTCCCGATTTTATGGGCCCGAACGGCTCGAAGTATTAAAGCGTATTCTCTCGATCGAAAGTTCCAATCCGGTGAATCTGAACATTGCAGGAGCAGATGTTCTCGAGTTTTTGAGATTAAGAAGTGATTTTCGGCCAAATGAGATTTGGAGCTATTTTGCAGGTCAGGATCGTTTGGTTGGAACTTCGGACGATCAATATCTGGAAAGCAGAGAGGATATACCTGTCTACCTTCTTTCGGGAATTCCTGAGGGGGAGGCGGATAGCTGGATAAGCTTTGAATCCACAGAGTTCAGGATTCAGATCGAGTTGCTCAAACATAATTCGGCGACCTTTCGCCTGGAAGCCTGGGTAAGTTCGGATCCCGATGCTTCAAATGCCGCTCAAGGTGCTCCAGAAGAAGAAAACCAAAATGAGAACCAAGAAACAGCTCCACCTCCTGAATCTGCTGCCAAAGAGACCAACGAAAGTGCTAATTCTGGATTTGCGGAAGTCGATGGTTTTGAAATACTTGTCATTCAGGAAAAATTTCTGGATGGTGAATAACTCCTTGCTCAATTTTTAGATGGAAGACGAAGAATCAGAAAAAGTCGAAACCGCTGTAAGTCCTTGTCAATGGGTGTCCGGGGCACGTCTTGTGGTCGAGCGCCTGGATCTTCATTCATCGCTTAGTTCAGAAGAAATTGAGGAGGCTTGTCTAAATAGTTTAGAGATTCATTCTCCATTCCCGCTGGAGCAGATTTCCTGGGGCTACTGGACAGATCGTGAAAAGGAGACAGCTCTGGTTTACGCGACGATGGCGAAAAACGGAGCCCTCGAACACGGTGACCCCTTTCTTCCCAGTTTTCTGCCATTTCTTGAGTGTAAAGTAAGTGACCCGAAAGTAGTCACAACGGTTAATGATAGAACGGTCTCGTTGCTGGTCTTTGATAAGGCTGAACAATTGCCTGCTGACGTTTTGTCCGTCGAAGTTGAAGGTGAGCATGAGCTGACTGATGAGTTGGTGAGGCAAATCCGTTCGGACATTGCCAGAGAGTGGCTGAACGGAAGCAATCCGTCGCTAGAAGATGAGATTTGGTGGTATGCGAGTTTTGAAGAGAATTGGAAGCGTGAGTTGACGTTTGTGAGTCAAAATTCGAAAGGGGACCGTCTGGAGACCGAGATTTCCCCAAAGAAACTGTCACAAGCCGATTTGAGAGACTCGGATTCAAGTCGGAAGTCTTTCAACGAAGGACGACTATCCATCGGCTTGTGGCTGGCTGGATTGGTTTCCCTCGGAATTCTGGCAGTGTGCTTAATTCTTTCATTGGTCCTCGTGATCTGGACCTCGCAGGTGAGTGCGAAGGAAAATCGTGTTGAGGAACAGAAACCCAAGGTTTTAGAGATCGAAGCTAAATCAAAAAATCTTGAAGTTTTCGAAGGTGGCGCAGCTGCCAGATTACAACCGCTGGCGATGCTTGAACTCGTAAATAAAGTCAGACCGAACGGAATCTACCTCGAGCAAGTCAAAGCTTACGAAGGGAATCGAATTGAAGTCGAAGGGAGATCTTCGGCTCAAGGGACTGCTCTGGTTAATGAGTTTAGGCAGAAATTGGAAAACGCTCCCTTCATTACAACGGTAAACATGCAAATCACCCAGATCACCAATGGAATCACTTATTTCCGATTATCTCTCGAGTTCATGGAGCTGGAAGTTGCGGAAGTCGGATCACACTCGGTATGAAATTAGACTTTTTGAGAAAAAAATTCGATCAATTGAAGTTGCGAGAGCGAATTTTGCTCACGCTTTTTCTCAGTGCAGCATGTGTTTGGTGGTTGTTTGAAGTGGTTGCCTCGTTGCAGCAAGTAAGCACGAGGTGGACGATTGCGAGGCTGGACCTTGATGGGCAGTCGGCTTGGTTAGAAAATGAAGCGAGCTACGACCAGAGGATGCTAAAGGCGTTAGAAAACCTGGATTCGAGTCGAACCTATTCTGGCGATCAGTTGCTTGAGATCATAGACGAAATAGCGCGTGAAGTGGGGTTGGAGACGACGATTTCCAGGCCTACGACTCGAACAGGAGATGTCTTTATCGAGCACATCATCCAGATCCCGTTGAGTAGGGTCTCTATGAGGACTTTGATTGATTTTGAAAATGAGATCAAAACGCATTATCCCTACCTGGGAATTGACTATTTATTGTTAGAATCAGAAAGAGCGTCTTCAGGCCTTCTCAAGGGAGATATGAGAGTGACGTCGTTTGAATTGAAAAAACCCAGTTGAATTTTGCATCATGTGTCAGTTTTTGTCATCAGCTTTAAAGGGTCGTGAACGATCAAATCGACGTTTCATCGGCAGCTCAATTTTTCTGCTTCTGGGATTGTTTTTTTTAACATCATCGTTGATGTTGACCGCTCAGCGTTCGGGACCACCAAATTTTACACCGCCACCCTTACCGGATGAATTGAGTGACGAACAACGATTCACACCGGGTCTAAATCCCTCGGATGAGTTTCCTGAACTGGTTTTGGTGGATGAGCCGTTTTCTCAAGTGTTTCGTCTCTTGGAGGAGTTGACTGGAAAGATGGTTTTACAGGGGAGTAATATATCCAACACCACCATTATCAACTTCAACAGCAATGGTGTATTGACCCGAAAAGAGGCGGTTCTGGCGATCGAGTCACTGCTCGCCTTAAATGGAGTGTCGATCACTTCGATGGGTGAAAAGTTTATCAAAGCGATTCCTACCTCAAGTATTCGATTTTCCTCTCCTGATTTGATTGAAGGAAGCACACTGGCAATGCACCCCAGTCAACGACTTTACATGAAAGTTTATGAGTTGAAGCATGTGTTAGTCGATGAGGTCACTCAAATCGTGAATGCGTTGATCACTCCTGGCTTGTCGACCATGCAGGTTTTCAAAAAGAACAACACAGTTCTTGTCGCGGATAATCTTTCCAATCTTCAGCAAATCGAAAGACTAATCAACCGGGTGGACGTTCCAATCGAGATGGATTCTGAAATGATTTTCAGGACACTCTACTACATTTCATCGGAAGAGCTCAAGGAAAGGCTGGATCGCATGGCTCAGGGGGCCCTTGGACGATTCCTGAATGGAGAAACTTATTTTGAGGCCGACGAACGGACGAACCAGATCATTATTTTGACTAATCCGAACAATGTTCCGATTCTAGACCAAGTCATCTCGAGTCTAGATGTCGACGCAGCACCGCTCACGAAGACTGAAGCTTTTTACCTGAAACATGCCCAGGCTGTGGATGTGGCTGGTTTGCTGAATTCCATGATCAGTGGAGTGGATACAGGAGGTCGTAATTCGAATTCAAATACCCCCAACGATCGTGGAGCACAGCCTCCACCTAACGCGAATGTGTCCAACACAAGGAGGGTAAGTGGAGAATCTTCTAACAGTGATCAATTCAGCCCCTTCATCACTATAGAGGCCGATGAGCGCAGTAACGCGATCATCGCGTTCGGAACGGATAGCGATATTCGGTATATTTCCAACTTGATCGACAAAGTGGACGTGATGTTAGCACAAGTGAAGATCGATGTGATCATCGCTGAAGTGAATATCGGAGGTCAGCACAATCGAGGGATCGATAGTTTTGGTTTAAACATTGATGACGCTGATGAAATCACAATCGGCCTCAATCAGTTGGTAGACTCTGCAGGCGCGTTTGCTGGAGCCTCCGATTTACCGTTTCGAATAGGTTCAACTCTTGAAAATTTTACGCTGAATACGGTTTTTCAGACTGCTCAAAGTGATTCAGATGTGACGATTCTTTCGGCTCCGAATTTGGTCACTACGCACAATAAAAAGGCGGTCATCAAGGCGGGTGAAAAACGGCCGGTTATAACGGGTACTACAACCGATACCATCGGGGTTCGCAGTAGTGTGGACTTGCAAGACATAGGGATCGAGTTGTCGTTCACACCGCTAATTGGATCAAATGGGGTGGTTCAGCTCGAGATCGAACAAACGATAGATAGTGTTAACGGGACCACTTTGATCGATGGAAATGAGCAGCCAATTATAGGCTCTCGCTCCGCTACCTCCTACGTCAGTGTTAAAGATGAAGACGTGATTGTGCTGGGTGGGCTTCAGGAGGTTGAAAACCGGATTTCTGAAGGGAAGATGTTCCTTCTTGGACAAATCCCATTGTTAGGAGATTGGTTGTTCTCTTCCAAAAAAGAAGAACTTCAAAGACAAGATCTGGTTATTTTTATTAGACCTAAGGTGATCTACAACACGGATGATGCTCGTGCGATTGCTCGCGAGGTCATCGAAAAACATCCGACTGGAGAGCAGGTTGATAGTTTCATCGAAGGAGATGGATTTGGAGATGAATAAGTAATTTTTTTGAGCGATGAAATTTAATACGATCAGGAGTTCTTTTGTTTGCTTTCTAATTGTAGTAGTTCTCGGGAGTTCGCTTCTTAACGCGGCAAACGAAAGCCTCATTCTCAGACCGCCTTTTCAGGCTCCTGCTGTCAGCGTCAACACGCCCGTTGTGAGCAATGTTCCGACGTCCGGGAGTATCAATCAAAAATACCAATTGGCTGGTGTTTTTGATGATGGCCAGAATATGAGAGTGAGTATCCACGAAAAACAACAGAATGGGAAATCGTTTTGGCTTAGCGTTGGAGAAACTCAAGATGGCTTATCTGTCGAATCATATGATCGAGAGAGTCGGGGCGTTGTCGTCAGTATGGGAGGCAAACAAGAGCTCTTGAAACTAAGAGAAAGCAATGTGAATACCAGTGCAGTTGGACGTCCCAGGGTTTATCAACCAGCAGGAGGGAACACTAATTTGAATTTTCCTAAAACCCCACCTCCACCTCCCGAAGCCTCAAAACTTCTTGAGCAGCTTCGCAAACGGAACAAATAACTTTTATGGCAAAATATGCTCTCGATAACAGAAGAGGAAAAAGAGGAGCTTGAAGAGATCTCTCGTTCGGAAAAACTGAGATGGTTGGCCCAGAAGCGCCAGGAAACCTATTCAAGTCTCATTGGTGATTTGGCGGATTCCTGTAATTTTCCGTTTCTGGAGGTGCTCAAAGTAAAGGAATCTCCAACCGACTATTTGCCATTCCGCATTATTACTGAATTTCAGATATTGCCGATAGAGAAAGACGGTGACGAAGGTCGGCTACCCGTTGCAGTAGGTTGGTATCCAGATGCTGCTATGGAGAAGTGGATTTATTCCATCAGTGGCAAGAGGGTGGAATGGCATGTTGCTGACCCTGAGTTGATCAATAGGACGATACAGCAGCGTTTTGGAGTTGGTTCGGCGAGTTTGGAAGATGGAGGGCTCGAGGAACTGGGTGAATCGGATGTCTTCGATGAGGATGATGAGGATCAAAACGCGGCGGTGATTCGTTTCATCAACGATATCATTGAACAGGCGGTTAGGGATCGAGCGACTGACATTCATTTCGAACCCGGGAAAGACAATTTGCAGATTCGATATCGAATTGACGGTGAACTGGTATTTGTGACGGTTCCAGATAATCTCGTTCGAATCAAGGGAGCGATCATCTCCCGGATCAAAATCATGGCGCGTCTCAATATCTCCGAGAAAAGAAGGCCCCAGGACGGTCGAATCAATTATCATCTCGGCGGTCATGATTTGGACATTCGTATCTCTACTTTTCCCACGATGTATGGCGAAAGCATCAGCATGCGTCTTCTCAACCAGAAACAGCAGCCGCTAACGTTGAGCGAAATTGGATTGCTTGAAGATGATCAGGCAAGAGTGTCACGCGTGCTTATGCGACCCCATGGGATTGTCTTGGTCACCGGTCCAACGGGATCTGGCAAGTCGACGACACTCAATGCCTTCCTGCGTCAGATTAATGCGCCGGAAAGACGGATCATTACGGTTGAAGATCCGATAGAGTATGAAGTGGAAGGAGTGAACCAGACTCAGATCAAACCTGAGATAGGTCTAAACTTCGCCACAGCCTTGCGTCACATCCTTCGTCAGGATCCCGATGTGATCATGGTTGGAGAAATTCGTGACAGGGAAACCGCCGAAATCGCGATCAGAGCGTCTTTGACGGGGCATATGGTCCTTAGTACGATTCACACCAACGACGCTTCTGGTGCGATTACACGATTGATTGACATGGACATTGAACCATTCCTGATCGCTTCTGCGGTTGAGCAGGTATTGGCCCAACGTTTGGTGCGCAGACTCGATCCCTCAATGTCGACTTCAGCCAATGTGGACAACGAGTTCTTGGAAACCTGTCTGAGAACCTTGGGCATCTCGATCACTGAAGCTGCCCACAAAAGCAAATTGTTGGAACCCAAGATAGCGGGTGGTGCTCAAAATGTGGGGTATTACGGTCGAGTCGGGATTTTCGAAGTCATGACCAACAATGATGAATTGCACGAGTTGATCGTAAAAAAAGCACCCGCTAAGGAACTGCGAAACATGGCGATGCGACAGGGAATGCGTACTTTGCAAGCTTGCGGATGGGAGCAGGTGAAATTGGGTCGGACTTCCTTGAGTGAGATCATGAAATTTTCATCTTTAGGTTCTGATCAATAAACTTGCGAGCAATGGCCAATTTTCAATATTCGGGGACCCTCAAATCCGGTGAAAAAACGAGTGGGAGCATCGAAGCTTCTGATCGAAAAACAGCGTTGCTCAAGCTCCGGCGAAAAGGGGTAGTTCCTCTAAAAGTGAGTGAGACTCACGAATTGATCGCTCCGGAAAAACAGCGAAAGAAGACCAATTTTACGAGTCCGCATGACCGACCAGCTGATGTAAAAGCTAATGATCTTATGGGGTTGAATCTTGCAAAGAGACTTTACGACCTTCACTCAGGGGGCATGTCTCTCGGAGACAGTATCAATTTGTTGAGTCAGCGCATGACTGAGAAACGTATGAAAGGGATTTGCGTGGAGTTGTGGCGTCAACTGAGAGAGGGTCGAACGTTTGCGAAGGCAGTAGAGTCGATGCCCCGTTTGTTTCCGCCAGCCATGTATCCGTTGTTTGAGGCAGCTGAAGCTTCAGGGGATACTGAGGCTATCCTCAAAAATGTGATTGAATACATGGAGGAACGTCGCGAGTTGAAAAAGAAGATCCTAGCGAGCCTCAGTTACCCAGCTGTTTTGATTACTCTGGTCCTTTTGATCATGATTGGATTTTTGTTTTTCTTGCTCCCCAGAATTCAGACCATGATCGATTCGATGGGAGGTGAGATGAACATCTTCACGCGGATTTTGATTGGTTTTTCAGAAGGCATGATTTCGGTCGGGCCGATAGCGCTTATTGTGGGAGTCGTGACGTTTTTCCTTTTGATTAGATGGCGTAAAACAACAAGTGGTCGTTTAATTTCAGATCGTTGGTTTTTGAAGATACCTTTGATTGGTCCCATCTTGAGAACTTCGAATCTTTATCAGTTGTCGAATTTGATGGCGACTCTGATGGAAAGTGGAATTAACACGACTGAAAATCTGAAGCTATCGGAGAAAACCATCCAAAATTATTGGCTCCGCGAAAGTTTTGAAGAGGCTCGAACGATGATCATTGAAGGGGCTTCTTTTTCTTCTGCTTTTAGGCAGCACGAGCTTTTTCCTGATCAAGCAATCGATGTGCTGACTGTAGGTGAGAATACAGGGAATCTCGAGAAGGGTCTGTCTCAGATCGCTATCAGTGTGAAGTCTCTTTTGGATCGGCACATCAAAACTTTGACGGTGGTTGTCTCAAGTGGTGCCATGGGGTTCGCTTTTTTGATGGTTCTTTTTGCTGCTCTGGGGATGGTGCTAAGCGTCCTGGAGGTCAGCGAAACGATCAGTTTTCAATAAGGAGGTTATTCGGCCCGCCAAATACGCCGGTAATGTATCGTTTGGAAAGGGTGCTCTTATGATCGCTGATACCCTGGAGGCGGTTTATATTTCAAAAATGGGAAAAGGAAACCGACCCATGAGAACATACTTTTTTCATTCATTTTTACCGCATATTCAACGTAGACGGGATCTTTGGACAAATGGTTTTCTTCCGTTTTGGCTCGAATGAAATAAATCAGATTCACGAGCAGAAGCATGCTACAATATCTTAAACGATCCCAGTCATTAACTCCTTCTCGAATCAAAAATGGGACGTTGATCATCCACCAGGATAAGTTTTTGGCCACATAAGCCGGGTGTTTACAGAAGCGATAAGGACCATTCGTCAGGATACCACGATGGGTTAAGTTCGAAAAACGCACACCAAAGGTAACTGTTGCCCAAAGGTAAATGAGAATTAAGAGCAGAATACTAACGCCCCACATTTTGTAAACATGTTCGTAGCCCGACAACCATGCTCCCCAGGTAATACCGTTTTGATCATAAGGAATGTATTGTGATGAAAAGAAATGCCAGAAAGGTTGATAGCAAATAATGGCAGCAACCCAACCCAGCATGGTCGGTTCGGTGCTTCGAATATGAGCGTCAAAAATGCGGAGCGTCAAAATATAACCCGTGGTAGCCAACACCACATCGATCATAAAAATAGAACGATAGAAAAACTCATATTGACTGGGAAAGTGTCCTGTGAGGGATGTGAAGTTCACCTCTCGGATGTATTGAATGTCGTTAGTCATGTAGATGTACATCAACGCGAGGAAGAAGAACTTTACCAGCCAACCCAGCAGATGCTGCTTCACTTTTACCCAATCAACTTTTGAAAACTGCAACGTTAGCACTGCTCCTAAGTGCCAATAACCGTCCTCTGGCTCAGTCATGAATCGATCGACGAGAAAGAAATACGGTATCGCTCCTAGAAGTACCCAGTATTTGATAGCCAACAGGAAACGCCAGTATTCTCCGTAGAAATTTTGAAACGAGAAATGGTATTCGGGAAACAGCCAATAAGCATAAAAGCACAAACCGATAGTCGCGTAAAATCCGAATAACTTTTGTAAAACCCGAACAACTGTAAATGGTTGATTTGACTTAAAATCGATGCCGCTTGATGCGTTTCGGATAGGCTTTAAAAAGAAAATTTCCAAGAGAATAATTGGGAGCGCATAAGAGGCGATGGTTATTACGTTTGCCTGAAGTTTGGATAGATTTGGATTATTCCTTAAAAAATAGAAGGCCAAGAGGAGTCCGATCAATCCGACCAGATTGATCCAGATATTGGTGCAGGATTTCGGAAGTTTATCCGCAATGGACACCGGGATTGTATCCGTTTCTGGAACAGTCAGCGGCGTTTTAGCACCTTTCGATGATTCTGGAGTAGCTTCAACCTCAGCTGCTTCACGACGCTGCTTTTTCATTAAGCTTTTTTTTCCCATGGATGAAGTAGCAATACTAAGACAAGAGGTTCTACCAAGAGCAACACTCGATATGTCAGGACTACGGTGGCACGTTTTCAAGACACACCGTTTGAAAGAACCCCCCTCAAAGAAACCCCAAAAAGAGGTCGTAGGGATGTATAACGCATTTGTTTTGAGAAGCCCTGGGTTGTGAGACTCTGTTTTCTGCGGAAAGAAGATGTGTAAGCGATGATTGCTGTAAAAGTGAATAAGGATGGATGGCAAAATAAAAAAATGGACACAAAAAAGCCTGTCGGATATCCGACAGGCTTTTGAATTAAGATTAGAAAATCTTCAGATTAGTTGGAACACTTATATACCTTGAAGTTACGGTAGACAATGTCGTCAAGGTAAGACTGGTATTTACCAGGACCACTTCCAAGACGCATTCTGTGGATTACAGGTGCGTAATCATAGGGTCCAGATGCGTGCCACACGACACTGCCGTCGATGGAAACTTGGTATTCCCCACTTTTCCATTCAACTTTGAAGTGATACCAGCGATTGCGATCCCAGTTTACAGAAGATCCCGTTGGTTCTTCATACCAGTCCCAGTCCCATGGATAAAGTGCTACGCTGTCGTTTTCACGTCCAGGGTAAGCGATTAGAAGAACGCACTTCATTGCATTTCGGTTTTGGCGGAAGTGAACATTCCAGCGGAAGTAATTTTGTTTAAATCCTGAGAGATAGCTCACTGGCTCAGCGATTCCGCGTCCGTCATACTGACAGAAGAATCCGTGGTCCGAATCGGTAGGAACTGAATTGCTCATACCCTTCACTTCAAACTCGACCCAACCTTCACGGATTGTGTCAGTGAACTCGTAAAAAATGTGATTTTCACCCCAACCTGGATTGTAGCCTTCTGAAGTAAATTGGCCACCGCGAACGGTTCCAGAAGCTGAACCCTGAAGGGAGTCATTTACAACAGGAGTCGCGCATGATCCAGTTCCGGGGTTTAATGCCCCTCCCGAGGAGCCACCACTAGAACCACCTGAGCTACCACCACTAGAAGATCCTCCGGAAGAACCGCCTGAACTACTGCCTCCTGAAGAACCACCTGAACTGCTGCTTCCTCCGGAAGAACCACCTGAGCTACTGCCACCTTGCTGTTGTTCCTGCTGTTGGCGAGCGGCTTCTTCAGCCGCCTGTTGTGCTGCAAGGACTAAATCGGCACGTTCTTGTTGCTTTGCTGGAAAAATTGTAGCTTCTACTTCGTTGTAGAGGCAAGCTTGTGCGTTTACATAAGCTTCTTCAGCTGTGTTGGCAAGACCTCCGAGAACATTGAAAAGATTCAGCGCGTGCCCACGGTCTTCGTCTGTAACATCTGGTTTTTGTTCAATGTACTGTTGGGTATATACTTCAGCACAGCGATTCCAGAAGAATCGGAAAAGCACGTATTCCTGGTGCATTTCATTGAATTTGGCGATGATCTCTTCTCGCTTTTGCTCAATGTTTGTTGAACCGATTGCAACTTGCATCGCTGCCAGCTCATTTTTAAGCCCAAGAACTTCAGCAGAAGCTTGCTGAATTTTTACTACTTGCTCGACCGCTTTATCCCAGAAGCCTTGCGCATCCCACAAAGGTGTTCCAATATACGACTGTGGTCCTACAAAATTGCCGTTTGCGTCTAGCGTATTGTTAAAAAATGGTGCAGAAGCAGCCCCGGGATCAACCATTATAATGAAAAGCTCACCTGTGATTTCACTGCGGACATAAGGCCAAGAAAATCCTAATCCGGCAGTTGCTTCGTCTACCTTGAGAGCTGAGGTGAGTTTACCCCAGTTGTGTGTATTTAGCGTCACAACTTTGGTTGTATCATTAAACTCCCAAATGAAAGCTCCGAGAGTATCATGAATAACGTAATTCTCTACAGAGGTGTCCAAGCGAAATGACCCGTATGTGGGTGATGTGAATGTGTTGTCACCAGATGGAACGACATCATCCGTGGGGAAGCCAGTGGGTAGTGAATCCAATGGCGATTGAGCGCTTACGCTCAGAACGAGGGTAAGCCCCGCAGCAGCGCTTAGGAATTTAATCCAAGTTTTTCTCATATCCATTACTATGTTTGTTTTAATTTGCTCTAAAGCTAATTCTATTTTCCTCAGGGTTAGGTTGAATTATGCGTAAGATCAACTGTTTTCTGAACGTGAAATCCAGCAATACCTGATTTTTTCATATTTCCACACATGTCCCTAACTTGTAATTGACCACAAGCTTTTAAGCGGGTTCAAAAAAAACTAAACTTTTACAGGCCTCTTACCTTCCTATTCAAGGTTCCTAGCGGGATTTATGAGGTTGAAGAATGTTTTACTTTCTTTCTGAGAAAATGAATTCCAAATGCTATCGATACAATCAAGGGGAGATAGATGATGAGAAATAACCAGTCTCTTGTGAATTTGTGGAAAAAATCCCGAACTAAACAGGAAATGACATAAGATGATATTTTGGGGTCCATCACGTGGCGGCTAAGGTAGGGTGGATGGATACTGACTCGGTCAATATTCTGACTTTTTTGAGGAAGCGCCTGAATGATCTCTAGACTGCACTTAAATTTGAAATCTTGCTCGGAAAGCACTGGGTCCAGATCGATCCTGACAAGTTGCAAAATTTTGCCAGTTTCGCCCATGACTGTCATGAATTCCGAAAGGTTCAGGATAGTCGCGTAGGGTTCCTCGGACTTAACATTGAACGGTTGGATGTAGAATCCTTTCATCTCTTCAGAGAAACCGTGGCTCTCTGTTACGGTAAAAAGTTCCACGTAGCTATGTCGGTTTCTTACATGTTTGGCCTGAAACGTGATTTTAAGGTATTGGGCCTGTTGTATGGGTATCCCGTTTGCGTTAAAAACAAGGTAGGGGTCACCAGAAGTTGGTTTCATCCAGCCATCTGAAGAGAGTTCTATTTGATTTGAACTTGCGACTTCGAGTTCCGTCGCCCGAGCACCATACAGGAGCGTGAAACTCATGATGAAAACTAGTGTTGCTGATTTTAGCTTTCCCATGAGAGCTCCTTGTCCTTTTTGTTGAAGATCAAGATTGCGAGGTAAACGAAACCTGCTGCGTAAAGACTTCGGAATGCGTAGACGACATGGTGCATGTTGAACGCACTTCTGGAATCGATCAGGTATTGGTTTACGATTTCTGGGAAGACCGGGAGGTTTGTAAAATAAAGTGATGCTGGAGTGAAGAGCCAGTGGGTAAAAACGCCAAGGTCACTCGCAACAAGCCAGAATACAAACCAACTGATACAGAAGAATATTAAGGCCTGGAGTATTTTTTTGTTTTGGGCTGCAAAAATGGTGAAAAGCACCATTGACCAACAAACATAGTGAACGGAATGAATCACCATGATGAAAAACACGCAGTAGAATAGTCCATAAGCTGCGTAGAGGTGACGATGGCTGAGATTTTCAACGGTAAGCAACCAGAACGCCAACATGGCACATATCGTAATGATTGGGTAATACCAAACCATGTTAAATCCGATAAGTCCGAGAGATTGATCAAAAGAAGCAAGCGATTCCGGTCCTTCAGCAAGGAATGGATCGTCTAGATTTAAGACTATTGGTAGTAGGTTTGCAGCGAAGGCGCTCAGGGTTAAAAGGATTATCGTCGCTGCGATTTTACTTACAATCGAGGTTTGCTGACATCGAATTAGATAGACGAAGTAAAAGGGCAGCAGAAGGATGTTTACTTCTCGTGACCAGATTGCGCAGCCCAGAAGGACTGAACTTATTATGATACGATTTCGTTTCAGAGCCCAAAGTGCTGAGATGACAAAAAAGAGTGGGATGGATTCATACCTGGAGAAAATGTAAAAGGCAAAAATGGTGACCGGATTGAAAAACCAGATGAGCGCCGCTCGAATAGATGTTTTTTTATCTTCAAAAAGTGAGTAGAAAACGAAGCCTGCTGCGACATCAAACAGAAGGTAGGGGAGTTTCAGTAGCAGAAAGGTTCTGTAGATGGCGTGGTGCTCTACAAACCCAAAGAATTGAAGGTGTGATGCTGTGGATTTGGTGAGATCATGCATCAGGAACATCGAACTCTTCTCCGATAACAACGGTGAAACGATGGTGTAGTTGATTGTTTCGATGATAGTAGTGATAAATCGTGCCCCAAATAGCATCGTTCCCGACTCATGGAGGTAGGCGATTCTTCGATACTCTGAGAAAAAGTCGATATGACCGCAGAAGGGCATGATCAGCAGACGAAGCAATATTGCCGAAAGGCTGATCAGAAGGAATCGACCAAATGCTCCCTCATCTTTTGCCAGGATCGCATCAATTCTTTCCGAGAAGTTTGTTTTGGGGATATCCGTATCTTCAGGCATGAATGGTTTTGAATTCTATAAAAGGCCTTCTTTTCGATACCAATCAAAAGTAAGTTTGAGTCCTTCGTCGACCGAGTATTTGGGCTGGTAGTCCAGAAGTTTTTTCGCTTTAGAAATGTCGAAGGCACGGTCCTTTATAAAAAAGTCAACTCTCCTGCGATAGATTGGTGGCGTGATTCCGAAAGGCTTGCAAAGCATCTCGCAGATCCAACCCGCAAACCATACTGGCCAGGCCGGGATGTGAATGGAAGAAATCTTTCTTTCCGAGAGCACCGCGACTTTGTCGGCAAATTCTCGTAAAGTCATGAAACCTTCGCCTCCAATCGTGAAGATTTCACCGACTGCCTTCTCTTTAATTCCCGCAAGCATGATCCCCTGGACCAGGTCCTCAACGTAAGTAAGATGGTAAAGCACTTTTCCACTTCCAATCATACGGAACTTACCGCGACTGATCATTTTGAAAAATTTCAAAAATCGTGTGTCACCCGGACCATAGATTCCGACCGGCCTCACGATGCTGACAGGAAGACCTGTTTTTTGGCTAAACTCAAGCACCAGCTTCTCTCCATCCACTTTGGATTCCTGGTAATAATCTCCTGGTTTGTAGGGATCTTCCTCTTTTGCTGGTGGGTTGGATATTTCCCCCTGGACACCGACAGTGCTGCAGTGAACAAACCGTTTAACCTTGGCTTCGGCGGCAGCTTCGATGAGCTTGCGCGTTCCCTCAACATTGACATCCCAGAAATACTTTTCAGGAACGTTTTCAACGCGAAATGCGGCAGCGACGTGATAAACAATCTCGATCTCGTCCATGAGCCCGTCTGGCGCACCATCTTTAGCGAGATCCGCATAGGCATATTCAACATCAAGTCCTTCCAGTGTATCGAGATTTGCGTTGTTTCGGACGAGAACTCTCACCTGATATCCCTCTGACAGAAGAAGTTTTGTCAAATACGAGCCTGTGAATCCGTTTGCTCCGGTTACCAATACTTTCATTGATCGGTTATTCTATTTTGATAGATTGTAAAATGCTTCTTTGACGCGATTCTGCTCAGCCTCTGGCTCTGAAAAACTTGATTCGAGCAATCTTATTGCTTCTGTTGCCCGAGTGGGACTGTCTCCAATACTGGTGCGGCGAAAAAGCAAATCATCCATGTGAAGAATGGATGAGTCGGACATCAATTCAGTTAATTCTGAAGCACCGACACCGATGTCGTTCAGGTTTGAATCTAAGTTTTCCAAATTAGAGAAGGGTGGAGGTGAGACATGCGTGGGATCAACATCTGAGATCAGCTTTTTGTCGCTAAGCTCGGGGAAAGCTTTCAATAGGGTCTTTTCTGCAACCAAACGAGCAGTCGTGAATTTGACACCAGAGACACTAAATAAACCGCTGGGACCATTGTGTTCTCCGTGGTCGATGATCACTTCTCTAACGGCAATTTTGTCTTTGTTCTCTTCTGTCGCAGGTAAAAATCCCGAGTAGATTCGGATGACTTCATCAAGTTTCAGATCTAGTTCAGGAATGGCGAAATTAAGGTTGTCGATAAACTTCTGGATGGATTCCTCTGAAGGGATGGAATCCGGTGTGTCTTTGTCGCATGCCTCATGAATCGTTCCGGCAAAGAGTTTACCTTTCCAAGGTCTCAGGAAATAGGTTTGGGCACCCTCAGTTTTCGGCGTCAACGCGATTGCGTGATCTGAAAGTTGTTTCCGGTCAAAGACCGCGTTCCACGCGATGGATTTGTAAAACAGGTTTTCATGTTCCGTATCGAAAGACTTGCCGAGAGAGCGGCACCATGGACCTGCGGCATTGATGATGACCGGTGCTTTGAACTCTAGGTTTTCTCCAGTGCGTTCCTCTTTTACCCGGATACCCTTCAAAGTATCGTTTTCAAAAATTAGGGACTGCGCCTC
>JAKSBQ010000151.1 GCA_022361075.1 Opitutales bacterium | reverse complement strand
TAAAATCCTCAAATTGAAAGGACTTACGAAATGACAGATACCCCAACCCGAATTGCTGTCGTGGTGATGATTGTCGGCGAAAAGTACGTTCGTGAATTTGAAAACAACTACAAGGGAAGTGTGAGTCACTATTGTGAGCGCCACGGTTACGATTTTTATGTCTTGGACCAATTGATCATGCCTCTTGAACCCTTTGATCGGAAGAAGTTCTTCTGGCAACGCTTCCTCATCCCATCACTTCCGGAACTCAGATCGTATGACTACGTGTTGGTGATCGACGCCGATATTTTCATTAGTCCGATTGCACCAGCCTTACCAATATTGCAACCCGGTAAATTCGGCTGCATCAACGAGCGCAAATACCTTGGAAATTACGATTGGCGGATCTTAGTTCAGGAAGCTCGGGGTTGGGAGCGCACAGGTAAAGATTGGTATGCGCTCAGTGGAGAGGAAAAAGATTATCATGATCACATCCAGGGTGGAGTTGTGCTTTATCAACCCAAGTACCACGCAGACCTGTTGTTGAAGTTGTATGAGGAAAACATCGACAACTACATGAAATGGCATCAGGACGACCAAAGTTTCCTGTCTTCATACGGAATTGATCGCGACATGATTGAATGGATGGACCAGCGTTATGATTGCGTATGGGTTTTTTGGCGGGACATCATGTATCCTGGTTTTGATCGCTACAGCCCAGACCTGAAAAAATTACTTGTGAAGCGCTTCATCCAGCTGAACTGGTTCACGCACTGGACGATGAATCTCGATGTCGATGTTCTCCAAAGTGTGGTAAACGGGTGATTGGGCTGTTTGGCTCGCTGAAATGGAATTGTCGTAAAATGAAGTTAATTGGGTTAGTGTTGGGATATGAGCTCTTCGATATCAGCTACTCTTGCATCCATGTCCGGGTGACTTGAGATGATATCTGGTATTTCTATTCCACTTGTTATGTCTCCGAGTTTTCGCAGTGCATTTATCAATTCGTGAGGATCGATATTTGATCGAATCAGGTAATCCACTGCGATTCTATCTGCTTCGCTCTCAAACTCCCTGGAGTAACCTTTTTCGATGATGATCTTCGGCAAAACAGCTAAAATGGACGCTCCCGATTGCACATCACCAAATATCAATGCGATCACTGCACCGATTCCGGCATACCGAACTACCAATTGAATGCCGTGCCTCATCTCGACATGAGCGATTTCATGTGCAAATACCGCCAAGACCTCTTCATGACTCAGACCGAGCTCGATCAACCCGTCCAGAAGTACTATATCTCCGCTGGGGAGAGCCATAGCGTTGGCTCCCAGTATGTCAGATTGTTTGAAATGGAGCTGATATTTTTTCCCTTCAAACCCATTTGATCGAAGAATTTCCCTGAAACCATCTTCCAACTCATCTCGTTCCTCCTCGCTCAGTTCGGATTTCTCGAAGTAGAGCTCGTTGAGCTGATTCAATCCGTTTTCGCCTATTGCGGTCACCCATTTTTCCGGGGTGGCGAATGCAACTTCGGTAGCCAACCACGGAAGACCCCAGCGTATTCCCGCGAAAATAGACAGGACTACGACAGTTACAGAAGTCAGAATGAGTGGCCAGCTCCGTTCGATGTTGTCCACCCAGGATAGGATGCCGTTTGTCCTTAGCAATTTTCGCAGCGAACGATGAATTTTCCGGGAAGGAATTTCTATCTCACAAATCTTATCCATCATGAGGATACCATGATGTTTCCCGATGGGTTCCAGAATCTCAAAATCGGCGAGAAATTTTTGGAAACTTTGATCTTTATATCTAATGTGGATCAATGAGGACCCTTCGCTGAAAGTAACCGTGACAGGAATGGCTTCTGAGCTTTTTCCGTCGAAAATTTTGCTTTCGAAACGAGTTTGCATCGGGAGGCTGGGGACTAAAGACCTATATCAAAATCGAAGAAATCACTGGCAGCGTCCCCAATCGCGTTTTGTTCGATTGCGGATCCTGCAATAACCTGTTCCAGAGAACCCTGGTCGTAATGAATCATGATGTGATCCACCACGTATTGATGCCTTTTGACTCGTGCCCATGGCGTGTAAAGGCCAAGTGTGATCATGATAAGAAAGATGTTACTTAATCGGATCTTTAACAACTCCCAAAAACTGAGATCGGCCTTGATGATCAATCCATTTTCCATCTCGGTCTGATTCAGACAATAGTTCATTACTTTTACCGTCAGAAATTGTTGAGTTGCTACGCCGAGAAGAAGAATAAGTAAATAACCAACAACCATACCAACAATCAGCATGGGAGAGAGATTATCAGGATCGAGTTTGGGTTCACCACCGGAAGCAGCAACACTGATCCCCATCACCACCATGATCACAACAAACAACCCTATATAAATCGCGATGATGCATGCGTAGGCGATGAGGTAATAGACAAAGAAAGGGCCGAGTTCGCCTTTAAAATGGAAAGGAGTGTTCCCGAAATTTAGATTATTGATCAGATATTGTTTCCTCCGGTACTCAACGAATGGATAAAGCAAACCACCTGTTACGATCACCAACAGCATCCATGCCAGGTTGATTACGTAACTTTTTCCGACAGTCCCTTCGAAGCGGAACCGGATGCCCCTGTAGGTGCTATTGTGGAACCTGAAACGAATGGCTTTGTAATACATCCACGGCCAAAGCACGAAAAAGATTAAGATGACTGGGAATATAAAAAATGATTCCGCTACGGCCAGTGCGTTGTAAATCATTGCACCTGTAAAGATGATCAGGTAACCAATGAAAACAGGGAATCCCCGCGCGGTGTAATTGAATGATTGCCCGTCGAGTGTGGTAGAAGTGTAAAAATATCTTCTGCTTCTCACTTGGGCCCAAGCGTAAAAAATGCCAGCCGTCAGAATAGTCAGAGCAAGGTTTACGATCCAAATGCCAAAGTATTCGGAGCCGGAGCCGTGGAATCTTAGTGGTTGGGTTGTACGCGGGGTAGCGTTTTCATCTGGTATCTGATCAGAGTCCATAATTTGAGGAGTTGGGTTTACTGTAGGTTTGAAATTTTAGATTAGCCTCAACTGTTCGTTGCCTTTGATCCAATCGGGATCTTCACCTTCATGCAGGTTTTCAATGTCACGTCGAATGATTTGCATGAAGCGCGCTGCAGTGGTCCCATCGATTGCCCGGTGATCACAGGAGAGAGTCAGCTCCATCACACTGCGAATCCCGATAAAATCATCCACAGGAACCACTTTCTTTTGCACTTCTCCGATCGCCAGACTTGCGGTTTGCGGTGGGGTGATGAGTGGGACAAAGCGTTTCACGCCATACATTCCGAGATTGGAGACTGTGAAAGTGGTATCGTAGTCAATCACGACCTTGGATTCCATCGCAAGCGAAGTGTTTTTCTTGATGACTTCGGAGACTTTGTTCAGCGATTTGTGGTAAACATCCGGCACGACAGGGGTGACGACTCCTTCATCAACGGAAGTGGTAACACCGATATTGATGGAGCGTTTGAGGATGATTCGGTCTGCGCGAACGAATGCATTCATCTCGGGCATCAGTGCCAGGGCGTGACCGCACACCTTCACCAACATATCTGTAATCGTGATCGCGACGTTGTGGCGGTTTTGGTAGTCTTTACGCCATTTTTTCGCCTCGGTGAAATCGACCTCTGCAAAAAGATGAAAATGAGGGACTTGCGAGTTGCTTTCGCTTTGTTTCTCAGAAAACGCCTTTTTTGTCGTATTGAAAGGGATGATGAGGTCGTCTTTTTTTGCCAGATGAAACTGGATGGAGATTTCTTCAAAATCGGGAAACGCCTTGGGTTCGCCTTGAATGTCTGATGAATCCGTTGCCGGAAGTTGAGCCTCTTGCTCCAGCAAGCCTTCAGTTGGCTCGACTTGCTCTTCTTGTTCAACTGGAGGAGTCTCCGGTCCTTCGGAAGGTGCTTCGGGTGACTCAATTTCTTCTTCAAAAGCAATCGCTTCCATCGAGATCGTGGAAGATTCAGATTCTGAAGCAGGATCCTCTGCTGGCGACTCAGGTTCGGGAGCTTCTTCAGCAGCCTCCTCAAGTTCGTTGACCGCGTTTTCGATGTCGATATAGAGAATTTTTCCATCTTCTCCTGAGCCTTTGATTTCGCTGAGATCTATTCCCATCCGCTCGGCTATTTTACGTGCGGCGGGGGAGATTTCCACATCGGGTGCAACGAAAGAATTCGGGGAGATCTTAGCCTTTTTTTTCGGCTCTTCCGCAATTTCTTCGGACTGTTCCTCTTGCTCCTCGGATGGTTCGTCAGATTTGAGTTTTAGTTTTGGCTCCTCTTCGGTCTCCTCTTGATCTTCCTCCTCAACTGGTTCGTCTTCGGGCACCTCTTCTTCGATTGGTAGAGGGAGTGTCGAATCGTCATCTTCTGGAAGATCCGGGTGGTCATGGATCGCGACTTCTGGTTTCAATACCGCGATCGGCTCATCAAAATTAATAGTGGCTCCCGTGGCTTGGAGGATGTTTTCTAGAATACCTTCCTCCTCTGCTGCGACCTTGAAGGAACCGATTGAAGTCTTGATGATCGCGAGAATGTCTCCCGATTCGATTTTATCTCCCTCTGATCTTTCCCACGTGGTGATCGTGGCTTCTTCAATTTCTGGTCCGGGTTTAGGGAGGCGAATTTCAATCATTGTCTGTATGCAGAAGTGTGGAAAATGAAAATCGGAACGATCCGCTCTCGGAAAACCGAAGGGTTTATCATTCCGCTGGCACTTTGACCCATTAAGCCATGTTTTGTGGAATCATCAAGCTCAGAAGCTGCGATTTATCCACACGAAATTCACCATTCTTCGTGATGAACCCGTTCGGATTTGTAATTTTCTTTTTCTGGGTAAGGTTCGTCCGGATACCCGAGAGCAATCAATGCGAAGGGGATGATATTGTCCGGCAGTTCCAAGTGAACTCGAAGAGAATTGACGTTCGCTTCTGTGGGATAAACCCCAATCCACACCGCTCCTAAGTTCAGGTCATGAGCAGCAGTTAAAATGTTTTGGGAAGCGGCAGAACAGTCCTGTATCCAGAACTCAGGCATTTTGTGCAATGTGGTGTCGGTGCAAACAAGGATAGCCGCGGCAGCGTCAGCGACAAGGTCGCTGTGATTGTGGTGCTGAGGAATTTGTTTCAACCGTTCTTGTTCACGAATGACTAGGAAATGCCAGGGTTGTTCATCAAATGCTGAAGGGGCATCCATCGCCGCTTTCAGGATCTTTTCCAAGGTATCATCTGATACTGGTTTCTCCTCGTATTTTCGAATACTTCTGCGAGTGGATAGGTTGACGAGAGTTTCCATAAAAATTAGTTCTAACGTTTCTTGGGCTTATGTTGTCTTTACAGCAAATATCGAAAATGATTAAAGCTTGAGAGACAATCCATTTAGGCTTTAGCACTCCCCTTGATAACGTTCGCACTATCTTAAAATGATTATTCACTTGATTGGAAATGCCCATCTGAGGCCCGCTGGTTTGTGGTCTTTGGATGTGGGTCGGGATGAAGTGCTTGCGACGCTTCGATCAGCAGCAGATCGTTGCGATGAATACCCTGAGTTCAAATTCACTTTTGGCGAAACCTGGGCTTATGAGTTAGTCGAGGCTGTAGATCCCAAGCTTTTTAAGAGAATCCGGAAATTGATAAAAAAGGGGCAATGGTCTGTGAGCCACGGAATGTATTCGCTGATCGATCCGTCTCAAGCGTCTGAGATCTTGTGGAGCCGACAGCTTTCATACGGTCACGAATTCATCCGTTCTCGTTTTGGAATAAACCCTCAGGTGGCAGTCAATTTCGAGGCAGAATACTATCCTGAGTGGTGCCTCAAACTTCTCCTTAAAGCGGGTTACAAGGGGCTCGTCCTTAAACGCACTCCTGAGAATGAAGACTTACCCTCGATTTTCAGATGGGTAGATGATTCAGGGAATGAATTGTTGTGCTACGTCATCACTCCGTCCTACCGAACCCGATCCCATGAGCTTTACGGTCAGATCATGGAATCGACTGAAGCGGGTAACCTAGCTCTAGGGCATGCGCTTTGTTTCTATGGCATTGGGAATCACGGAGGAGGCCCGAGTAAGGAAAACATCGAGTATCTGAAGGATCATCATGAGTCTTTCGAGAGCGTGGAATTGATCTTCAGCACCCTGGAGGAGTTTTTTAACCATGCGCTGTTGATGTCGGATAGTTTTCCTGAGCATCGTGGAGGGCTCGGAAAGCCAGTGATCTGCAACTGGACAAGAAATTCCAGACTTCGGAAAACCCAAAGACTGGCGGAGTCGCGTCTTCAGGCTTGTGAAAATTTTACTGAAAACTATCCGGATAAGCAGATTTTAAAAGAAGCGGATGAAGAAATTGAGCAGGCCTGGAAGGCCGTGATGTTGACTGGAAGCGCTTGTTTCATGGATGGATGGATTTTGCCGGCCAACTATTCTGAGGTCGATGTTTTACAGAAGCATGCATTGAATATCGCTGAAAAGTGGATCTATCGCTTCACCAGAGCGTGGTCTCGCAGACAGTTCGAAGACAGCAACTTCCAACAGATCGCTGTTTTACGTTCTAAAGCATCGCTTGCGCCGGTTTGGGTGGAGTGGGAGCCCAACCTTGACGGAGATCGTTGGGGCGAACGTTTACTTTTTGATTTGCAAGAAAGCCGGGTTCCTATCCAGTTCATTGAAACGGAACGAGAGGAAGCACCTTCAGAGAGGATTTTGTTTCCCGCAAAAGGAAGCGAAGAACCTTCAGCTCTATTTCAGATGCGAGAACCGCATTTGATGATGGAAAACACTGACATTAGTTCTCGTAAAGAGGAAGTTGAGGTTAAAGCGCTCAAAACGAGCCTGGAAAACAAGGAAGTGTTTATACGGATGAGTCCGCGTTCGATTTCCAGAATTTGTCCAGTCGATGATCATGAAAACAATCTTTTGGGGCGACTGGGATTGACGTTTTCACTTTTCGATGATGTCCGTTCGGGCCAACAAAGAATTGAGAGTTTCAGGGAACTGCCATTCCATGCCGGAATCGACAGTGAGGGATGGGACGTAGGCGAAAATGGACCCTTGCGCGCAACTGTTATTAATCGGGGTAAACTCCATGATTCTCCATTCGAGTGGTACGTGAATACTTATAAGGGAGACGTTCGTATTTATCACACGTTTCGTATTCACTTTCAGGAATATGGTAAATTGCTACAACTTTCCATGCAGCTGGATGAACCGATTGAAGAATGGTTGAATTCTGTTCCGTTTGGTGAAATGAGGAGTTCCTCCAGTCTCCAGGAGCGTTCGTTTTTCGGGTGGACTCACGGTCAGTCCGCAAATCGATCCGTCGGATTTTTGAGCGATGATTTATTCAGTTTTTCGCAGGATGAGCAGCAGTTAAGCTTTACACTGCTAAGGACCCCCATGTCACTTTCTTCGGATTCAGGAAAGAAGGAAGTAAGCATGAGGAGTTCGCTGGGAAATCGGGATTTCGGGGTGCACGAGTTCAGGTTTTGCATCATCCCAGGAGTGAGTCGGGAACAAATGCCGAAGGAGTGGGAAGACTATGTAAACAAACCCGCTGTCATGGATCGCTACGAAGGAATGAATCGACCGCCCTGGCAAAATTCGACCCCGGTTCATCTCCAGGAAGTTAACGAGCAGAGAGCGCTCAGGGACGGATTGATGAATCATCTTCCGAGCGCACCTTAACGATGGCGGTTAAAATTGCGATCACCGGTGATATCGGCTCTGGAAAATCGACGGTCCTTGGGTTGTTTGAAAAGGAGGGATTTTTAACGCTTTCGGCAGATGCGATTGCGCACGAGCTCATGAGAGATGATCAGTCCGTCATTAACGCGATCAGGGAGCATTTTGGGAGCGACGTTTTGTCCGAAGAGACTGGTGTGGATCGTAAGGCATTGGCGGCTAAGGTTTTTAATGACGAAGAGGATCGAGAGATCCTCGAGGGAATCCTTCATCCTCGCATTCGACAACATTGGGTGGACTTCATAAAAAATCATGAAAGTGACGATGTAGCAGTGGAAATTCCACTGTTGTTTGAGAAAAAACTTGAAAACAACTTTGATTCATGTGTTACAGTATGGGCTCGTC
Source organism: Opitutales bacterium (assembly GCA_022361075.1). Classification (GTDB taxonomy): domain Bacteria; phylum Verrucomicrobiota; class Verrucomicrobiia; order Opitutales; family JAFGAQ01; genus JAKSBQ01. The sequence continues at coordinate 14,452 of JAKSBQ010000151.1, read as the reverse complement.
TGGATACCAAATTGGAACGTTTGAGAGGGCGAAATCTGAACGAAGCTGCCGTCAAAGCACGTTTAAAAGCCCAATTGGATCAAGATACTAAAAGCAGCCGATCGAAATTTGTCATCACTAACAGCGGCTCACTGGAATTCCTCCACACTCAGGTTCGACATTGTATCGCACAGTTGAGAAACGGGTAGTGGATCTAGGACTCCTCGGCACGGGTGCATCCTTCGATCATTCACTTTCAAAGAAACCATTTAATATAATTTTACATGAGTGAGGAAAACCCAGAAGAAGTTGTGGTTCCCGGTCCTCTAAACGAAGAAGCACCGGCGATCTCGAAGCCTAAACGCACCACCACCCGTCGCCCTCGTGGCAGACCCAAAAAAGAGGAAGAGTCGGCGGGTGCCGAGGAAAAGACCATTGCAGAAAAGCCTGCGGATGAAGCGCCACCTCAAAAAGAGCTTTTGTTTTCAAGTTCGGATGACGACGATGACGATTCAAAAAAAGCTTCGGAACCATCGGATTCTTCCCAAGCTCCTTCTGAAGGTGATGCGCAAAAGGAAGGCGAATCCGTTTCAGAAGGTGGAGACAATGGCGAGCAGCCCAAAAAAGATTACAAGAAAAAGGGTAATCCGAACCAACAGCGGGGGGGGAGGCAGCAAAAGGGCCAACAGCAGATGTCCAACCGCAAGAAGAAGCAACAGCAGTGGAAGCAAAAGCAGCAGCAAAAGAAAGGTAAAAAGGATCGCTTCAAAATCGACGGCCTTAACGCTGACCTGGATACCCAACTCGAGTTAGGCAAATTAACGGAGTGGGAGTATTTGGAAAACGAGGAGAAGCTTAAGGAATACCTCGAAACTCTGCCTGCAAGTGAAGGTGATGCTTTCAATTTCAACAGTATTTACAATCTGCCGCTTGATCAGCTTCGTGAGCAGATTACCGCTAGCGGTGCGGAGATGCCCCAGGCGCAGAATCGCAAGCAACTGCTGGAGACTGCTCTCAAGCATGCCAATGAGGGCAAGGTAGCAATCGAGATTACCGGAATTTTAGAGGTGTTGGCGGATGGTCATGGGATGCTCACTTATGCATTCGACAATTATCGTCTCCGTGCGATGAGTGCTTTTGTTCCGTCGTTTTTGATCAAAAAATGGACTTTGCAGAGAGGGCACGAAATCAAAGTTCGGGTGCTCCCACCTATGGAAGAGGCAAGTTGCCCATTGGCGGTGGAGATCCTGGAAGTTCAGGGAATGGCACCGGAAAAAGTGAATGAGATTATTCCCTTTACCGAACAAATTCCGTACTACCCGCTCGAGCGGATCTTTTTGGAATCTGACGAACAAGAGGACGCCAATAAAGTCTCGATGCGAGTGGTGGACCTTATTTCTCCGATTGGTTTTGGCCAGCGTGGTTTGATTGTTGCACCCCCAAGGACGGGTAAGACCGTGTTGATGCAGGGGATGGCTCACTCGATCCAGAAGAATTATCCCGACGCGCATCTCATTATCTTGCTCGTGGACGAACGTCCGGAGGAAGTCACTGACTTTAAACGCAGAGTGAGTGGCGGAGAAGTGATCAGTTCTACTTTTGATGAAAACGCCGAGAGTCACGTTCACGCTGCTGAGATGGTGATCGAAAAATCCCGTCGACTTGTGGAAACGGGAGAGGATGTGGTGATCCTGCTTGATTCCATCACCCGTTTGGCTCGAGCATATAACACTGTGATGCCCAATAGTGGAAAGATCCTTTCCGGTGGTGTGGAAGCAAACGCTCTGCAGAAACCCAAGCGGTTTTTTGGCTCTGCTCGTAACATTGAGGGCGGTGGAAGTTTGACGATCATCGCAACTGCACTTGTGGAGACCGGCAGTAAGATGGACGAAGTGATTTTTGAGGAATTCAAGGGCACGGGTAACATGGAGCTTCATCTCGATCGTGCGCTGGTGGATAAGCGTGTTTTCCCTGCACTGAGCATGGAGAAGAGCGGAACTCGTAAAGAAGAGCTACTGTATCACCCGGATGAACTCAGCAAAATCTACGGTTTGCGCCGTGCGATGAAGGGTGTCCCTTCAGCAGAGGCAATGGAAATGCTCATTACGAAAGTGAAGAAAACCGGATCGAACGCAGAATTTTTGATGACAGCTCAACGTTGATGCGACAAGATCGCGTCTGGTGACTTCCTTTAAAAGCTATCTCCTCGAATTGCTGGTTGAGCGTGGACTGATGTCTGCTGACAAAGCTATCGCAATTGATGAGAACCTGGAAGATGGATTCAATGGTGATGAGCGGGAAAGTCAGGTATTTGCCAAGGTTTGTGCTCTCGAATCGTCAAATACTGACCGAATCCTCGCTCTGATTGCCAAGGAGGAAGACGTTCATTTCGCAGCTAACGCTCTTAGGGTGGACTCCAGCTCCTTGAAATCGATTATTACCAAAGTGACTTTGGAGCATTCTGAAAGATCTGGTGCAGTTCCGATGGGTCTTTCAAAAGGCCGATTGTCGGTGGCATCAATATACCCTTGCGATTTTGATGCTGTCGAGGCATGGGGCCATGTTTTTGACGCGAAGGTGGAGATTTATCTAGCGACACCTCCTGTGCTTGCTCGGTTTCGGTCTGAGGTTTATGCCGAATCTTCCGAATCAGGTGAGCCCGACAGGATTGCAGACCAAAATATGAGCAACAGGCAGTGCCCCAGGGTGGACACTGAGGTTTTTGATGAAAATGATGGCCCTGTTCGGCAATATGTGGACTGGGTGGTAGAGGAGGCTATCAAACGTCGTGCTTCGGATATTCATTTGGAGCCGTTCGAGAACGCATTTCGAATTCGATGTAGAATAGACGGAGCTCTACAGTTGTTGGATGAGCCTGACAAAACTCTTCAGAACGCAGTGATTTCGAGAGTGAAACTGATGTCTCAAATCAACATTGCTGAGAAAAGATTGCCGCAGGATGGACGCTTTCATCTGAAATCAGGAGATCACGAATTTGATTTTCGGGTTTCGGTGATTCCTTCGACTCATGGAGAAGGCATTGTCATTCGTATTTTGGATAAACGCAGCCTTGATATTGACCTCGAAGAGCTGGGAATGACTGATGAACATCAGCAACGATTTGAAAGGATCATTTCAGCTCCTGACGGCATTTTTCTGGTAACTGGACCAACGGGTTCCGGGAAATCAACGACTCTCTACGCAGCGCTCAACCATATCAATTCACCTTCGGTGAAGATCATAACCGTCGAAGACCCGGTCGAATATCATGTGTCAGGAATTAATCAGGTTCAGGTGAGACCCGAGGTGAACATGACTTTTAGCGCCGCGCTTCGATCCATCCTTCGTCAAGCGCCCAACATCATCATGATAGGCGAGATCCGAGATAAAGAAACTGCGGAAATAGCAATCAACGCTTCTCTTACAGGACATACTGTTTTTAGCACATTGCATACGAACGATGCCGCAAGTGCCATTACCCGATTAGTGGACATCGGCGCAAAGCCATTTCTTGTCGCAGCTGCGCTTCGGGCGGTTATGGCGCAACGGTTAGTCCGGCGAATAGCTGATAACCAAAAACAACCTTACTCACTTACGAGTTGGGAACTAGGGGCTTTAGGTGAGCGTTATCAGGAGCTTGAAGGAGAGACTTTTTACAGAGCGGGTCCGCACCATACTTCCTACGAAGGCAGGATAGGACTATTTGAGCTTTTTGAAATTGATGATAAACTTTCGGACGTCATTTATCGCAATGGAACTCTGACCGATATCAAAGCGCACCTCAAAGAAATTGAATTCAAAGATATGAGATACGACGGCATTCAAAAAGCGCTGCAAGGCCGAACGACCTTGTCGGAAGTGTTGAATGTCACGTTTGACGAAGGCATTCTTGAGGGTGTCTCGAAGAACTATTATTTTTAAAGAAAGGAAAACGACTGATGACCTATCAAATGCATGACTTGTTAAATCTCATGGTTAGTGAGAATGCTTCGGACCTTCACATCCATGTTGGGAGACCACCGTGTTTTCGAATCGATGGGGCGATTACTGCAGTTGATGGACCGGTGCTCACTCCGGATGACACGCTAGGGTTGGTTGATGCGATCACTTCGGATGCGCACGAGCATAAGCTGAAGTCGGAAGGGAGCGTGGACTTTGGTTTCAGCTACAAAGATCAAGCCCGTTTTCGTGTGAATGTTTATCGTTCGAAGGGTGCGACTGAGGTGGTTATTCGACAGATTCCGAGCGGAATCCTGGATCTTGCCGATATTGGGCTTCCCGATAAAATAAAGGAGTTACTTCTGCGGCCAAGAGGCTTGATTTTGGTGACGGGGCCGACGGGTTCAGGTAAATCTACAACGCTTGCTTCGATGATTGATTGGATCAACACGAACCGAAATGCTCACGTGATCACGATTGAGGATCCAATCGAGTATTATCATAATCACAAGAAATCGGTAGTGACTCAACGTGAGGTGGGCAACGACGTCAGTTCCTTTTCGAATGCGATTCGCGGAGCACTTCGCCAAGACCCGGATGTGATTCTAGTCGGTGAAATGCGAGACCTGGAGACGATGGAAGCCGCGATTAGTGCTGCGGAAACCGGACACCTTGTATTTGCGACGTTGCACACCACAGGGGCTGCCCGAACGGTGGATCGGATCGTTGACGCGTTCCCCGGAGGTTCCAAGGAACAAATTCGCACTCAGTTGGCATCATCGATAGTGAGTGTGATCTCTCAAGTGCTTTGCAAAAAGATTGGAGGAGGTCGTAAAGCTGCATTTGAAATAATGGTGAATACCAGTGCGATCGCTCAGATGATCCGAGAGAACAAGACTTATCGAATCACTTCGGATATCCAAACGGGCTCAAAGTTTGGCATGATCACGTTGGATGCTCATTTGCTCAGTCTCTACAACGAAGGCGCAATCTCTGCGAGTGAGGCGATCATCAAAGCGCAGGCACCGAATGAAATGAAAGCGCAGGTCAATCTCTGATCGTTGGGACGAATTTGCACGAAGTAAGTCATGTATAAGGGAAACGACCAAGAAATATATGACTTAGTTCTGGAAGCCGGTTTCGTCTCCAGGGAAGAGCTTGATCAACTCCGGAAAAGGGCTTTTGAGCAGGATCAGGCTCTAGCTACAGTTTTTCTCGAAAAGGGAATGGAGCTGGAAGTACTGCTAGGCCTTGTTTCGAAAGAAACGGGCGTTCCGATGATTTCACAAGGCTCAATTGATTTGATAAGAGCAGAGCGGCTGACTGATCGACTTCCCAAAAAGTTGGCCCTCGGTTATGGAGCTCTATTGGTCGATGAGAGCGAGGAACACTGTGATCTACTCGTGGCGAATCCTTTTGATCACAATCTCGAAGCAGACTTGTCTCATTTCCTTGAGAAGCAGGTGAAACTTTGGATGTCAGACCCGATTTTCGTTCAGAAACACCTCGAAAACCTATATGGAGATGATCGTGAAGATCCGAAAGATATTAGTGTCGTCGACGCTGGGGCAGTGGTTTCCGGCGATTCTTTAAATGATGCGACTATTGTGGATTACGTGGAGATGCTCATTCAAAAATCGATCAGAGAAGGAGCGTCAGACATCCATTTTGAACCATTTGAAAATTCTTATCGGATTCGTTACCGAGTGGATGGCAATCTGAAGGAGATACCCTCTCATACGGGACATTTGGGCGATGTGATCACTTCGCGAATTAAAGTCATGGCTGGACTTAACATTGCGGAGAAACGAATTCCTCAGGATGGGAGAATTCAAGTCCAGGCGATGGGTCGTCAGGTCGATATTCGTGTGTCCACGCTTCCCACTCAGTTTGGAGAGAGTGTGGTGCTCAGAGTTTTGGATAAAAGTAACGTTAATTTGGATCTCGATCTTCTGGGCATGCCCGAAAGGGTCCTTCAGCAGCTTCGAACGGCCATACACGCCCCAAATGGAATCTTCCTGGCAACCGGCCCTACAGGTAGTGGTAAAACGACCACTCTTTACTGCGCACTTCGTGAGCTAAATGATCCGGAAAGCAAACTGCTCACTGTAGAGGATCCTGTGGAGTATGACATCGGGGGCGTTGTTCAGGTCCAGACGCATGCGATGATCGGACTTGATTTCGCGAGAGTGCTAAGAGCCTTTCTTCGGCATGATCCTGACAGAATTCTTTTAGGGGAGATACGCGATACCGAGACTGCGCGAATTGCGGTACAAGCTTCCCTCACCGGACATATGGTTTTTAGTTCGCTTCACACCAACAACGCGTCAGGAGCGGTGACTCGGTTTGTCGACATGGGTGTGGAACCCTATCTCGTAGCAGCTAGCCTAGTTGCGGTAATTGCACAGCGTTTGCTTCGACGTTTGAATCCAGAGGTCAGCGAATCATACGCACCATCGGATTTTGAGCTAGAACAGCTAGGATTTGCGCGGGAGGATCTGAACGGGAGATTGTTTTGCCGGGGAAATCCTTCTGTTGAGGAACGTGATCTTTTCAAAGGGCGAGTGGGACTTTATGAAATGTTAAGTGTTAATGATGAATTTAGAGAAGGTATTACCGGAATGCTCTCTCATACGGAACTCGAGCGAATCGCAATTCGAAACGGCATGGATACCTTGAGGGTGGATGCACTTAGAGTGCTTCTAGATGGACTTAGTACGACGAAGGAAGTTTTGCGCTACACTTAAAGTTAAGGAGCTATGTTTACTATTAAGATAAAATAGCTCGCGTCTGTGTCACAGTTTTACTAATTCTTCAAAGATTCAATTTCTACTTAAGTATTAGGATCTTCCGATCGATATTTAGAGTTATCTAATTTTAATTTTCACTTGTTTTGTAGATGCCAGACGGCGAAAACCAGGAATTTATTGTTTGTGCGGACTCTGACCCTGTAGTGGTTAAGATCAACGGGAAAGCGAATTATCTGAATTGTTCGCCGATTAATGATTTTTTTGAGCACATCCTAAAGAAAAACGTTGGATCCTTTCTGATCGATTTCTCCGATTGTAAGGGGATGGACAGTACGTTCCTGGGAGTTCTGGCGGGTGTAGCGACGCGAACTATGAATCAAACACCTCAGGGTGACGTGCACTTGGTGAATCTGAGTATGCAGAACAAGCAGTTGATTAGAGGACTGGGACTTCACCACCTCCCAACTGTGAAAATCGAGGATGATGTTCCAGTTGAAAAGGATCGTGACAATGTGAGCATAAATGCTGACAAAGAGGCGAGTCCTGAGATGATTTTGGAAGCTCACGAGAGACTCATGAAGTTGAATCGTGCAAACGAGCGAAGATTTCAGGACGTGGTGAAGTTTCTCCGCCGCGAAGCTGAAAAATCTCCAAAAACAGAAGAGGAATAAAGGAATCGGACGTTCGGTTCACTGGAGAAAATATGGGTGAACGATCCTGGGAATCTTTAGAAAAGGCTTTCAGAGATTATCTGGAGAGCGAGAGACGTTTATCAAAATACACGGTACGCAACTATACTGCTGCGTTGGGTGATTTTGTGAATTGGTTGGAGGAAAACCGTGAGTCTCGAGGACTGACAGAGGTAGGCTCCAAAGATGTTCGAGCCTACTTGATATTCGAACAGAAGCGAATCGGGCGGCGTAGCATCCACAACCGTTTTTCGGCTCTGAAAGCGTTCTACAAATTTTGCCAATTGAGGTTCCAACACAAGGAGAACCCCTGCCTCGGTATCGCGCTACCCAAGCTGGAAAAAAAGCTGCCACTTTATCTGACTTTGGCTCAAATGCAGTCACTTTTGCTCGCTCCGGAGAAACGCCAACAGTCGGGTGCCACCAGTGCTTATGAGGCCTGGCAAGATCGAGCAATGCTCGAGCTTCTTTATGGAGCAGGGCTCCGAATCTCTGAAGCAGTCGCTCTGCAGTGGAGTGACGTGGATTTTGGAGCGTCGCTCGTGGTGGTTATTGGAAAGGGAAACAAGGAGCGTATGTGCCCGGTCGGACAGATTTGCGTCCATACCCTCAGGCAGTATCAACATGTTTCTAACTCCGAGGGCAAAGTCAGTGAATTTGTGTTTCCCGGCACAGATGAAGGTCATGCGTATCCGAGAGTTTTCCAAAAAAGGTTAAAAACCTACCTCGAGATGGCTGGGTTGCCTTCAGACATCACACCCCATAAAATTCGTCACTCTTACGCGACGCACTTGCTGGATGAGGGAGCAGATATTCGGGTGGTGCAGGAGCTGTTGGGTCATGTAAGTCTATCTACAACTCAGATCTATACCCATGTGTCGCTGGAGCGCTTAAAAGCAGCACATTTGCAAGCGCATCCACGCTCTGAAAGTTAAATTAATACCTCACACATATCCTCAATCCTCCCTTGCCTTTGAGGTTTTGTTGATCAGTTATTCTTTCATAGATTCAAATTCTTAGAGCAGATGAGTGAAGAAAAATCAGAAATCGGATTGGTCGGTCTTGCAGTAATGGGACAGAACCTCGCCCTGAATATTGCCGATCACGGCTTCAAAATTTCGGTCTATAACCGGACTGCATCAAAAACGGAGGCATTCGTAGCAAAGAACGATTATCTTGGCTCTCAGCTCGTTGGGCATGCGGAGATCGTTGATTTTGTAGCTTCACTCAAACGTCCCCGGAAAGTGATCATCATGGTGCAGGCCGGGAAGGCGACGGATGCAGTTATCGGGACGCTGACTGAGCACCTTGAAAAGGGTGACATTATCATCGACGGCGGAAACGCGAAGTGGACTGACACCATTCGTCGGGAAAAGGAACTCAGCGGACAGGGATTTCACTTCGTTGGAAGCGGAGTCTCCGGAGGAGAGGAAGGTGCGAGATTTGGGCCAAGTTTGATGCCAGGAGGCACTCAGGAGGCTTGGGGACAACTTAAACCCGTCTGGGAGGCGATTGCTTCTAAAGTAGACCCCGAAACAGGTGAGGAGCTTCGAGGAGCGAGTGCTGGCAATCCGGTTGTAGGTGGGGTGCCATGTGCGGCTTACATTGGTGAAAACGGAGCGGGCCACTACGTGAAAATGGTGCACAACGGCATTGAATACGGAGATATGCAAATGATTTGTGAAGCATATGACCTCATGAAGCACCTCTTAGGAATGACTCCAACTGAAATGGCGGAAGTTTTCAAAAAATGGAATGAAGGTCCGTTAAACAGTTACTTGGTCGAAATCACGGCAGAGGTCCTTGCTCAGGCAGATCCTGAAACAGGAAAGCCGCTCGTTGACATCATTTTGGACACTGCTGGTCAAAAGGGCACCGGAAAGTGGACAAGTGTGAGCGCGCTCGACATGGGTGTACCCGCAGCAACGGTCGCTGAAGCTGTTTTTGCTCGTTGCATGAGTGCGGTGAAGGAAGAAAGAGTTCACGCAGCGACCCTTCTAAAGGGCCCTGTAGCCGAAGGCGGACTCGATCGTGAAGATTTTCTGAAGAAAATACACGATGCACTTTATTGCTCTAAAATCTGCTCTTACGCTCAAGGGTTCCAACTCATGCGTGAAGCGCAGAAAGAATATGATTGGAAACTGAATTTTGGAGAGATCGCTCAGATTTGGAGAGGCGGTTGTATCATTCGTGCCGGTTTCCTGCAAAAAATCACAGAGGCTTACGCCTTGGATGCTGAACTCGCCAACTTGCTTCTGGACCCCTATTTCAGACAGTCTATTGATGAGACTCAGAGCAATTGGCGCGAGGTTATCGTGAAAGCGGTTGAGGCCGGTGTGCCTGTGCCGACTTTCGTGAGTGCGCTTTCCTACTACGATAGTTATCGGAACGCCAGACTTCCGCAGAACCTACTTCAAGGACAGCGGGATTTCTTCGGAGCGCACACCTATGAACGGGTAGACAAAGAAAGAGGCAACTTTTACCACATCGATTGGCCTGTTGAAGGTCGTCCTCAGCTTGAGGCTTAAAAGGAGAATACTCTTCAGTTTTTTTATAGGAATAGGCTAGCAAGACTCCTCAAGTGACTCCTTGTGTTGCTGCAGGAGCGGCAATGAGTCTCATCTCCTCAAAACATGGTGATGTACTGTGCCTGATGAACTGAGCCTAAAACTCGTTCAATGTATCGGAGAATATTTGTCGGTAATTAAGAAAGCTTGCCAGAAAGAGCAGTTTCATACGTGGCGAGTTTTTTACTGGATTCATGAGCATCGAGTCGCGATAGGAATCAGTTTCTTTCTGCCGCCTTGTTTGGCCGTTTATGTTTTACATTCTTTGTCCGCCAATTGGTTCAACGATGTGTCTCTCATCAAACTCAGCGATTAGAGGTTTTCCTTTCATCATGGCCTCCCAAAGCTACAAAAAGTCTTTCGATATCCCGCCATGCAATGTCTGATCGCTTTGGCTTTTCCTTTATCTTTCTAATGTAGCCCGTTTTTCCGATTCACAAATGTATGGTGGCAAAATGTGACACCAATTCAATTTCTTTGCACAACGTTCAAGGCGTGGAACGAGGCGTTAGCCGAGTTTCTACAGTCGCCTTGTTATGATTTTTCATATTTTAAGGTTTTAATTATTAAATCGAAACCAGGATTTGTTTTATCCAAGTCTTCTTCGGCGACCTGAAAAACTATAAAACATATCTGTTCATTATAATCTCTTAAGGCATATTTTCGCCTGTGTGGAACGGATTCATTTAGTAGTGATATTGTGAATTTCTCTTCAAGATAGTCTCCAGTAACTTCAAAAGTAGAGTCGCTAAAAACTCCGATAGGAAGCTCATTTTTGGCATTGTCAGAAAAGTCGTGGGCAAAATTCTCTAAATCTAATTTATCTTCTTTTCCGTAAATTTGTAAAATGACAATCGCATCTCCTGGTGACTCAATAAATAAATATCTTACAAAATCATCCTGTTCATCTTCTGTAATTTTCCAATTTTTTGGATACTCGAATTGTATTCCTAGATTCGAATAACTTTTGGGTGAAGAAATGTTTGCACGAGGTTCTAGACAACCTGAAAGGAAAAGGAGGATGATGAGTAAAAAACTCAGTTCTATTCTTTTCATAACGTCTAGGTGGAGAATGGAGGGCGCAAAGTGCTCGGAATTACTCCAACCGCCTTGTTATACTATTACGTTATTTTTAAATTATGAGGTTGTCACGGCTTGAATGCCAGAATCTAGAAATACTAATTCTCTTCTTATCTTCTTCTATTCGATAAATAATTCTGTAGGGCTTTTTGATTAGTTGTCGAATATGTTGATCTTCAAACTCTGGAACCTTCATTCCAATATTTGGAGAAATTTTAAGTAGAGCGACTTCCCTCAATAATTTCTTTCCGAATTTCAGTGCAGCTTCGGGATTATCTTGAGAAATGTAACTGACAACTGATTCAAGATCTTCGAGTGCTTTGGGGGAAAGGATTACTTCGTAGCCCATGATTCGATCATACTTTCAACTTTTTCCAAGCTTACACCTTTTCCAGCATCAATTTGATCAAATCCTTCCTGAACAGCTGCAACAAATTCAATTTTCTGTGCGATTTCGTGAAGTGATGTATCTTCCGGCAATTTATCTATAATTTCTTTTGCACGTTCAGCGTTACTCATAGCTTGAATATGATTGAGAAGGTTAAATTTTTCAATTTTTTTGTATAACGTCGAGCTGTGGGATTCCGGGCTGCGAAGCTGCTCGGCATTTCAATACCCGCCTTGTTCGATCTTGTTATTATTTACTTTGATTAGGACTTCTCGAAATAAACGATCTAAAGGTTCCCATTCCTTCGTGAACTGGGTCTCTTTTGTTGCAGCTGTAAACTTATCCATCTGAGCTACGATGAAATCTGAGATGATCGGAATTGGAGGTGCCAAATCTAGTTCGTCACTTTGTTTTTTCGTTTCTTTGAGCTCTTCAATTTTATCCCTCAACTCTCCACTTGGGAGAAGCCTGTCCAACAACTTCCCAAACTCTATTGGTGGAGTGCCAAATCCTTCATCTATCCACATACAAGCCAATACGGGTCGTAACATATAAAAATACCTCTTTAATTTAATTTCTTCTTTATCGAGGTAACTTCTTCGATTCCGATCAGCCATACTCATATAGTGATACATGCAACCAATAGGGGAAAAGTAATCAGGAATCATTGCCGAGATTGCTTCGAAAAACTCTTGATTCTTTCTGTATACAATTGGTGATTGCAACCACTCAAAAAGTGGTGGATTAGACTTTCGGAATAATCCTAGTGCCTTGGGTAGATCCCAGCCAGAAATATCCAAGTCATCGGAAATTGGCTTTTCTATGACATCTCTAAGAGGTGAAGCTCTGAGATAATCTTCTGTTCTTCTAAGGTAGATGAATCTGACATCGTAATCACTATCTTGTGATTCAAACCCCCATGCTCAACTTCCTGATTCACATGCCCACAAGACTGTTATTTTTTCATCCTTTTCTAGAAGATCGAGTTCTGATTCTATCTGTGAATACTTTTTTGGAGGTATCATTTCTTTATATCGAACGCCAAAGTCGTGGATTTCTAGCCGCGGAGCGGGTAGAAATTCACACGAACTGCCTTGTTGGGATCTATAATATCTAAACCGTGTCAGACACTCTAAATCCGTGAATATTTATTGTGGCACCTTGAATCTGTGGGCTGCTTCCTGATACTTGAAATGTTTTTTGGTCAGGTGACAAACTGCCTTTCAAGTTTAGCGTGAACTCAGGATAAGGTCCGAAAACAGAAGTAATGTTTTGATTCCATTTTTTTATTCTTAGAGTAGATGATACACCTCCACTTTCTTCTATGAAATTACCTGTGTAAACATAGCCTACATCACCGCCATTAACGGTGCCATTATTTATTACAGCCATACCTTCGCCGTGGGCTTGGATGGAGGAACTGAATTTTACGTGATATATTCCTGGAGTCATTTTTTATATTTTTTGTTAAGGAAATTCTTTTTTGTCACCCAACGTCAAAGTCGAGTGCTCTTAACAGCTCCGCTGTTAAGAGTTACTCGAACTGCCTTGTTGTATGATTATTATTCTAAAGTGTGAGGTGACCGACATGGACAGCATCCTTACTCCTTTCATCCATAGTGATACTTTCGGCTACCAACCGTCCATATCGGATAATCAGCCTGGTGCATACCGCCTAAACTTATCTCCTTCATCTTTAAAAAGATTACGGAGACGACAATCGTCGAAAACCGGTTGTCGCAAAGGGAGAATGGGAGCAGTCAACCAATACCTGCATATTTATCTGTTATCTTCTTTTGTTTATGCCGGTCGAGTATATGTGGTTGCACCAGGTTATCCGTATTTTCCGCTACGGAGCAAAGCACCCACAATCAATATTTTTGCCATAAGGCTTCCTTTTTTGATGGTTTATACTATTCGACCAGATTGGCCGAAATTCGGAGAAATTTTTTTTCATATTTTATACAACGTGGAGCTGGTTAATGGAGAGGAGGAAGGACTCGGAATTTAACCAAGTGTCTTGTTGTAAGAGGATTCATATTCGTGGATTTTCTAAATCTTCGGGGACAACTTTTCAAACCTTTTTGTTTTGGTGGAGTGCCTGTTTATCTGGATGGATGGCTTTTTTAATCTTTACTACGGTTTGATTTTTTAACCACGGATGTCACGGATTATACGGAATTTGGGATGCTATTTGAGGGAGAATAGAAGGAAATCTTTCGTGCCTTCTGTGTCTTCAGTGGTTCATCCAATATTTATTTATACAACGTCAAAGTGGTGGATTTCGAGAAGCGGAGCTACTCGAAATTCACACCAACTGCCTTGTTCGCGCTAGTTCCATCTGAAATCTTGCTGCGCTGAATTTGCCAACTTGTGCAAAACTGTGATACTTAAATCCTGCCTTTTTGTAGTATTCGACAAGTTCAGGTCTATCAGCATCGCAATCCAATCTTAAAAACTTCCTTTTTCTCTTTTTACTTTCTGAAATTGCGACATCGATGAGAAGGTGGGAATAACCTTTACCAGCAAACTTTCTCTTAACGGATAATCGATGAATGTAAGTAGCTTCAGAATGGTCAAATTCAGGCCAGACCCATTCATCTTTCATTTGAAACCTGAAAACACCAACCGGTTCTCCTTCTAAGGTTCCAAGATAATAGATACCCAAATCGTATTCTTTCTTCAGTTCTCCTGGATTCAGTTTTTTAACATCCCAAAGTGGGCGACCGATCGATTCGAGCCAACTGGCAGCATCAATCAAAACCTCTGATACTTTTTCGAGGTTACTTCTATCGGCTGGTTGGACATCAAATTTCATTTTCTCTGCGAACGCGGAGTGGAGGAACGAGTGAAGCGGAGCTTTACGAAGTTTCTTCACACGCCTTGTTAGAGGCCTTTGTTTTGGAGTTGAGGTTCATATGATTCGTGGAGCAGATCCAATAAACTTTTAGCGTGTTGCAGGATCAATTTTTAATCAAAGGAGTGGTATTTCTTTTTTATTTTTTCGCGTCTGGGTGGCTTCTTTTTCTATCTCATTCTTTTGGAAAGCTCTTCCAACGT
>JAKSBQ010000269.1 GCA_022361075.1 Opitutales bacterium | reverse complement strand
GTACATACCTGCCAGACTTGGAACAATACACTTTGCCCACAACACAAGTGATTTGTCATCTTCATCCTCTGGTTTGAGGTCGCCAATCCTCCAGGCTGCGAAAAACGAGAATGCGACAAACCCAAACCAGAATATGTAGCCAAACACACCAAGATCCGCATAAGCTTGAACGTAAGCGTTATGTGTAGCGCGGTCTCCTTCAATATAATCGGTAATCATCTTGTAACCGACACCGAAGATCGGGCTTGTTTTGAAAGCGTAGTTCGCTTCTCCCCAGAAGGCGACTCTTTCCGTCATCGATTGATCCAGAATTCTTGCTCCGAATCTGGATGGAAGGAACATTACCAGTACCAACACTCCGAATGCTGAAGCGATGATGAATTGCTTTACGGTGAGAAACTTTCGAAATGCTACTGCAAATGCTATTGCCATGGATAAATATCCGCCTCGTGATTGGGTGAGATACACCGCATAGACTAAGGTTCCAATAGGTAGCAGACCAACTAAGAAAGATATTACGTTTTTGTGTCGAAAGGTGAAATAAGCGGCCAATGGTAGTCCTAGTGTCATGAGTTGTGCGGCGTCATTTGGGTCGTTGAAAGTTCCGTAGTACAATGCCTGCCGAACCACTCCTACTATTTCACCACCAGATCGTATCGCTCTCAAGTTAGCAGTCTGACCGCCAAATCCGTATCCTGTATGGATCATTAGGATACAGTGGACAGCGACAAAAATGCACATGCATAAGAAGAAAAATGTAAAAACTTCTAGTTTTTGTCGCGAGTTGATATTTAACCAAATGACGACAAAAGTTAGGTAAATTCTCAGAAAATCATCGAAAGCAAACTTGAGTCCGGCGAAATAGAAATGTGAAGCATGGGAGAGTAAGACGGCTAGAAACAAACCATTGATCAAAACCCACCACGGATTTTTGAGATCAGGCAGTCTTATTTTTCCTGATAAGATATCGAGCCCAGTAAGTGACACTGCCAGCATCTGACAGATGAGTACCGGTCGCAGTGGTGCCAACCATGGAACTGCCCAATCCTGAGGGCGAATGATTAGAAAAAACAGATGAATGCAGCAGAAGAGAAAACCCATAAAATCAGGAATTTTTTTTGACCAGGAATTTGAGAGAACGCCATAGAAAACCGTAGCCCCAACTGATGTGAATAGTCATGAGAGATGCTACAACTAGAGAAAAATTGAGGAGGGTGATGCCAGTTCTTTCTTTAATAAATGATATGATAATCAAAAATGGGTGAGATAGAATCATCATGACACCTGCCCATGTGAGAAAAGTTGAAGAAGTTATCACTCCGATTGCCAATAACAGCAGTGCAAGACTTAACATAAGAACCAACAACACTGGTAGTGCTTGTCTTAATCTCAATGAAGATGGGTACTTGGAGAGCATTTGTCGTTTCCAATAACCATAATTACGGTATTGTTTTGCGAGTGACGGTAAGTCGGCTCTGGCCAGATAGTTACATACAATATTAGGATCAAACCATATTTTGCCTCCGCTTTCTATCAATCTGTAATTCCACTCGTAGTCTTCATTGGCAAGCAAGCTTTCATCGAAAGGACCAACTTTTCTGTAGGTGATTCTAAAAAAACATCCGAATGGAACGGTATCGACATGTTTTGCGTCGTTGCCCGAACGATAAGATGCTCCTCCGGAACCGAGTGGATGAGCCGCAGCAATTGCGATAGCTTTTGCAACTCCTGATGACTTAGATGGAACGATCTTCCATTTGCCCCCAATGTTATCTCCTTTTTTCAGGATTAATCCTTCTACGCACAATTCGACGTAATTTTCAGAAGGAATGGAGTGTGCATCCATACGAAGCAAGATTTCACCTGAAGCAGAATTACAACCAATATTCAGCGCGTGTGGTATCTGTCTATGCGGGTTGTTAATCACTCTGATTGGTAGTTCAGAATGATGGTTTTTAAACTGATCAATTTGATTGAGAGTGTTATCTGTTGAATGGCCATCAATTATCAGAACTTCCAGCTTATTTAGTGGGTAAGTTTGTTTACTTAAACTATCCAATAAGCCGTAGATTGTATTTTCCTCATTATAACAGGGAACAAATACCGTGACTGATGGTTTCATGCTATTTTTTCAAGTATTTTGGAGGTAACTTGTTTCCAATCATCATTCTTCCTGCGATCAGAGATTTCTGCATGGTCTTTGCGCTCCAGCTGTTCGCGGATCTTTGTGTTCCATTCTTTGAGGTCATTAGCAATCATTACATCCGGATACATGCACTCTAAATCTTTGAGCTTAGAGGCGACAATTGGAACCCCAGCTGATAGAATCTCCCTTGCTTTTACAGGGTTCACACTTTCCATGCGTGGGTTCTTCAGGTCGTAGGGGATAATTGCTACATCAAAATGTCTGCACCATCTGGGCAAGTCCACATACTCAACTCTGCCAGTAAAATGAACATGAGGATGCTTGTGGAATCGATTTGGGGCGTCCGTGTAGATGGGGCCTACCAAAAAGAAATCCAGATCTAGATTATCAGTCGCCAAACTTTCGATTAGATCGAAATCAATCCAGTCGTTGATGGTTCCGTAGAATCCAACCACTTTTTTTTCTGATTTCTGAAAAGGTGGTTGAGTTTGTTCATTCTTTAGTGCTTGAGCGAAGTCATGGTAAGGAACTCCATGAGGCATGTAATGGACTTCTTTTCGAGAGATTTTTTTGCACTTGTTTTGGAGATACAACGAAGTCGCGAATATCGAATCCGCTGCTTCTAGTGTTCTTAATTCCCGCTTAGCAATATAGTTTGTTGGCAGGTTTTCAAATTTCGGCCAATCATCGACGCAGTAGTAGATTAGTTTTGATCTATCTAAGTAGGGTTCTATCAAATCAATTGCACTGGGGATAAAGCACCAAAAAACCAGCTCGGCATCGTGGTTCAGCAGAGATTCTCTTTTCAGGTAAAACCTGAACAGGAATTGGTTGATTTTGAGCTCCCAATTTTTAGAAGCGAGTGGTATGAAAACCGGAGACAATACCTTTAATCGTTTGGTTTTTTCATCAGCTTTTTGGAAAATGCGCTTGATACGGCTCCAAATCCGACCCAAATCACGTCCAGTTGCCAAATTTGGCTTTCGTGTTCCAATCGATTCGATCCACAAGACAGATTCATTTTTTGCTATTTGTTTGAGTATGTGGGTTGTGCAGGTAGGAACATCATTCCAGTCTTTTGTGAATGCGATGTGTTTTCTGTTTTTAATAGGCCTAATTCTGGATTTGATTTAATCGAGAAAACAAATACTCGGCGTATTTTGCCAAGCTTTTATAGGTGAGGTGCTGTCCATCGTTTGTGGTAAAGTCGTTTGGATTAGCATCAGGAAGCCAATTCCAGTCAGTTTTGGAAAAAGACTTATCAGTAGTTTGAATGAATTGTTTCATGCGAGTTGTGCTGTAAATGCTCGGATGCTCTGGCAATCTGAACAAATAGATCGAGGAACCTTTTGCTTTGAGTTCAGTCAATTGCGATTTCAGTTTGCTCAAATTGTCGTTTAAAACTTCTTTGGGCAGCGGTTTTTGGAATTTTATCAGACGTTCTTGAAGCAGTTGCTCTACGACTTCTGGTGAAGGCAAATTGTCCGTCTTTATTTGTACTGAGATATCGGTTTTAATGCCTCTTAAGTTTTTCTGGAATTCGTTAATCGATGATGGTAATTTCCATAAAATTCGTGAGATCCTATTTTTGTTTTGAAACGAAGGCAGGAACTTAGCCAACGAATATCTAGCTACAGAGAATAACTGATTTACTTTTTCATTGTTAACTCCTCTTTCTAAAACATTCATCTCAACTAAAATGACAGATGGTACTTTTTTAGAACGAAGAACGATCTCTAGCCCGGTAGCCGAGGATTCGCCCTGCATCGAAAGGACATACCAGTCTTCAGGAGCGACGTCATCCAATCCTGCCGAAACGGAAGAGCCTACTATTATTTTATCAGCAGAATTTTGGTTATAAATGTAATTCTCGGCTCGAATCATTTTTCGCGTGCCTGGACTTATCGGAGGCAAATCTGAATCCAATCCGAAATGCAGCATAAGATTGTATGCTACTGATAAAATCAGCGCGAAACCTATGCTTAATCTTATGATTCTCATTTGATTGTTTCGAAGAACTTAGAATTGAAAGTAGATGAAATCTCCTTGAGATCCCGGATCGTTGATGAGAAGAAATAGCATAGCGCTAAATATCAAAATCTGTATTTTTTGTGGAATGAAGATCTGTCTCGATTCCTGCAAATACGCCTTGAAATGATAGGCTATAACAGCAGCAGAAAAAAAGAGAATGTACCATAGATTCGGAATACTTATGGGTATTCCAACATTGGAATAAATGGCTGTGAAATAGCTAATTACGTGGGTGAAGTCTGGAAGTTTGAAGAGTAGCCATGCGAAGGTAACCATCGAAAAAACGAAGAACATCTTTAGAATTGTGATGATGTTTTGAGAACTTTTTGCGGATTCGTGTTTTTTTCGAGTTATCATTCGCTCGATGGCAAGGAACAGCCCGTGCGCGGTTCCCCAAACTGCAAAGCTCCACGCAGCCCCATGCCATAACCCTCCCAGAAACATAACGATGAACAGGTTGAAATAAGTTCGTAATCTGCCTCTTCGATTTCCACCTAGAGGGTAATAAAGATAATCTCTTAACCATGTGGAAAGTGAAATATGCCACCGCCTCCAGAATTCGGAGAAGCTTCTTGAGATGTAAGGAAAATTAAAGTTAGTCGGAAGCTTGTAGCCAAACAAACCTGCAATTCCTATCGCGATTAGCGAGTAACCTGCAAAGTCTGCAAAAATCTGCATCGAAAATGCGAATAACATGAAAGTGAGCTCGACTGAACTCTTTCCTAAAAAATAGGGGAACTCTATCCACGCGGTGAGTTCTTTGAGATTATCCGCGACAAAGATTTTTAGAAAATAGCCCGTGAGTAGGTTTTTGAAACATCGCTCCCAATTGATCTGGCTGATGCGTTTGTCTTTGATCTGAGGCAGAAACTCATGGGATTTAACGATTGGACCAGCCACTAATTGCGGGAAAAAACATATATAGAAGGTTATATGCTTGAAGTGTCTTAGTTGAGATTGCTCGCGGTCGGACTGAACATTACCGCTCCATGTGTCCATCAGCAGGCTGATGCCTTGAAAGGTGTAGAAGGAAATACCGACCGGAAGCGGAATCAGTGCAATATAGTGAGCAAATTCGCCATGGCTACCAGTATTCCCTAATATGGTGAATGATATTAGGCCCGCATATTTAAAAAAACCAAGAATTGATAAATTCGTGATGACTCCTGCAATCGCCCAGAATCTTTTGATTTTTAGTTCTACATGATTGCTGATTTTTAGACTGCTAAAGGCGTTTATGTAGGCGGAGAAGACAAGCAAAATCAACAACCATATGTTGCTGTAAGCATAGAAAACCAGACTCGCTAGAATGAGGATTTCAACTTGAAAGCGCTTTGATGGCAGCAGGTAGTATGGAACAAAAGTTAAGCAAACCAATAAAACAAACTCTGTGCTGTTAAATAACATTAGAAGGACTTAACGCGTTTTACATGTCGAAGTGTAACATCTTTGATAACCTTCAATCATTGCCTTTAATGAATAGCATTGGACTATTTTCTCTCTCGCTTTTGTTCCCATCGTAATTCGTAGTTTTTTACTAGAAAAGAGTTTCTTAAAGGATTCTCCATATAGTGATAGCTTGTTGCGTGGATTAATGACATATCCGGTCTCTTGGTGAGTAACAATGTCAGCATTACCTCCAACATCGGACACCACAGCTGGTAGTCCAGCAGCTGCAGATTCGAGTAGTGTGATCGATGTTCCTTCTGTGATTGAAGTCAGGCAAAAAACATCCATGCACGGATACCACATTTCGGTGTTCTTTTGCATTCCAGGTAGGTGCACACGATTTTCAACATCCAAATCCTTGGCTTTTTGAAGGAGTTGGCTTTTTTCGGATCCATCTCCTACCAGCAGCAAATGCACTTTTTCGTTGGTTGGAAATGCTTTGGCAAACGATTCCAGTAACAGAAGATAGTCCTTTTCGGGTGCAAGGCGACCGACACTGCCGATCACAAAAGAATCGTCAGGAATTCCGTTTTTTCTGCGAAGATCGATCGCTACCTCAGGACGTGGCTTAAATTGCTCAGTATCAATACCATTTACGATAGTGGTGACTTTCTGAGGATTAATTTTTTCAATATCGATGGATACTTTCGCAGCATCTTTTGAGACAGCCACAATCCGTCTACTGCGGCTAGCATACAAACGATTTAACCATACCGCTTTTTTGTTTTTAGGATAATTTCTTCCGTGCTTGGTGTGTACGATGGGAATTCCTGTAAATAGGGATGCAAAGTAGGCATAGCGGTGAGGGACAGGATTGTGAGAGTGGATGATGTCGATCTTGTACTTTTTGAGAAACCTCACCAAATCGATGAAAGTAGGCAGGTGTAAGTATGAATTGTCAGCCTCTGGATTGCCGACCCAGGCTATGTGTGTTTTGGCCTCGTCGAAACGGGTGCCCCTGAAGAAAAGGCATCCCAGAAATAGTTCAAATTGGTGTCGTTCTTCGAAATGCTTAGTGATATTAATCACCACCTGCTCAAGCCCACCAATATCAAGTGCACGGACTAGTTGAAGTACTTTCACGGGCGAAATCTTACGATTTGAAGTCTTTATTGTTTTTAGATGTTAAGTTTCGCTGATTCTTACATCCAGCTCATCGAGAATTTGGCTGTCTGTTTTCATATCAAATTTCCTGGCAAAATGAGCAGATGACTTCAGTAATTTTGGAAGATCCCCCATATCCAGAATTTTGGGATGTTGAGTGGTGGGTGAGTTTTTCCAATCAGTGTATCTCAAACAGTCATTGCTAAGATTCAAATCTGGTGAATTTGCCAGGATCGTGTGAATATATGATTCATCGACGTTACGACGAAGCCTGTAGTAATGTTTCAGCGCAGAATCGTTTTGATGGAAATCTAATAATCTCCGAACGGCTTTTGAAGAAAGGGAAAACCAGGTTTCACCCCAGTAACAATGGAAACTTTTACTGAATGGACGATGAATTTTGGGAAAGATCGTATTCAGAGGTCGTACCCATGTATCAGCAAGCCGGTAACGTCTGCGACACAATCTTTTGTTAGCGACTGTGAGCCCCCACAATATCACCGAGAAGTAGCGTAAATAATAAACCTTGAGCTTTGGGTCATCAAAATTTGGCGGAGAATGTGGTATTTTGAGGTGGCCGATGTGTCCATCAAACTGGTTTGATCTTAAATCTGTAAGAATCTGTTCCGCATTTTTGATGGGATAGCAGGAACCGCTCAGTAAGCATGTCCAGTGTGGAGCAGTTTCGCGATGAAGAACTTCAATACTGTGTATAATGGCTTCAACCGAGTCCATGCCTCCCCAGCTGGTAGGAAGTGATGGTTCGATGAAATGAATATTAGGAGGAAATAGACTTTTATCCAGTGAGGTTTGACTGAAGTCGTGGTGGACAACAACTGGTGCCTTCGGAAACATTTTAGTGAGGCGCTTACAGAGACGATTCAACTGTTCCACACGATTGTGTGTCATGATGACAAAACCGATCTCTGCTGGGGATTCCATTTTGTTATTTGCAAATTTCAGGCGGTACTAACCAATCAGTTTTTGAGATTTGAGATCACAATCGGTGTTTTTCCGTTTTTGCGTTTCTCCAGGGAGTCAACTTTTGTGAATTCGATTAGGAAATCTTTTGGGACATATCCAAAAAATGCTTCTCTCACCGGTTGAAATGAAGCTTGGGAAGGTGCCTGTGGGCTTATGAAATGAACATTCATAGCTTGGTTATCTGTTTGATGGATTTGATAGGCCTCGATCCACGGAAACTCTTTCATCAGATGAGGAATAAAGAGCGCAGTCATTCGCTCCCCATTTGGTAAGTAAATAAACTCATTGGTACGACCATCTACACTTGCAAGTTTGCGGAATGGGAGCGCTGATGAGTCATCATTTTCAGCCATCGTTCCCATATCGCCGATTTCATATCGGATCATAGGAGAAGCGTCATTTCTCAAATCAGTCACGACAATACGTCCTGATTGACCTGGTTCGAGTGGATTCCCCATATCGTCAACAACCTCAGTGTATAGATTGTCATCAGATAGCCAATATCCTGAATGATCCTCGTGTTCCATGCCAATTAGCATAAATTCCCTACTTCCGTATGACATGAAAACATCATTTGCCAGATAGGTTTCGACTTGCTTGCGGTGTTGGAGTTGGAGTCCTTCTGCCGCTCCGATAGCAGTTTTTGATTTCCATTTTAATAGTTCGGGTTGTTGGCTAACAAACTGACTAAGTGCAATTAGGTTACCGGAATAACCGACCAGTGCAGTAGGGCGGATTTGGTTAATTAGTTTGCAACATTCTGCCATGCGTTCTTCACCAAAGGAGAAGCTGTTAAAGATAGTATGCCCAAGGATTTTATGGTGAATGTTTTGTTTCCACTCTTTCCAGGCTGGCAAAGGTTGTGCTGGTGCACCCCAAATGTAGACAACACTTTGTCCGTCTTCGGCTTGAGCCCAACTGTATCCGCGTTGCGAAACTGCACAACGCCATTCATAACTCTCACGCGAAACCCAAAGGCGAGTAGGTTTTCCGGTGGAGCCACCTGTGGCATGGGGTTTGGCATTTGGAACTGGTGGGCCATTTTGTGCTTCGAACCAGTTGTTTTGTTCCTCACGGGTCCAAATGGGAAAAGATTCGAAAGAAATAGATTTAGAATTTAAATCGGGAATAGAATCCAGTTTCTGCTCAACATAATTACGATAAATAGGAAAATGACTGAGGGCATATTGGATACGCAAGTTCAGGAGTTTTTTCTGTTCATTTTCCAACACCGTACGAGGTTTGTGCATGTTCGTATCAACCTGATGTCTTATCTTCGTTCGGTTGTATCCGCGGATTTGTCCGTAAAAACTATCTAGAGTTGTTAACAGAGACATGTTGGATATTACTTAAGATTTATCACGCTTTTAGCTTCGCGTAAATCATACCATAATCATCACCAGGATCAGTTTTTACTGTTGTGGTGTGAGTGGCCTCCAGCTTACTCAAAATATAGTTTTTTGTGCCCGGTTTGATATTGTCATGGTATTCAATTGCGATCTTCTTGATCCTTAACAAGTCGTCTTTTTTCAAGGATTCAAAAAATTCCAGTTCACTGCCTTCAACATCGATTTTAAAGAAGTCGATCTTTTCGGATGGAATCATCTTAAATATGTCTGACATGCAATATGTGCGGATAGCTGTATCATCAGTCGGGTCTTCCGCTATGGCATTAGATAGGCGATGATCTACGGAACGAGAGTTATTATGGTCAGAAAATGAGGTGTAACCTGAGGCGCCTGCAATACCTCCCTCGATGATCTCAATGTTATCAAATTCAAATGCTTCAATATTTTTCTCCAGGTAGGCGATATTCTCTCGAAAGGGTTCGAATGCGTAGATTTTGCAGTCAGGACATCGCTGCGAGAGCCAGAGAGAGAAGATTCCGATATTCGCACCCGCATCAATAATGATATTTCCTCTTTTCGGGTGATAAAATTGATGGGTATAGACCTTTGACTTCCAAATTTCGAAAAGTGTCACTGTGAGTCCCATCCTATCAGGAGGGTGGCAAATTTTTTTGCCATTACGAAACACAGCCTCGCGGGAAGGCACTTGTTTTGCATATGATTCTGAAAGCGTCTTCCAGTTTTTGAACTTAATGCGTAAAAACAATCTTTGAGAGATCAGTCTAGATCTCCATTTTATGGCATTAAGAACTCGCGAGTGCATTTAATATCCCCTCAAGTTTTTGAGCTGATTGATTCCAGCAGTGGTTTTTTAGAACGTATTCGCGTCCAGCCTCGCCCATGCGTTTTAATTCCGAAGGAAGGTCAAGGAGTTTAAGACATTCTTCAATAAATTCTGAAGAAGTTCTACATAATTGGGCTTCTTTTGCATTGGCAATGTTCAAGCCCTGAGCCCCGGCAGATGTTGAAACAATGGGCATTTCCATAGCCATGGCTTCGAGTAACTTATTTTTCATTCCGGCTCCTTTGCGCATTGGACAGACATAAAACCAAGCTTCCTGCACTACCTTTCTTAAATCAGGAACAAATCCATGGAGATTAACCCCCGGTTGTGCAGCGAGTGCTTTAACTTCTTGCGTTGGTGCGCGTCCGACAATGTCGAATTCAAGTTCAGGGTGTCGCGCTTTCAGAGATGGGAAAATTTCGGAACAAAACCACTCAACTGCATCGATATTTGGACTGAAGTCCATCGTTCCGGTGAACACGATGTGCTTTTTCTTTTTAATATTGTCGAGTGGTGCAAAATAGGTGGTATCCACTCCATTTTCGATTACTTCGATCGGTAGTTTAGGACATAGTCGTTTAACAGCGTCAGCGTCAGGGCCAGCAACAAGACTCGCACCCTGAAACTTTGGATACCAATGTTTTTCATACTGTTTGACGGCACGGAGCTTGATGAACCCCTGTAGTTTCTCTTTAAAGTTCTTCGCAACAGAAAGATTTGAAAGTGCGTGAAGTTCACCAGAGTCGGTGGCATCAATCCACGCGGGGGTTTTCTTGAAATATGGAGAATAGAAAGCCATATGCGATGGAGTCACATATACAACATCCGGGGATAATTGATCGATTTTGTCTTCAATGAGCTTAGCCATCGATTCAGACCACGTTAATCGCCAATAAGGGACCTTGAAACGATCGCTGAAACTAGGGGACTGCGGTTCAGGCTTCATCATAGCGGACACTGATGTAAAGACGCTGTCCAGATGTGATGTTAATTTTCGATCTTCCTCAGTCTCCCAAAAAGTGACCAAATGAATTTCATGGTCGTTCGTTAAACGTTTCAAAAGCTCAAATTGTCTTAAACGCGCACCTCCGTAGTTCGGAGGGTAGGGCAGTTCTGAGGTTATAGTGAGAATTTTCATCAAACGGTTCTAATCGATAATACCACTGAGAGGCCTACTGTATCACGTTCATCATTATTGAATGTGTATCTTTCTTGTCGTAAGTGAGGCTAAAAATCCCTCGATCCTTCCATGGAGCGTGGCGATGAGTAACAGAAAATTGGCTCCTGAGGGTTTTCTGATCAACTTTTTGAGAGGAGTGAGGTTAAAACTAAAGCGCAGGAAGGTGATCCCAAATTGGCCATAATGTTTTGCAAGCGAATAACTTAGGTTACGGATATTCGTTTTTCTTGGTTTATAGGAAACGGTGATACGTTCTGAATTCTCACGTGGGGACAAGCGATGGTAAATTTGCATAGGAGTGTGATGTACAATTTTGTAACCGGCTTTTGTAATACGAAGACAGAGATCAAATTCATCAAACCCGTAGCCTTTGATATTCTCGTCAAATCCACCTAATCTCTCAAACAGTGATTGACGTATCGAGCAGTTGCAGCCACGTAAGTGTTGGACTTGAACAGTGTTTTTCGGAGTACAGTCAAAATTGTCACTGAGATAACCATTGGGATAGATTTTTCCAATAGGATCGTTTCTCAAAGGATCCAGGTTTTCCACTTCCGGATCGAGAATACGACCTCCAACGGCTCCAACCTTCTGATCCGAATAGGCTTCCCTACAAGCAGCCAACCAACCGGGATAAACCATTGAGTCATCATCTATAAATGCATAGATTTCGCCCGTTGCGCGACGAGCACCCGAATTGCGGGATCCGGTTATAAAAGATCGATCGTGAGGAATGCGCAGGTAAATTGCCCATTGGAAATTTTCTGCAACTTTTGAGCTTTCATTTTTACCAGGATCTGAGTTGTCGGCAATGACAACTTCTAGGTCTTGATCTCGTTCTTTGTCCAGGTGCTCAAGGCAAGCATGAAGCATGTCAGGCCGATGCCGGGTGATAATAATGACAGAAACTTTCAGTGGCATTATTTAAAGTTGGGAGATGTGGCTTTGTTAACTATTCTTCAGATGAAGCAGTTTAGCACTTCTGCTTAAAAAGTGTTTAATGATTAATTTAGTCGTTTCTACGGAATTTGTTTTATACGCGCTGCCTAACAACTGGAACATTGGACCCCAACGCAAAGCGTAGAGCATACGAAGCGCCAGCGTGACACAATGTGCACAATAGGAATGATGATACTCATGCCTATTGATTGGTTCTTTTAATAACTTCCAGTAACGTTGAGAGATCTTTTTGTTAATCATCCAGCATTGATATGCCCACTTATAGGTTTTCGCATCGTTGTGTCGGCGAATTCGGCAGACAGGTTGGTTCAAGTAACTGATTCTTGCACTTTGCAGCATGCGACACCACAGGTCATAGTCCATAGCCATGTGCTGGGTTTCGTCGCACTTTCCGACTTCCCTGTAAAGTTTTAAAGGGAAGAATATTGCCGGCTGCTCCCATATCGCTTTTTCCTGCCAAAAACAAATCATCGATTCTAGGCTAATGCCTTGCAGTTTAATATCATAATCGGCTTTGTGGCCGTCTTCATAAAACCCAGTAGCGTCACCACAGATGATCGATGTTTCCTGCGGATTATATTTATCGGCAATTCGTTCAAGTGCGTTTGGCTCTAACAGATCATCCGAATTGATCCAGTTGCCAATTACACCGGTTGCTCTGTCGAAACCTTTATTGATGGCATGAGTTTGCCCCCGATCTTTCTCGCTCTCCCAGTGATCAATCCATTGAGAATACTTTTGGATGATACCGACAGATTGATCCGTGCTGCCTCCATCGATGACTATAAACTCGAGGTTTTGGTATCCTTGTAGGATAATAGAACGTATGGTTTCCTCTAGGTAATTACCCTGATTGTAAGACGGTGTGATAATTGAAATCTTCGGCAGATCACTTGATTTTGAATGCTGATCTGCAAGCTTTGCCAGGCCAGCTTCAACATACGTTCCACTCCACGGCCACCCCTCTTTTGTCGTATCTGACTTTGGAAAAAGCACCTAATCGTTGTTCAGATTTTAATGGTCAGAGTTTGTTTCTATCGAACTCGTACAGCTTCAACAAATCAGATTGGTGAATGAGGCTGCCAGACTCTTCGATGTCGAGTTGAGGCATGTTCTCAGGGTCTAGAATTGCGAAATATTGATAGTGTGGTCTATCTCTTTCAAATAATGGATAATCATAATGACTTTTGTAATCCTCCGAAAGGCTGAGAGTTTTACGTTCTGAATAAAAAGGTATTACTGAACTCCAATTGGCATTTTTGCTTAATAGAAGTACGTTACTGTCTTTTTCAGTGTTCTGTCGGATCTTGTTTGCAATTGTATATTGATCATATCCATAAGGACTAATTCCACTCAATTTTAGATAGAAGAAAGACATAGCAAAACAGTATGATAATGCTATGGATACTTGTATCGATCTGTGCGAAAATGTCGTTTTGGATTTGATTGCATCAGCGAAGAAAGTGAGTGAATGCGCTATAATAATAGAGATTATTGGTGTCAGAGGTAGTGCGTAATAACTGTGATTAAGCATTTTGAATATAACTATCCAGTATAGCACTCCTGTAATTATCCAAATTAATATAAATTTACTGAACTGAGATTTTAAAAAACTCTTGATGTAAGTAAATAAGCCACACCCAAGAAGAATTAGCATTACTAAATAGACCAATGGATTAGCCCAGACAAAAAAGACAAGACGTAGTCTATGAATCCACTCATCAAGGCTTAGTCTCATCTGGACGTCTCCGAATGTCCAATATCTGTATGATGGATTTTTTAATGAAAACCATGAGTGCCCATGAACTTCATTGTATTGTTCGGAATAAGTCTGCCATGCAAAAAGTATGACTATTGCTAATCCGAATACAGAAAATACCTTAAGCAGGTTTTTGATTTTTTTTGTTTGAAGGCAATAATAACTCAGAGGAATTGCCAGGATGGGAGCGTAAAAGGGTTTTATCAGTATCGATGATGTTATACATAACAGTGAAATTATGGATAATATGTGATTATTCTTAGTATTAAATGATAACAGCAACATAAGCATCCCAAATAATGCTAGTGAGATTGCCATTGTATCCCCAAGAAATGCTTTTGAATAAATCAGGTTTAAAGGTAAGAAAAGGTATGCTATGGCGGTTAGAAAAGAAAAATCATCGTTTTTACTGATGATTGATAGGATTTTATAAAGTGCAAAGACACCAAGCAAATGTGAAAGGAGTGATAGAACTCTTCCTACTGACGTATATTCGCCGAACACTTTGTAAAGAGTCGAAACAAAGGCCTGATAGATCGGCATCTCAAGAAGAATTTTCCGCTCCTTACCGATTCCGTAAGAATTTATTTCAGCTTCAAATAAGTCGATTCCATTTTTGTGATAATTTTTTGAGACTACCGCAGTCTGAGTTTGTCTGAATCCATGTATTTCAACTAGTGGTGTACTTAAAATTGGGTGGTGGATATGAAAAACATTTACCAGCAACAAGAATACCGAGAGCAAAAGTACTAGCCCAAGTTTTTGATTTCTGTGGTGATTAAACATGTGTTTTTTGAGAATCATGTTAATGCTTGTTGAGCCCATGATGGGCACTTCAGATGAAGCTCTTAATTTTTCGATTCAGTGTTTTCACAAACCTTTTCCTCTGAATCTTTTTCTCTTTTTTAAGAATAACATTGATTGGTAGTTCAGCATTTTCTGCTTCTATCGATATTCTTGGGATGAAGGGCAATGATTTATCCCAAATGAGTCCGTGTTGGCCGTAGAATTCTGAAATTAAACCTGTTTTTTTTATTTCTGAGAAATAGACGGGATTATCTGGAACTCTAAGATACGGGAATGCGAATGGGATCTTTTTTAAACCAAAATTCTTCTGAATAAGTTTGGCACTTTCAATGGTTTCATAGATTTGTTCTTCTAGTGAAATTTCAGCAAAATTTGGATGAGAGCACGAATGTGCACCGATTGTAAAACCGCCCTCGATTAGCTTTTCAATCTGACAATTTGTAAGGTAAGGTTTTTCTCGATCTAGGTAGTCCTGAGCGTCCAATTGAATGCTTTTACATAGCTCATCAATGTTTTTTTGAGGGAGTAATCTTATCTCCTTTGTCAGTGATCGTATATTTTGAGTTAAGGATATGGACAAAATTGATTCGATCTGGGAGATAGATTTCTGACTGGTGTATTTCGTTTTTAGGAGATGAGCGATTAGTGAACTGAGGTGTTCGTGGGCAAGTGCCTTATTATTAAGCGTATTTGTTACGATAAAGAAAGTTGCTTCGAGTTGATACTTTTTCAGGAGCTCGATCGTTTGTTCAAAGCATGTTGTCAATCCGTCATCAAATGAAATGACAGAAAATCTCATTTTTTTTGAAATCCTATCGAGATTTTTTTTCTTTATAAACCTGAGATCTTGCTCAAATTTTTCGACACTTCTTGAGTTATAAAGTCCAATTAGATGGGGAGGCTTCTTGCCAGAATGGATGTAATGATAGAGGAATTGCACTGAGAGATAGACTAGCTGATGTTTTTCTGAAGATATTCCAGAAAGACTGATGCTCGATTGTTAAAGGTGTGTTGCTTCAAAACCCTTCTTTTTCCTGCTTCTGCTATTTGAAGAGCCTTTTCAGGATATCTGGATAGATAATCGATTTTTTCAGCGCATTCATCTTCTGATGAATAAGTTACAACTTCATGATCAGCTTCAAATAGTTCTCCAAGGTTTGGCTTTGAATCAGTTAATAGGCATGTCCCAATCCCTGTTACTTCGAACATTCGCATATTCGAGGAGAATTTGGAAGGTCCGTGAGCATTGAGACAAACTAGAAAACTTGAGAGCTTTCGGTACATTTCCAGTCCAAAAACAGGAGGTTGAGCTAGGTGGGATAATGCTTCGAAAATGGGTTTGTATTTTTTTTGCTTCTGATACGTCTTCAAAATTTTTTGGGCGGGCAAACTGTTTCTCAGTGAAGCTAAACCGATGATTGCTAACAACATTCCCGTTACGCCGTACGCTTTTCGTAGATATTGACTGATCGGTGAACCATAGTCCAATGCATCTTCTGTGATGTTTGATATTTCACCATATATGGTGAAATTAAAAGTTTCAGAAAGTTTGAGAAATAGTTCTGCTCTGGACAGATGGAAATTTCCACCATAGATGGCACTTCCGATAAAACCAAACCCATTCTTGCTCGTTGAATTTGTTGTTGCATCGATGCTTTCTAAAACTTTTGGCGAGAACGCATGGTGCATTTGATAGGATTTTAAACCATGATTTACAAAGTATTCGACCGTATCTTTGGCACAGCTTAGCACCATGTCGTGTTGGGAGAAATATGTAGATGTAGGATGCGCTTCCCCACACCAGCCGACTACCAATTTTAGATTCTTACATGATTCACGGCAGGTTTTCACAAATTCCGGACCAAATTTTTCGGACCAATCAAAAAGAAACAAAATATCAGGATTAAGTGAACGAATCTGCATCAGAACAATTTCTTGCTCATTTAGATGATTCTTTTGGGTTGGTGAATTTTCTTTCAGCCAGCATTGTTGGAGTGGTTGAACGTTTGAAATAATCTCATGGCATTCGAGTCCTAGCTCATTAAGAGCTTCCGACATGAAATCCGACCAATGATAACAGTCTGAAAGAATGCAATCGAGTTGCTCTTTGTAGCTTCCAAAGTCGTTATACTTTTTTGTTTTAGAAAGCTCTTCAGCGTATTTTTGGTAGTATCTGGCTACCCTAACTAATCGAAAACCCATACAGTTAGAGGAAAGTTATTTTGAGATAATCAGTTAATCGTTCCCAACTGATTTTTGTAATTTTTCCACATCATCGAACATGTGACTGTGAGAATTGATCCATGCAGTATCTTTTTCCCACCACCTGAGTCCCAGAAGAAATTCTATATGCTTCTCACTGAACCGCATTCGGATCTTTTTTGCTGGAACACCACCTACTATCTCATATGGCAAAACATCTTTCGAAACCACCGCTCCCGCACCGATGATTGCACCATCTCCAATTTTTACGCCGTCATTAAGTACAACATTTGCTCCTATCCATACATCATTTCCAATAATCGTTTCCAACGCTTCTATGAATCGATTCTTATCTGTATGAAGGAGAGGTGACATTTTATTGTTAACAGAGTAGAAAGCAGGGTGGGTTGAGACATAATCACGGCCCGGGTGATTCCCAAGCCCAATTTTTACCCATGGTCCAATTGAGCAGTATCTACCTATTTTTGCATTACTGATTCGCGCAAATTCACTGACATATGAAGCTCTTCCGATAAATGTGTTTGAGATATTAGAATTACAGCCAATTTTGATGTGATCTTCGAGTTTACATGTATCGGATACATGGGTATCCTCCTCTATTTCTACAGAACTTGGGAATCGCTTTTTGTACTCGGTGAGCCTGAAAAGGTTCTTTCTTTCTTTCCAGATAGCTAACTTCAAGGCTTTAAAATAAGAAAGCATCTCTGATTTTCGGTTCTAGACTATTGCTTTTTGTTAAAGCAAACCCAGAGGTAACCGAGTCGTCTGAGATAGTGACTAGTATCCTCATACAAGTAATTTTGCCAGTTAGGGTATCTCGATTTATCCCTCTTGAAAATCGCAATAATGAGACTTGAAAGTGTCATTTTCAAAATCCAAAGGAAGCGTTTCATGAATCCGAGTGAATTTGTTTTTTTTATACCCTCATAGATTGGAGTGATATCCCTGCCATGTGCCCATCTGTTTTTGAGTATCCAACTCCATTGCATTTTTCTAATTGGGGCAAGGTGTTTGATGCACAAGTCAGGTTCATACCAGAAACGGCAGGAAGGGCGCTTTTTTTTCAACCGATCAAAGAAGTCCGTTTCTTCGGAATAGGCTACTTTGTATCCGGTCATTCCAAGGTTGGGATTGAACCCTTTTAATTCAACAAGGTGTTCTTTTTTAATGATCATATTATTGCCGGGCAAATATTCTTGCTTGCCCAGGTTGCCTGCGAAATCCCGCGGATAATAACTCACATATCGATCCAAAAACCATTTTGGTTTTGGACTTAGGTAGAAAGGTTTGTAAGGGCCACCATATGCGTCTGGTTTTTCATCTTCAATAATTTTGAGTGCTACTTCTATCCAATTCTTCGGAGCAATGGCATCGTCATCCAGGTACGCAACGTAAGGAGATCGAGCGATCTCGATGACGTGGTTTCGGGCGTGTGACAGTCCAACTTTCTTTTCCTGAACGTAAATGAATGGAGAATCTTTCTCGCAAACGTATTCATTAACTAATTGAGGTGTGTTATCGGTCGAATTGTTGTCTACTATGATGACTTCAAATTCCGAGTTAGGAACTGTTTGTGCTTTTAAGCTATCCAGGCAGAGTTTGAGGACATCACCCCTATTGAAAGTGCAGATTGCGATACTTAGTTGAAGTTGTCCCTCCATAGTAAGGAGTTAGATGACAATTGATCCTTCAATTTGTGGTGACATACTTGTCCACCCCAATTTTGGACTGATAATTTTTTTATCTTCTTGATGACTTAACCATGCTCCCCACCAATGGTAAGTGCTATTGGCAATAATGAAGTTTTTGAAATGGGTCATTAACCAAAGATTGATGTAGGCTTCTTCGTTTCTGGGGTAGTGGGTTACCCAATGAAAGTTTTCTGAGCCCGGAATATTCTTTTCCACCCATTCTTTGTCTTCTGAAGTGCAGAGAATATGGAAGATAGGATTTTCGATTTGTTGGGAAATCAATTCAATCGCTCGAGTGTAGTAATCCTCCGAAAGAGAATGATGGCTATGTTTACCTTTTGCAAATTCATGCCATCTTCTGAATCCTAGGCAAACAGATCTTTCGGGAACAATCTTTTGAACTTCATCGAGTGTTTTTTGTGGAATGCTCAGCTTTGGTGTTAGCTCTTTTTTTATCAGTTCTTCATAGTCTTTGAAGTAACCCTCGCTTTGCCAAAAACCTGTTAAAATGACGGAACAATCAAATGTTGCATCCAATACTTCATTAGAGAGAGGAGTTAACGAATGTCCTTCTTTATATTGCTCGTCAGTTAGATCACTCAATTTCGGTTCTCTAAATCTTACGATTTTTTCTCTAAATGGCCATATTGCTCTACCAGGCTTAATTGGTTTTTCACTGATTTTATCCGCATTGATGTTGTATTGGTCCAACAGAAATATTCGGCCCATATTGTCAAAGCTGTAAGGGCTCTTGTCTAAAACAAGTGGCCATCCCAACTTCAGTGATAGAATGCGGCCACAGGCGTAACAAAAAAGCTGATTTCCCAGTTGGCCTGTCAACCTTACATATATTTTCGGCTCTAGTTGTTTAAACATATTGATAAGAGTTAAAGTTTTTTGAGTGAGCTTCTACAGATACTCTCATGAAATGCTTTCCCAGAACTGTTTTGATATTTTAACTGGGTCGTGCTGCGACAATGCAATTTTCTGACCCTCTTTTGCTACTTGCAGTGAGGTGTTCGGACTGGAGCAGATCTCTTGAAAAGCTTCCTTGAATTGTTTTGCATCCTCGAAAAAGTAGGCGCTCTCTCTGTGATCTAAGGCTATGTTTTCAAACGCTATCTTTGTGCCTATACATATCACTCCTCTGGCTAGGGCAGACAACACCTTCGCTTTTGTGCCAGCCCCGATTAGAATCGGAAAGATTTGAATATCCACCTTGTCCAGCAAGTCCTCGTAACAATCATACCATGGAGCTTCTTCGGCAGTAATGCCTGCATGCTTAGCTGCTTTTATAATTTCGATTTTGTTTTCGCCTTTGACGAGTAGAGAAGAGGAGTTCGAGAATTTCTCTTCTGAAATGATTTTAGTTATTTCAGATATTAGGTTTTGTTCAGACAAGTTCCCTGATCCGTAAATAAGAATTTTCTTCGGACTGGAGATTTTTTGTCTATCTATGGAGTTTTGAAAATTGCCATTTAGCGGATGTTTAAAAAATGAGGCAGTGCATTTAATGAGATTTAGATTGTTTGAATATGAGTTGAAAGATTCCAGATCGTCCATGCCGACCAATTTCATATGGCTCTGGGTTGAGTGCCATTTTTTGTTAATACTTTCTCTCTTTTTAAGTTCAATTCTGTCCCTTTGGGTGATGGATCCCAACCCCGTTTCTACCGAAAGCTTTCTTTTGAGAGTTAAGGCATAGCAATCAGGACCACATGCTACCACTTTAAAGCTTCTCGAGAGTTTTTTTGCCCAGTTAACCAGATTACAGGGATACAGAAAAATGAGGTCAGGATTTTCATCTTTTATCTCATTGATAACAGACTTCAAAACAGGGTAGGAGGCATAAGAAGAGTGGATTTTTTTCCTTAGAGGAAAAGTAAATTTGAAAATCTTCTTCCTCACCAAATTCTTTAATCTTGATTTGCTCTTAACGCCCCAATGTTCGAGTAATATCGCATTTTTAATGCCTGCTTTATGTAATTGATTCGTTAAGGTAGATATTTCGATATCTTTAGCAGGTAGGAAGGTGTAGAGCGTAAAGTCTATATCATCTGGACGGTTTTTGATGAGGGAATGAGGCAGTGCAGATGGCCCCCAATGATTATACTCTGTCGGAGGGTAAGCTGTAACGCCAACAACTTTTATATGTTTACGCACTAATTGCTGCCTGTGTGAGTCATACGTGTATTGACAAATACGCCATCTGCTTCCAACAAGGCTCCGTCCTCAGTGTGATTAACCGGAAACATCAGTGCTAACGCAAACCCGTGGCTAAGACAGAGTTCATAGATGTTCTCAAAAGAAGGAGAATTTTCGTAAATGGGCTTAAAATTAAGTTCGACCTGGAGCAATGAGATTTTGGGAAGTATTTGGTCAGCTCCCTGTATCACATTGTGATCAAACCCCTGCGTGTCACACTTTAGAAAAATATTTCCTTTGAGCAGTTTGTCTTCAATCTCTGGGAAGACGGAGTTGAGAGTTCTAATTTTGCATATCTGTGTTTTAACTACCTTATTTTGATTCTCAAAAGTGCTTTCACCATAGGAGTTTGGCGTGAGAAATGATGAAAACACATTTGACTGCATGATGTTTATTTTCAGCTCTTCGCCTTCCTTTTTTCCCAGAGGTATGGCATGCGCAAACGCATTCCCATCTTTTTTCGCTTTTTGGTCGAGATGCTTGAAAATTTCGAGGTTAGGTTCGAAAGAATGGATGCGTCCTGTAAATCCGACGAATTGGCGAAGGGTCCAAATAAACGCACCTACATTTGCTCCAACATCTAATACATTGGCCACACTATGCTTTGCTAAAAGCTCATTCATGTAGTGTGAATAAACTCGTACAGGAAATTCTTTTTTCTCAATTACATATTCATCATCCAGCAATGCAGTTCGATAGCGTTTGGTGTCATACAGACCAATTCCTATTTTTCCGAGTTGTCCACGGACTATTCTGCTGATTGACTTTTTCATTAATCATCGATCCCGGTCAGGATCTTTTGGTGTTAGCAGCGAAAAGATTACCTGCATTTTTGGAATGATTGTAAAGGTCAGGGCCAAAAATAGAGAAGTGTTCTCTGTGCAGAAGTTCAGTGAGATATTTTCTTTTTTTGTTTCCAAACTCGTGCCACTCTAACAGAAGTGCGTCAATGTGACCAAGTAGTCGATGTTGTGATAGATCCTGAAGTATTTCGTATTCCGCTCCTTCACAGTCGAGTTTTAAAATGAGTTTTGGAGGGTTTTCAGCATCTAAGATATTTTGAATGATTGTAGAGGATTGTTTGATCAGAATTTGCTCGGATTGTAATTTTGTCGATTCAAGATCATCTTCACTTTGAAAATTGTGATAAATTGAAGCCGAAGGTGACCCTGATTGTGTGAAGTATATCTTCTCGCTCCTTTCCTTGTTTCCTAAGCCCCATTGAAAGAGTTTGGCTCTTTCTTTTAAGTGTGGATTGAGCAAAAAATTAGCTTTCGACTTTTCAAATGTGCTTTTGCTGGGTTCATAGGAATAGGATTTAGCATTTTTGAATCTATTCAGAATGCAAAGGCTACTTAATCCAATATTCATACCAACATCAACGAATATGAATGCTTCGTCTTCAGGTAGAAAAAAGTCATAAAAACCGTAGGTGAATATTTCCCGAAGCATGTAGAAATCCGAGGGTTCAGTAAAATATGAATGAAGGTTGTTCCAATGACCCAGAAATCCACTTTGAGCTAGCTCAAGCTCAAGCTCCCCTTTTTTGCAGATGTCTCGAATAGGTTTATAATGAGATGATATTAAAAAGGATGCCTGCTCTGGGTTTTCGAAAGTGAGATTGAGAGGGTTGAGGGTGAGTCTCCCATCCTCGAAATTAATATCTTCTAGTGGTATGTTGTTTGTCCAGCATGTATTTCGAAAACCGGCATCGGCTATCTTGCGTTTCCAGGTCGCTCGGATCATGAACTGAGTTATGTTCTTTTTGGCGTTATACAAAAAACTCATGCTATCTGGTAAATTGCTCGGTAAATGGTTTTTTTCTAAGGTTTAAGTTCTTCCCATTCGTGATCGAAGTAGTAAGTGCCTACGTCATTTTTTGATAAAAATGCACTTTCTTCTAGTAGATGAGCGATCACTTTGAACTGAATTACTGATCTTAGGAAGTCTACTTGGTCTGCATCAGAATAAAGAGCAATCGATAAATTGTAGGTGTTTGGTGTCAGCTTTAGGTTTTTTAGAGTAAGCTTGAGCACGATTTCACCTGCCTTGTCCGAAAAAGAAAAACCCGAGAATTGCGCCTGGGTTCCAAATACGCGTTCTTCTGTGGAATTATTTTCAATGCTTATACCAATATTGCCTTTCTTAATACCATCAGTTGAACCCAGTGTGATTTCGAAACAGATATCCTCCTGATAGCGGTATTCAGCTTTAGATTCACCTTTAATATCAGTAGACGTAATGGATTTGATATGAGGAGATGTTAGTTCAGTATCTTTTTTATCGTAGATCCATGTATTCTTTTTCGGCTCGAAAATGTACTTCTCTATAATTTCATAGGAAGGACCGATTTGTTCAACAGAACCCTTATTTAGGAGTATGCATTCTGAACAAAGCTGCTTGATTGCGCCCATGTTGTGACTGACAAAAAGAACGGTTCTGCCGTGTCCGGCAACATCTTTCATTTTTCCGATACATTTGTTTTGGAATTCAGTATCGCCTACAGCCAAGACTTCATCAACGACAAGGAGTTCGGGTTCAAGGTGAGCTGCTATTGCAAAACCGAGTCGAACGCGTTGACCAGACGAGTAGCGTTTAACAGGTGTATCGATGAATTTTTCAATTCCCGAAAAATTGACGATTTCATCAAATTTTTTATCAATTTCCCATTTACGCATACCGAGAATACAGCCGTTTTGATAGATGTTTTCGCGACCTGTTAACTCCGGATGCATGCCGGTGCCAACCTCGAGGAGTGCACCAACACGACCTTTGATTTCTGCGAAACCTGTAGTTGGTTCTGTGATACGGCTCAAAATTTTAAGAAGAGTGGACTTTCCCGCTCCATTGCGACCGATAATCCCTACGACATTACCTCTTTTAATCTCAAATGACACATCCTTCAGTGCCCAAAGAGTTTCCTCCTCAGTAGGTGGCCGCATTTGTTTTCCTAACCATTCAAAAGGGGAGGTAACCGCATTTTTGAATTTACCTCCAAGGGATCTAGCTGGAGGGTTGTTAGTGCCGATGCGGTAGCGTTTCCCAAGGTTTTCAACGCGGATCACTGTTTCGCTAGTGCTCATTGTGATTGAAGATGGTAGTTAGAAGATGAGAGATAGGAGTGGCTGTACTATTTTCTCTTTTCGGTGGAATTGATTAATCCTGAAATGAGCTTGCCAACTGAAATGCACTCTCTGATCAATGTTGATGTTTGCTCTGAAAGATACTCGTAGTTGTCTTGTATGACGTAGAGTAACGAACGAGTTTCTCCGCATGATGCCCTACCAATGTTATAAAATTGAATTTTCTCTTGAATATGGGTTCTTTCAAACCCCTCTGAGATATTTGTCATTGTTGAAACTGCTGATCTTTGGATTTGAGAAGATAATCCAAAATCGTTTTTTAACTGGTCTGAACGAGTAATAGAATAAATATTAGATACAAGTAATCGTGCCTTTTGCCACGCTTCTAGATCTTTAAATTGCATATCTTGTTTAGGAGTTGGGTTGTTGGAGTCAGAAGTTTGCAGACTGAGACCATCTTCCATCTACTTACTTCAATCTTCGTTTTACTACAGCAAATCTACAATAGTTCTCTCCGTTTTGCGGAACATAAACATGCCGCTAATGGTCATGATAACCACAATGCTAATAGGCCAGAGCATATAGAGTTCAGGTCCTTGGCCGACCCCAATTAGACTCCACCTAAAGCCTTCGCACACGTAGAACATGGGGTTGAGTTTGAGGAGCCAGAGCCATTCAGGGGGGAAATTCGTAGCGAGGTAGGCAACTGGGGTAATGTACATTGCAGCCTG
>JAKSBQ010000406.1 GCA_022361075.1 Opitutales bacterium | reverse complement strand
TTTTGCAAAAAAATTGTCAATGTATCAGATGACGTGTATCAAAAGTCAGGATTCAGCAATAGACTTTTCTGCAGCCATAAAAATATAGTAATCAATAACGGAATAAATATACCAACCAATTTCAGTGATGGAAAATCTCCCGGTAGTATCATCATGGTTGGTAGGCTCAACCCAGTTAAGAATCATCTACTTGCATTCCAAGCTATCAAAAAAGCTAAAGCAACTGGAACTGACGTTTCTCTAAAAGTAGTTGGAGGTGGAGCACTTCAAGCAGAGCTGCAAACGCAGATCAATAAGATGGGACTCAATGACTGCATTAAACTTTTGGGAGATCGTAATGACGTGAGCTCATTGTTAGTAGATGCGGACATTTTTTTGATGACAAGCCTGAGCGAAGGGCACTCGATAGCTCTACTTGAAGCATGCGCCGCAGGGCTCCCTGCTGTTGTTTCAAACGTTGGAGGAAATAAAGATATCATCAAAAACAATTTCAACGGGTTTGTTTGTGATCTGGATGATATAGATTCATTTCCTTCATCGATTCTAGAACTCTGCCTAAACAGAAAATTGTGGAAAAAGTATTCCACAAACACCCGCAATTGGGCATCACAGAATGCTAGCATTTCTAAATGTGCAGATCTTTACAGCGCAGCATATGGATTCATGTAGGGAACTGAGTCAAAGTAATCAAATACTTTCCAAATGAAATCGGGTAGATATCATGTCGCTTTCACAAAAGACTGGAACGATGTCCCGACCTGTACCACTCATATTCTCAAACAGGTTGCGAAAAACGAAACCGTTATTTGGATCGAATCAATCGGTACGCGAAAACCCAATTTGGCAGCCGGACGCGATTTAGGACGAATATGGAGCCGGGCTAAACGTATTTTTAAGAAAGCAGAGAAAAAAACCGAACTTTTGAGAGTTTTGTCTCCTGTCCTCATCCCGCTTGCCACAAGAAAATGGGAACTGAAAGTAAACCAATCGCTTTTCAGGTTTTATCTATGGAGAGAATCTCTCCTGAATCGCCACACCGAGCTCGTTTTCTGGTGCTTCATTCCTAGCGCAATCGATTTAATTGAACCCTTTTCCAGTAAATCGAAAATCGTCTACTACTGTGTGGACGACTGGCCAAAGTTTGAAAACTTGCCCACTGATTACATTGAGGAAAGAGAGGCAAACACCTTGGTGAATGCGGACTCGATTTTCGCGACCTCATTGTATCTGAAAAACAAATGCGAAGATCTTTCTGAGAAGGAAGTTCACTACATGCCCCATGGGGTCCCTCATCGAGTATTCGCCAAAGCTCTCAAAAATGCGAATGAACAGCTTCCTTTCCAAAAATCAGATCGGAAGGTCGTGGGGTTCTACGGAACCATAAACGATTGGATTGATTTTGATCTGATCGAAGAATTAGTCATTCAAAATACTGATTTAGATTTCTATCTGCTAGGTCCTGTCTACACGGATGCTCCCAATCGTTTCCTAAAATATCCAAATGTCCATTTCCCCGGGCGAATTGAATATGAGGATCTTTACAAATGGTGCTCGTTTTTTGATGTGGCGATCATCCCATATGACCTGGAAAACCCCCGCATGGTGAGCGTGAACCCTGTTAAAGCAAGGGAGATTTTGTCAGCAGGCGTTCCGATCGTTGCATCAAACCTCAAAGATCTCGAATGTCTGAAACCCGATGTCCTGATCGCAGAAAGTCGGGAAGACTGGAATAACTTCATTCGGGAGCAGATAGAACGGAAAGACAGACAGGAGATATCCAAGCGAAGAGTCAATGACGACTGGGAGCAGACGACTCAAAAAATTCTGGAGAAAATAGGATGAGACCTGCAGTTACAGTGTTTGTTCCCTGTTACAATGAGGAAAAAACGATAGGAAGCCTCTTAGAAAGCCTGAGAGATCAGACTTATCCGACTGATCGAATGGAAGTATTGCTGATCGATGGTCATTCGACTGACCAAACCCTCAGGAAAATCGATCAATTCAAGAAGCACAACCCGGATTTGGATATTAAGGTCATTCCTAACTCTCACAGACGGATCCCGTTCGCCCTAAACATCGGCTGCGAAGCCGCTTCGCATGACATATTACTACGGATGGATGCGCACACAAAACCGGCTCAGAATTACATTGAGCTATGTATAAGCGGGTTGATTGAAAAGAGAGGAGATAATGTCGGGGGCAAGTGTAACATCGTTCCCGGGAATCCGTCAGCATTCGCCCGCGCTATCTCCATCGCAGCAGGACATCCTGCCGGATCAGGAGGCGCTTCCTATCGCTCAGGAAGTGTCGCCAGAGAGGTCGATACCGTAGCGTTCGGTTGTTACTACAAATCAACTTATCAAAAAGTCGGCCCTTTCGACGAGAGTCTTTTTGCGAATGAAGACTACGAGTGGAACTACAGGTTGAGAAAGAGCGGTGGAAAGATCTGGTTCGACCCAAACATAGTTTGTGACTACATCTCAAGAGCAGATTTAAATACTCTGGGGCGACAGTATTTCAATTATGGATATTGGAAAAGAATTATGCTCTCCAGGCATCCCTCCTCTTTACGAGTGCGTCAGGCACTTCCAGTTCTTCTTTTTTTGGCCTTCTGCTTTGCGATCACTCTATTGTTGATCGGAATAGCAACATCCATTGATCTAATTGCATGGATCGGAATTCTGATCATTCTAGCCCACCCCATTTCGATTCTCACAACTTTTATAAAGGCAAGAAAAGGCATCACGCTCC
This sequence comes from Opitutales bacterium, assembly GCA_022361075.1. GTDB lineage: Bacteria > Verrucomicrobiota > Verrucomicrobiia > Opitutales > JAFGAQ01 > JAKSBQ01. The sequence goes on along the minus strand of JAKSBQ010000406.1, from coordinate 741 downwards.
TAAACGCCCCTCTCGTCGTCATATCAATAATGACCATGCACTTGAGTTGGGGATGTGGTTTTCTCTGGAGTTCGATCAAAAACTTAGCCAAAAAAACACCCTAACATTATGGGCTTTCTCTTTTGCTGTATTCATTTGTTCTTTTTGATTATTCGTCCGCAGGACTGGGGAGCGCCTTGGCTGGCTCCTCTACGTCCAGTATTAATCTGCCAAATGCTTGCGGTAGCTCTTACCGGACTCGAGATTTTGTCAGGAAAAATCAAAATGCCGGACCTAAAGAACCCTTGGTGGGTAATGATCAATGGACTTTTTTTGGCCGTTTTACTCTCCCATGCTTCACATTTCTATTTCGCAGGACTTCAGTCTGCTTACAACGATTTCCTAAAAATCTATCTCACCTTCGTCGTCATTTGGTTGAATATCAACTCGTTACGAAAATTAGAGATCTTTACGTTCTTTTTCATGGGTATGTGTCTTTTTGTTGCGGTCCACTGTATCCTTATGGTCCACACAGGATTTGGATTCGGTGGGCAAGAGCCCATGATGAGAGCCATTCGATCAGGAGGTGAAACCATTGGTGTTGTGAAACAGGCTTGGTATTATGGAACTTTTAACGACCCAAACGACGCAGCACAACTCCTGACCGTAGGCTTGCCGTTAGCAGCCTACTTTACGTTTCGCTACAAAAATGTGTTCGCCTTTCTCTTCGGATTATTACCGGTGGGTACGTTGGTCTACGCT